>CAMAMZ010000169.1 GCA_945837185.1 uncultured Bacteroidales bacterium | reverse complement strand
GATACCTATCTATTAAATAAAGGTGTTATTTCGGATTCACTTCCAGAAGTTCAATCTTGAAAATCAGGGCAGAGAAAGGCTTGATGGCATTCTGTCCGTTCTCGCCATAAGCCAGATTCTGGGGAATGTAAACCTCCCATACTGAGCCTGCGGGCATGTGAACGAGAGCTTCGGTCCAACCTTTGATTACCTGATTAGCACGCAGTTTGATAGGCTCACCACGCTTGTAAGAGCTGTCAAATACATTGCCATCGATGGTTTTTCCCTCATAATGTACCTTTACCAAAGAGGTGTCTTTCGGCATGGCACCCTTACCTTCTTTGATAACCTTGTACTGTACGCCTGAAGGCAAGCATACAACACCTTCCTTGGCCTTGTTCTCGGCCATGAACTTCTCACCGGCTTCCTTGTTGGCGCCATACTGCTTCATCATGCTCTCGCTCTTGATGGCAACCATCTTGCTCTGGGCAACACTCTGTGCCTCCATCGGTGTATAGATGCCCTTCTTGCCTGAAGTGGCTGTGATGAATCCTGCTAAGAAGTTCTTCAGGGAAATTGTCTTGGTAGAATCTTCACCAAACACTTCGTGGTTGATGCCCTTCACCATTTGGTTGGCAATCTGCTGACCAATCTGAATACCTGCATAATAAGCAGCTTTACCCTTGTCATCACCTGCATTGGCACCTTCGTTGAGACCTTTGAAGAACTGATCCATATAGGTTGTATCGATATTCATACGCCCTACGAGAAATTCCTTCAGTCCCTGTGACTGTGTCATACCCATTGCATAGCTCATAGAGTCGATGTCGGTTCTAAGGCTTGCCTTAGGGGTAGAATGGCCGCAAGATGTGATGGTGGCGGCCGCAATAGCCAAAGCGGCTACAAATGTAAACTTTTTCATTGTTATTGTTTATGTTTTATAATTATTTTCTGTTTCAACAATCTATTGCCCTATCTGTTTCGAGAGAGTCTGTTGCCCTATCTGTTTCGGTACTTTCCAATAAACTCCGCACAAGAGCCCTTACAACACCTCTATCAACTCTACGTCGAATACCAAAGCGGAATAAGGAGGAATGCTCTGGCCAGCACCACGCTCGCCATAACCCAGATGATAGGGAATAAAGAAACGATACTTGGCGCCTTCCTTCATCAGCTGTACGCCTTCTGTCCAGCCTGCAATCACCTGATTCAAGCCAAACACAGCAGGCTCGCCACGCTGCACGCTGCTATCAAAGAGTGTTCCGTCGACAAGCATGCCCTCGTAGTGACAACGCACCTTATCGGTAGCCTTGGGTTGCTTGCCATTGCCTTCCTTCAACACCTGATACTGCAAACCTGAGGGAAGGGCTACCACTCCTTCGCGAGAAAGGTTCTCGGCCAAATATTTCTCACCTTGCTCCTTGTTCGCCTTGAAACGTTCAGCAGCGGCAGCACGTTGCTGCTTCTCCTGCGCTGCAAAAAACTCCTGAACAATTGTTTGAGCCTCAACATCTGTCAGCTTCAATGACGCACCTGCCAGCACATCTTTGATTGCCTGGGCAAAATCATCAATATTCAATTTGTTGGCGCCCATATCGGCCAATTGGCGACCTATGCCAAGTCCCAATGCATAACTTACTTTATCCATGTATTGTTTGCGTGATTTTTGTATTTTGCGTGCAAAGGTAACAAAAAAATATCAGAGCATCATGTGATTTACAGAAAAAAACACTATTTTTGCTGAAAATTTACCTTATTATATGAAGAAGATTGTTTTTCTCACTGGAGCCGGCATGTCGGTAGAAAGTGGATTCAAGACTTTCAGGGGAAGCGATGGCCTTTGGGAAGACTTCCCCGTGGAACAGGTTGCCTCGCACGAGGGATGGTTGGCCAACCCTACGCTGGTTACTAACTTCTATAACAAGCTGCGCCGCAAGCTTTTTTCTGCCAAACCTAATGAGGGACATTGTCTGATTCATGAACTGGAAAAAGATTTTCAGGTGACGGTGGTGACACAGAATGTGGACAACCTGCATGAGAAAGCTGGTTCTACCCATGTTATCCATCTGCACGGAGAACTCGACAAGGTGTGCTCGAGCAACGATCCTTACAACCCTGCCTATATACGACAACTCACCGCCGAGGAACCCGAGGTGCAACCTGGCACTAAAGCTGACGACGGTAGCTTGCTCCGACCTTTCATCGTGTTTTTTGGAGAAAGTGTTCCGATGATAGAACCGGCTGCTGAAGCAACACAGGAAGCTGATATCTTCGTTATCATTGGTACTTCGCTCAATGTATATCCCGCTGCCGGATTGGTGCGTTATGCTCCTGCCCATTGTCCGGTATACCTGATTGACCCCGACCCCGTGTCTCCCAACACCAACCATCCCTTTACACATATTCGCAAAGGTGCCAGTGAGGGAATGCGCGAATTGGTGACCTTACTCCGCTGATCAGCGCTCCCCTAGACAGACAGACGGAACTGGTATCTAAACATAAATGGCAAAGTATCTAAACATACTTCGCCATTTATGTTTAGATACTTT
>CAMAMZ010000168.1 GCA_945837185.1 uncultured Bacteroidales bacterium | reverse complement strand
CGCTCGTAAAACTGTGGAGCAGAACGAGTGCTGAACGAGTAATCATCGTGCGCTGAACGAAGCAAAAAGGAAAGGTTTAGACGGAAAGCTATACAAAAAAAGAAGAAGACCCTCACGAGCCCCCTCCCTTACAATAAAACACTATGTACAAAAGTTATATTCAAAGTGATTTCGCTGCAAATATACAATATTTCTTTATCATCTGCAAATATTTTTAGGAAAATAAATCTGAACGCTTTATTATTGGAACCATAATTTGCATCTCACCACTTCTGTCTCTCCTCCGGTTGCGGTATCTTGCTTGGCTATCCGCACACAGAAAACACCTTCCTCCTGCTCTTGGCGATAGAAGGTTAATGTGTCGCCTCCATAAGCCTCAGCCACATACGCCACTTCAATACGATGGAGGCGATGCTCTTTGTACCATGCCATAGGGAAGAGGTTCAGAATGTGCTCTATATACTTCACGCTGTTGATATGGCCATTCACATCGACATCGCTGTAATGCGTTGTCAAGCAGCCCACTCGTTCCGCCTCCTGCCCCATCTTGACGCGCGACGGCTTATCTATAGGACAGGGCTTTTGCGCATCGACATATTTCAGGATGCTGCCATCTTGCATGGCAAGAATATCCACAGGCTGGCGTGTTTGCATGTCGATCATCGCCCACACGCTACGTCCGTAACCTATAACCTTTCCATCTGCCGCTCGAACAGCGAAATTACGGTTGGTGAAAAAGCGCATGGCACTCTCTACCCATGTCTCCACCGAGAAGGAAGTATTCCACTGCGGCATCTCTTCCATTTCAATGACCAGTCGGGAGAGTACCCAGCTGCGTTGCAACGGCATCAGATAGTCCATGCCAAACCCTCGCTCGCTGGCATGATAGTCGGCGGCATTCAGCATGTGATTTCCCAGATGCCCCATGAAAAGGCGTTTTGAGAAATCGCAATGAAAGGGTTCCGCAAGGAAGGTGTATGTTCCTATTGTATTGCTCATAATAAGAAATAAAGGGATTGGCAGTCAAAAAGAACCGCAATCCCTCTATGATGTTTTCGATGTTTAATTATTGAAATAATAGAGGAAGGTGGCAATGCCATCCAAGGCCGGTTTGCGCTGGCCTTCAATCTCTATCTTGAAATGAATGCTGGCCTTGCACACGCCACGCAGGTTGGCTATTTCGTGCAATGTGGTTACCATGCGCAGACGACTGCCCACGGGTACGGCCTGCCCAAAGCGCATCTTGTCCATGCCGTAGTTCACCATCATCTTGAGGTTGTTGACCTTGATAACCTGGTTCCAGAAATAGGGCAATAGCGAGAGGGTGAGATAGCCATGCACGATGGTTCCCTTATAAGGACTATCGGTTTTTGCCTTTTCAATATCGACATGAATCCACTGATGGTCGAGGGTGGCATCTGCAAAACAGTTTACACGCTCTTGATCTACCTCCAACCAATCGGAGGTACCGATTTCTTGCCCCAGATGGGCTGCAAACTCTTCGTAAGAATTGATTTCCAACATAGTTATATTTCTTTTTGATGATTATTTCTTCTGTGTTTGCTTGTATAACTGCGAGGCCTTGATGGTTTTGGAAACAACAGGGGTGGCACTGCTCTTAACCGCCTTGCCGGAAGTGGCAGAAGCCTTCGCACTCTGGTTATAGTAGCTTAATGCCTCGGGCATGTGTTGCTGCAAAGCAACGATGCGCTTTTCATCGGAGGGGTGGTCGGAGAAGAAATCGTTGCCTCCACCGTTACCTGTACTTGCCGACATCCGTTTCCAGAAAGGTATGGCTTCTTGCGGATTATAACCTGCCATGGCAGCGAAGATGAGTCCCATTCTGTCGGCCTCATACTCATGGTTACGACTGTATTTGAGATTCTGGAACTTAAAGCCCATCTGCGCCACAGCTCCTGCATAGCTACCCAGATTGCTTTTGGTGGCAGCATTGAGCACCCCTCCCACCAACTGTGTGCCGTATGCCTGGCGATACTGCTGAGAGATTTGTTCGGCGCTATGTTTTGCCACGGCATGGGCTATTTCATGCCCCAACACAATGGCCAAGCCCTCCTCGTTCTTGGTGTAGGGGAGCAACCCTTCATAGACCACAATCTTGCCACCGGGCATGCAGAAGGCATTGACACTCTTGTCTTGCACCAAATTGAATGTCCAGCTGAACTGGCTCACTTCGGCTGCCATACCATGGCTTCGCAGATAGTTCTCTACCGCTGTTGCCAACCGTGTGCCTACGCGTTGCACCATGGCTTTCTGGGTGGCATTGGTAGAGACACGGGCTGTTTTCATGAAATTGGTGTATTCTTGATTGCTTAAACTCAATATCTCCTGATCGGAAACAAGCAGATTCTGGGTGCGCCCTGTGAGGGGTACAGTACGAGAGGTGCCACAGGCTGTCATGCCCAGCACCGTCATCAACAATACTAAAAATCTGATTCCCATTTTCCTTACCATGTCATCCGCATTTTAAATGATTATGTCACAAAATTACGATTTAATCACGAAACAGCCAAACAATCCCACTATTTTTTGCCGCTTTGGCTTTCTGCATGCAAGAACCAGCCTAACCCAAA
>CAMAMZ010000167.1 GCA_945837185.1 uncultured Bacteroidales bacterium | reverse complement strand
TGGTAAAACTGCAGTGGAAACACGGTATACAGGACACACATACACAAATTATTGCACGAAAATTTTGTGGTATAATGGATTTATACTATCTTTGCCCAAGATAAGCAATATCTCGGCATTGCGCCCAAGCAAGCTTGGTGTCACTGCTTTCGATTTGCCTTGTCGATGACACACAAAGGGAATGGATGAATCTCACCCATCAATCTTTGTAAACCAATGATTACACAGCAATAAACAAATAAGTCATGAAAAAACTAATTACCCTGCTCCTGTTATTGGCAGCACTGCCCACGATGGCACAAAAAGCGACCGAATACCAGCTCAAGCTGAAAAACAAGATGCAGATGAGCATTACCGTTTGCACCGATGGCATTTTCCGTGTGCGGTTAAGTCCTCGTCAGGAATTTGCCGAGAACCTGATGATACGCTATGGTGTGCAGAAGAATGATTGGAAGCCTGTTTCTTGTTCGACACAAGAGAAAGGAGGCGTATTTACCATCACTACTGCCAAGTATACCATGGCCATCGACAAGAAAGATGGCAGCATGAAACTCACCGACAAGCAAAACAATACCGTCATCGACCGTGTGTCGTTTGTGAAAGGTGGCGAACCGCTCACCATCTCTCTTGGCAAAAGCATCAATGAAAAATATGCTTCTTTGAAGGTGGTAAAGAACGATGGCATCATTGGCGACAACAATAATCCCAAGACTGCCAAGGACACGGTAGAAACCGGTGACTACAAAAAGAACAGCATCATCAACTTCAGTCTGAAGCCTGGGGAGCGCTTCTATGGCGGTGGCTCTACCAGTCGCGACCATATTCAGCACAGAGGCGAGATTCTGCGCATGTGGACAACCTACCAACATACGGAGATTCCCCAGCCTTTTGTGCTCAGTAGCGAAGGATGGGGCGTGTTCAACAACACAACTCTCAAGAACTTCTTCGATATAGGGCGTTTCCAGAAAGATATCTTCTCCATCTACAACACCTCCGACGAAAGCGATTTCTATATCATGGCCGGTGCCGACATGCCTGCCATCATCAATGCCTATACACTCATCACGGGGCGCCCCTACCTGCAACCCAAATGGGCTTACGGCCTTCTGTTTGGTCCGAATATGTTGGAGAACATGTTTGAAATTCTCAGCGATGCCGTACATTTCCGCCAAATGGGCGTGCCTTGCGATGCGTTCTGGCTGGAACCGCAATGGATGGAAAAGCGCTACGACTTCTCGACTAAGAAGAAATGGAACTATAAGCAGTTTACCGTGGAACCCTATTGGCTGGCCAACGAACCTCAAAAGAGAGAACACTACCAGCTGTTTGCCGGACGCCTGAAGGCAATGGGATTCAAGTTGGGTTTGTGGCTTTGCGAGAACTACGACCTGAGTTTGCCGGAAGAAGACCTTTTGGCACGGGCTGCCGGGAAGCCGGAAAGCGGACAAGAACATTGGATGGACCATTTGAAACAATTCATTGATAATGGTGTAAGAGGATTCAAGATGGACCCTGCACGTACTATTGATGAGCATCCCGACCGTGACTATTACAATGGCTATACCGACAAATACATGCACAACCTGAACCAGATTCTGCTGCCCAAGCAAATGGAGGTGATGATGCGTGAACATACCAACAAACGCAACTGGCACCATTACACGGCAGGTTATGCGGGAACACAGCATTGGGGTGCTTCTACCAGTGGCGACAATGGAGGTGGTATGACAGCCCTCCTTGACCAATTGAACTTAGGCATGAGCGGCTTCCTCAACACCTCGTGCGATGTGATGTCGAGTGTGCCCTTAGAGCAAGAAATGGAAAGTCTGCATTTTGGCCTGTTCCTTCCATGGGTACAGATAAACAGCTGGTATTCGTTGCGACACCCCTTCTACTTCTCTGCCAAAGACCAGTTGAAGTATAAGTTCTATGTAAAACTGCGCTATTCCCTCTTACCTTATATATATACTACAGCCATTGAAGGTGCCCAGACGGGTATGCCTATCGTACGTGCCATGCCGCTGGAATTTCCCGATGAGCCGAATATTTACGATGCCTGCAAGCAATATATGTTTGGTAAGAACCTGCTGTTAGGAATCTTTAGCAACGAGATTTATCTGCCTAAAGGTGAATGGACAGACTTCTGGACGGGCGAGAAACTCATTGGAGGTCGCAAGATTAAGCACAACTATCCGGAAGATCGTGCAGGCTTGCTCTTTGTGCGCCAAGGAACAATCCTTCCCATGCAATTAGATATGAACTATGTTGGTGAGCGGGGTACCGACACGCTTCGCGTAAAGGTGTTCCCCAAGGGAAAATCAAGTTACACGATGATGGAAGATGATGGGGAATCGTACGAATTTGAGAAAGGTGCCATCGCACACACCACTTTCGATTGTGTGGAGCAAGCCGGTCGCATTGACTTCACCGTGCAACCCGTGAAAGGCAGCTACAAAGGCATGTATACACATCGTACTTACCTCATGGAGATATTAACCGACAAGAAACCGGCCAAGGTATTGGTGAACGGTACTGCCACAACCCATTTCACCTATGGTACCGACAAAGTGCTTCGCGTTACACTTCCACAAGCCAATGTGCACAAGGCGGCTACAGTAAGTTTGCAATAGCCTTCAAGGAAATATGTCATAGCATAGTCATCCGCAACAGCCCTCATCGGTTGTTGCGGATGTTGTGTAAGTATATAGGTCTTATAAAAGAATAATAT
>CAMAMZ010000166.1 GCA_945837185.1 uncultured Bacteroidales bacterium | reverse complement strand
GCCATAATAAATGTGACGCTTCACAGCGCCACATTTAATACATACACTTAAAAAAGAGATATAAATAAACCTATAACTTCTGATCTAAATCAACAATTACTTTCATGGTGGTTGCTCTGTTGGCATCGATAAATTGGTAAGCCTCGTCGTATTGTTCAAAAGCGAAACGGTTGGAAACGAGAGGTTTGAGATTTACCACACCACGACTCACAAAGTCTACAGCTGTCTGATAGTCTTCATGTCGATACATCATCGTACCGATAAGGCGCAACTCATGCTCGCCCAAGTAGAACATGCTCAGGGCGGGGTCTTTGGCAAACACAGCCACCACAACGATGTCGCTTCCCTTTTCTATTGTTTCCATAAGCGAACGGATGCTCGACTCTACACCAGCCACTTCAAAACCTACCTGATAGCCCTCATCGCCAAAGGTTTCAGCCACAGCCTCCTTCATAGATTTGTTGAGCACGTTGGCCGTGTGTTGAATGCCACACTCCTGTGCTTTCTGCAAACGCAGGTCGCTCACATCGGTAATGAGCACTTTCTTGGCACCACGCGCCTTGCAGAACTGTGCCACCAAATTGCCTATGGCACCTGCTCCGCTCACCACCACATTCTTGCCTTTCACATCTGTGCGGTTGGAAGCATGAGCACCTACGGCACAGGGTTCAATCATGGCACCATCATCGAGACTCATGCCTTGGGGGAGCACAACCACACGGTCGTCGGACACCACAAAATAGTCTTGTGCCGCACCATCGGCCTGAAAGGCTTCCACACGCAGATGCTCACACACATTATACTGGCCACGCTTGCAGGGAGCACATTCGCCACACACAAGCTGGGGGCGTGCCGTAACATTATCGCCAGGTTTGCATACCGTAACCTCCGGTCCTACAGCCACCACAACAGCCGAATACTCATGTCCCTGCACCACAGGATAGAATGTGGCCGGATGCAAACCGTGGTAAGAATGAATCTCGCTTCCGCAAATGCCTATGCGCTTCACATTGAGCAATACCTGGTGGGCTTGCAGGTTTTCAGCTTGAGGGGCATCAACGTTTTTGAATACTATCGTTTTGGGTGCTTCTAAAATTGCTTGTCTCATAGTTGTTTAATTTATATTGAATGAATATTTTCGTTTATATCGAGCGAAACATTCCGCATGTATCGAGCCATTCCCTATGTAGCTTGAAAGAACGATTCCGCGTCTATCGAACAATCTTGAATCTCTCGAGCGAAACATTCCGCTTGCTTGAAATCATCACTTTACTTCTTGCGAGCCTCAAGTTCAGCAATAATGCTGTGGTATTCCTTTCTGCCCAAACGATAGCAAAGCATAATGGCAGCCGTTATAATCCAGAGCACACCTGGAACGATGCTGAATGCCTGATGAATCACTTCCTTCACCGTGGCAGACTGTTCTACGTTGGCCTCATAACCAGCCCATCCCATGGCCAGCGCCAAAAGCGAGGTGCCAAGAGCCATACCAATCTTATTGGCCAGCGAAATGAAAGCATACTGGAATCCATCGTTGCGTATGCCGGTCTTCCACTCGCCATATTCCACGCAATCGGGAATGATGGCATAAATGGCGGTATTGAATCCCGAGAAGAAGAATTGGGCAAGGGCTGCAAACACATAGAACAACACAGGATCTTCGTTGGGCGAGAAGAAATAGAGCACTACCATGCTCACACCCATCAGCAAACTGAACACACTGGCTGCCCATCCTTTGTTGCCCGTCCACTTAAACACCAAGGGGAAGAGGGCCGCACCTACGATAGAAGGAATGATGATGACGCCCGAGAAAAAAGAAAACAAATCTTCGTTGCCCTCCACATATTTAAAATAATAAATAAGGTCGGCATTACGACCATAGAGGATGAAGCCGAAGAGCAGTTGACCGATTACTGCCATCAAGAAAGGCTTGTTCTTTATGACAGCCTTGAGCTGCTGGCCTATGGCAACTGACTTCTGTGCCGTGGGCACCATTACTACCTCCTTGGTTTTGGCAAAGCAGAACCAATGGCATAGGGTGAAGATTACGCCATAAATGACAGCCACGCAGAGGAAGCCTTTTGCGCTACTCAATGTGCCATCGCCACACAATTTTACCAAAGGAACGGTAACGATGTTGATGATGCCTATGGCCACCATGGCAGCCACCGAGCGACTGGTATTGATATGGGCACGCTCATCGATGTTTTGTGTCATAGCGCCACAAAGGGTGCCGTAGGGCAGATTCACACAGGTGTAACCCAACACGAGCAGACCGTAGGTAACACTCATATAGACAATCTTGCCTGTTGGACTCATGTCAGGATGGGCCCAAAAGCAAAGCACAAGTACCAAGGCTGTGATAGGGGCTCCAAAAAGAAGCCACGGGCGATAACGACCCCAACGCGAATGGGTGCGGTCGCTCAAACTACCGATAATAGGGTCGTTGATGGCATCCCAAAAACGCGATACGAGCATAAGGGTGGCTACGGCTGCCATGCCAATACCGAAAACATCTGTGTAGAAAATCATCAGAAAGGCTACTACAAACGACCAGCTGAAATTGCAGCCCACATCGCCAAATCCGTAGGCTAACTTACTAATGAACGGCACCTTGCCTGATTGCAAGTTGTTGTTTTGTTTTTCCATTGATAAATTACGTAATACGTTAGTTATTGTTGTTTTAAGGATATGATAGTCTTCTATTGCTACGACCTCCGTTGCCAGCAGTCTTCGCATCTTTAACGAATGCAAAAGTAATGTTTGCAACAATTGTATCAAAACAAAAAAACACAATTAATTTTCGCAACCGTTCCCGCAACCGTTCCCTTTTCTCGCAACCGTTCCCATAATTCCCTCCGAATAGCCTTATTACATTAAGCCCTACC
>CAMAMZ010000165.1 GCA_945837185.1 uncultured Bacteroidales bacterium | reverse complement strand
AAACAATAACCTCATAAACTCATTAAATCGTTCCATGACACTAACAAGAAGAATTATTGGCACAGCCTTATTTCTGTTGGCAGCCCTCAGCATGTCGGCCCAACAGCAACGAAACATTGTATCGTCTAAAACCCTGTACACCAAGTTTCAGAATCCCTCCAACAACTGTCGCCCCTTTGTCAGATGGTGGTGGAACGGTGATGCCGTGGAAGCCGAAGAACTCAAACGCGAGCTCCATGTGCTGCATGCTGCCGGCATAGGCGGTGTGGAAATCAATCCCATCTCCCTTCCCTATGGTGCCGACCGCCATGGCCATCGCACCCTCAAATGGCTGAGCGATGAATGGATCGATATGTTGCAGGTGGTGTTTGACGAGGCCAAGCGCCTGGGTATGACCTGCGACCTGCTCATTGGCTCGGGCTGGCCTTTTGGTGCCGAGACCCTTCCCTTGGAGGAGCGAGCCTCGGTGATGCTCACAGCCTCTATCAGTCTGCGCTCGGGTGAGCGGGCAGAGATTTCACAGTTTGACATCTTCAAACAGGTAGACCCCGGTGTATCGGTTGTGAACCACGGTCGCACACCGCACCTTATCGCAGCCTATTTGGTGAGCGACCCCATCGAGAGCTTACAGGATGCCAAAGAGGTGACCCAGGATTTCAAGGATGGTGTGCTCACCCTCGATGTGCCTGCCAAAGGTGCATACCGTTTGTATGCCCTGGTGCAGTTTGAATCGTTTGCCTCGGTAATCAATGGCGCACCGGGAGCAGCCGGTTCCATCCTCGACCACATGAACGCTACGGCTGTGAGGGGCTACTTAGAACGCACAGCCAACACCATAGAGGCCAAGACAGGACCGCTTCGCCAACACCTGCGTTCCTTCTTTGTAGACAGTATGGAGTTGGAAGGTACCAACTGGACTTCCGACTTCCGGGAAGAGTTCCGCAAACGCAGAGGCTATGACATCATGCCTTGGCTGCCCTTCACCATGTTTAAGGTGGGACGTCTGGGCGAGGTTACCGACTACAATTTCGGCTCTAAGAAAGGAGATGCCTTCAAGAACCAGGTGGACCGTGTGCGTTATGACTTTGAACTTACGAAAGCGGAACTGCTCATGGAGCGCTATACCCATGTCTACACCTCCTGGTGCAAGGAGAAGGGTGTGAAATCGCGCCAACAGTCGTATGGCCGTGGATTCTTCATCCAAGAGCCTTCCCTCTACTGCGATATTCCCGAAGGAGAATCGTGGACCACAAACTGGCTCCGCCATCGGTTGGGCGAAGAGATGCCCGACTCTGACTACCGCAAGGGAAGGGGGTATACGATGATAGACAAATATGTGTCGTCGGCCGCCCATCAAACGGGCAAGCGTTTTGTGAGTTGCGAGGAGATGACCAACACCTACTTGGTGTTCAACACCCCTCTCGAGCTTCTGAAGATAGGCACCGACATGTCGGCCTTTTCCGGTGTCACCCACTCTGTATGGCATGGTTTCAACTATATGCCGCAGGATGTGGCGTTTCCGGGATGGGTGCAGTATGGCAGTTACTACAATGAGAACAACACATGGTTCCCCTATTGGCACTTGCTGAACGAATACCGTGCCCGCATGACGAGCATGTTCCTGCAGATGGATATGTGTACCGACATCGCCTTGTTGCCGGCTAACTGCGACCTGTGGACAGAATTGGGTGTGCAGACTGAGCCCTTCCCCTCAGTGCTCAACGTGCCCTATACCTCTTTGATATGGGAGGCCATCCACAAGACGGGAGGCGGTGCCGATTATGTTTCGGAACAGATTATAGAAAAAGCCACCGTTAAGGACGGCTATCTGTGCTATGGTCCGAAACGTTACCGCGACTTGTTCCTGATTGAGGTGAAAGGCACCACCCAAGCCACGCTCGACAAACTGTTGGCGTTTGTGCGTGGCGGTGGACGCGTGTTCTGCATTGGCACCTACCCCATCCGTTCGTTAGGTTTGAAAGACTATGAGGCGCGCGATGCCCAACTGCATGCCACCGTAGAGCAGCTGAAACGTTACCCCGACCGTTTCATCCTGCTGCAGAAACCAGAAAACAACCAGTACTTGGAGTGGTATGCCCGCATCATGGAACAATACCAGTTGCCCCATGCCATCACGATTACCCAACCCGACCGTTTCCTGCTGCAGAACCACTATGTGGCAGACGACAAGTCGGATGTGTTCCTCTTTGCCAATGTCAGTCTGACGGAAGACAAGGCCACAGACATCATCTTCCCCAAAGCCCTCACCAAAGGGCGCCAGGCCTGGCTGTATGACCCTGCCGACGGCAAACGCTATCGCCTGCCCATGGAAGGACAGCAACTGCATCTCTCGCTGTCGCCAGCCGAATGTTTCTTCGTAGTGCTCAACCGCGAGAAAGGCGGCAAACTCTACCAGCCCATTCCTACTACAGGCAGCGATGCCCTCACACCTACCCACTGGCAGGTGCGTCTGCACCACAAGAAAGAAGGTTGGGACAAGACGATAGCCATGGACTCGCTGAAGGATTTGAAAGATACGGAGTTTGTAAACTTCATGGGTGATGCCACCTATACCACGACCCTACATCTTGAAGAAGGCAGGCTGCCCCGTTTCCTGAACTTAGGCAAAGCCTGTGAGATTGCCGAGGTGACGGTGAACGGCAAATCGGCCGGTGTGAAATGGTTTGGCCGCAAACTCTTCGACGTAAGCGGCCTGCTCCATAAAGGCGACAACACCCTTGAAATAAAAGTTACCACATTGATGGGGAACTACATGCAAACCCTGAAAGACAACAAAGTAGCGCAACGCTATGTGTTGAAACGTAAACATCCGTTGCGCTCTATGGGTTTGTTAGGTCCCGTCACTTTGTATCGCTGACCATAACAGGC
>CAMAMZ010000164.1 GCA_945837185.1 uncultured Bacteroidales bacterium | reverse complement strand
CCTTGTCACATCCTTTGCATTTAGCACAATCCTTGGAAGCTTGGGCGCAGCCTTTGGCAGCACAAGGCTTAGCCCCTTGCGGGCATTGCTTTTGTTGCCATGCTTTTGGACGACAGGGCATGGAAGGCTTGCCGAACTTTTTGGGCAACCGCTTAAGAATGGTCACATTCTCCTCCTTATAACCTTTGACATCCTCCTGGGCTATTGCCGGACGGAAATCCTTATCGCGCAGATTGAGTTGCACATTGCGCAGGGTGATGCCATCTACATGACGCAAGAAGAAGGCCCAGGCAGGCAGTTCACCAAACATGGTGTACTCCGGATATTTGTTTTCATTTTCAGGCACCTCGTGCATCTTCACATACGCCATACCTTTGTCGGCTCTTCCCGGTGCTGAAATATAAATGTTTTCCAGCAACACATTCTCTACGGGATGGCCGGGCCATCCTGTGATGCTTGACGGGAACGGATTGTGGAAGTAATTCACTTCCGGTCCACGGATATCATAGTTTGTGTCAGGACGACCGAAAGCCAATTCAACATCCATGTTGCGAATAGTTACATTGCGGATATGGCCACCGTCGTCTCCCGCACGGTTACCTAACTTCACAAAGATGGCATTACCGGTGTTCCAGGCCTTCAACCCATCCACAAGCACATTGTCTATCTTCGAGCCGTCTACGCTCTCAATGGCAATACAGGAACGGAAGGTATCGATGACACGATTGTTTCTGATTTCAATATTGCGGAACGTGCCCCATGTAGCAGTACCAAACTTGATGGCCGAAGCAGAGCTACGGATTTCGCAATTCTGTACAAGGATATTCTCGCTGACACCTTTTTTATGATAACTCTTAAGACAGACACCATCATCGGCAGCATTGATCTTGCAATCGAGCACACGGATGTCAGCACAATCGGTCAGGTCGATACCATCGTTATTCCAATAGGCACGGTTATACACATCCAGGTATTGGAACAACATGTTGCGACAGAGGTCGAACGACAAGCCCCAACAGGCACTATTGCGCAAACGCAGACCCGTGATTTCCACGCCATCGCACTCTGAGAAGAAAAAGAGTTTGGGACGCATGATTTCGCTCGGCCTACGCAGACGCTTGCTATAATTGGGATCCTCCTTCACACCAGCCTTCACCAAAGAGTCGATGGTGAGTGCCAATTCCTGTCCCTGTCCGTCAATGGTACCCTCACCGGTCAGCTTGATATTCTTGGCTCCCTGTGCCAGGATAAGTCCGTATTTTGAATTGTCCTTACGCACCACATCGCCATCACCCATTACCTTCAACTGAAAATAATCATCAGGATTGGTGCTGCCCAACAATACGGCGCCACGCTCCAAATGCAGCTCCACCCCACTCTTCAGTTGGATGGCACCCGTTAGATACTTACCTGCGGTCAGCGTGATACATCCTCCTCCTTTCTTAGAGAGTTGGTCGATTGCCTGTTGCAGGGCCACTGTGTTCAATGTCTTTCCGTCTGCCACCAACTTGAGGTCTGCGGAAGTAAGGGTCTTCGCTGCACTGAGTGCCAACGAAACCGTAAGCGTTAGAATCAATAAAACAGTCTTCTTCATGATGGTAGCAAAGATAGATATAAATTCACGAATTGCCAAAAGATTCTTCACGAAATATTATCTTTGTAGTGAAAAAAAGGATATACGAGTAAATGGACAAAGCTACAAAGCCGACATTATGACAACCTAAAAAGTTATAGCATTATGAAAAAAGAAGTAGAAACAACGCTGAAAGAAAGTTTTGTCTATCAAGCACAAGTAATTATCTCTCGAGTACGAAGCGAGGAGCGTTTCAACACCGTCAAGAACTACGAAACGGCTTTACGCTCTTTGTTACGCTATGCGGAAGCCAGCGATTTGTCTATCCGTAGTATCACGGCAGACTTTGTACGGGGCTATCAACAATGGCTCAAGCATCAGGGAATCAGCCTCAACACGATTTCCTGCTACACACGTTCCCTACGTGCTATATATAATAAGGTGCAACGGCGGAAAGGGAAGGCAACGCCTTTTGAGCATGCCTACACCGGCTCTCCAGAAACGGCCAAACGCTCCATCCCAGCAACCGATATGAGAAAGCTTCTCAAACTACAGTTGCCAGTGGGGAGCAGGCTGGCCCTGTCGCGCGATGTGTTTATCTTCTGTTTTTACTGTCTGGGTATGCCTTTTATCGATGTGGCTTTCCTGCGACGCAACCAAATCAGCAATGGTTGCATTACCTACTACCGAAGGAAGACGCATCAAGCCATCCATATTCCCATCGAGCCTCAGATAAAAGAAATCATAGCGCGTTATCGCCATGCACAACGCGAACTGGTATTCCCCATCCTTACACAAACGCAAGGGGTGGATGCCTATAGTGACTACCGACGGAAGCTGTCGCAATATAACTACGACTTGCGGCAACTGTCGCAAATGGCTAAGTTGAAAACACGGCTCACTTCCTATATGGTGCGCCACACCTGGGCGAGCATGGCCTATGAACGACAAGTAGACTTGCATGTCATCTCCAAAGCCTTGGGGCACGATAACCCTCAAACCACACTGGTTTATATTCGCGGCATCAACAACCGCCAACTGGCCAATGCCAACCGACGCCTTTTGAAATTCGTGACAAAAAACTGATGACATCCCCAAAAAACATGACGGAAATTTGTTGCTGTCAGTAAAAAACTCTATCTTTGCAACATTCCGTTAAACGGCACGCTGTCAACTATTTATAAACACATAAACAAACTGGCCTATGAAAAAGTTTACTTTATTGTGCTTCCTGTTGCTACTGCAAACTCTCTGTTTATGGGCAGCCCCCCGCAGCAGAGAACAGATGCTTCTTGAAGCCAAGCAAATTCTCATGAAAACCAACTGGAACGCTCC
>CAMAMZ010000163.1 GCA_945837185.1 uncultured Bacteroidales bacterium | reverse complement strand
CGAATTTCAGCACTCCGTCCTGATTGATAATAAATTTCTGAAACATTCTGTTCTGTAGAGTTCATTCTGCAAAGTTCAATCTGCAAGGTTTATGCTGCAAGGTTCAATCTGCAGAAATATTCATTCTTGCATCCTACGTTGGGAGCGATGATAATCATCTTCCTCGCGATGAACGTACGCAAAGTGCAAACCGTTCGCGATGCGTTGGAATGACGATGGTATCACTCCCAAAGTAGGGACGAACCTTATTTTTCGCTTGTCAGTTTGATGACAGCCTTTTTCAATCCGGGTGAGGTGGCCTCCAGTACAATCTCTCCCGCATGGTCGGAAGCAGCCACGATGGCCGTCATCATACCGCTGAAGAGTTTCATTTTAGGATTCTGAAAACTCTCTAACGAGGTCGTGTTGCCGTTTGCTCCTGCACGGTACGAACCCGCTCCCCGCACCTTGAAGCGCACCTCATTGTCGGCCAGCGGACAGAGGTTACCCTGCTTGTCAACGGCTTTCACGGTAATGAAGGCCAAATCTTCCTCATCAGCGTGCAATTTGCTGCGGTCGGCTTCCAACACCAGTTTGTAGGGTGCTCCGGCCGTGTGCATCTCCTTCTCACACACAGCCTTTCCCTGCTTGTCGTAGGCCACCACCTTTACGGTACCAGGTTCATATTTCGTGTCCATCCACATCAGGCGGTAGCGTGCCTGACGTTTAAAGTCGGCTGTTGAGGCTGAGTCGGCACTATTCTCTACCGTTACGGTCATGTCCTTCGTGCGCCTTCCCTGACTCTTTCCGTTGATGAAGAGTTCAGCTTCCGGATAGTTTGTGTACACGAAGATAGGCGTCACCTCACCTTCCCTTCCTGCCCAGTTCCAATGAGGCAGAATGTGCAGGGTTTCCGCTTCTTTGTTCCAATGGCTACGATACAGGTAATAGCGGTCTTTTGGCAATCCGGCAAGGTCGATGATGCCGAAGAGTGACGAGTGGCTGGGCCAGTCGGTATAATAAGGTGTAGGTTCACCCAGATAGTCGAAGCCCGTCCATACGAACTCACCTATACACCACTCATGGTCTTCGTGCCAAATCCAGTCATCTTCAGGCAGGTTGCTCCATCCGCAATGTTCCACATCATAGGAAGACGATTGGTGGTCGTCATATTTCTGCATCGATCGTCTCACCACGGGGAATTTGTACACACCTCGTGAGCTCACGGTAGAGGCCGTTTCGCTTCCGAGAATGATACATTGCGGCAGCTTCTTGTAGTTTTCCAGATATTTGTGCGGGCGATAGTTGAAGCCTGCCACATCCATTGTGGCTGCCATGTTGTTGTTCACCACAGCATCGGGAGCATCCATGCCCTGTGTCACAGGACGTGTGGGATCTTCGCGATGGCAGATGTCTTGTAGCATACGCGAGAGCTTAGGTCCTTGCTCACCGTTCCATTGGTCAGGCACCTCATTGCCGATGCACCACATCACGATGGCCGGACTGTTGCGATAATGGCGTATCAGGTTCACGAGGTCTTTCTCCACCCATTGGTCGAAAATCTTATGGTAGCCGTTGCCCACCTTGGCACTCTTCCATTCATCGAACGATTCAGCCATGAGCATCATGCCCATCTCCTCGCAGGCAGCCACCAGTTCGGGTGCCGGCATGTTGTGCGAGGTGCGAATAGCGTTGCACCCCATGTCTTTCAGCATGCGCACCTGTCTGCGTATACCAGCCGCATTGGCAATGCCTCCCAATGGTCCCAAGTCGTGGTGGTTGCACACCCCCTTAAACTTCGTAGGTTTTCCGTTCAGGAAGAAGCCTTTCCCGGGTATAATCTCTATGGTTCGAATGCCAAAGCGTGTGCTGTATTCGTCTTTCAGCACCTTGCCCTCATACACCTTGGTTTGGGCAGTATAGAGAGCAGGCGACTCGGGCGACCACAAGGCAGGCTTTTCCACCACAAAGTCTTGGCGGAAGCAATCCACATCATATTTATCACCATTTCGCTCATCGTTGGCCACCACCTTGCCATCAGGCCCTACCAGTTGCGTTACAATACGGTAGTCGGCCACACGTTTACCGGCAGGCATGTGGAATTCCGTTTTCAGCGCCACACGAGCGTATGCCTCAGTTACCACAGGGGTGGTGGCAGTAGTACCCCATACGGGAATATGTGCCTCATCGTTGATGAGCAGATGCACGTTGCGATACAGTCCTGCCCCCGGATACCATCGCGATGACTCAGCCTCATTCTCCAGTCTTACTGCCAGCGTATTCGTGGCCCCCTCTATCAAATAAGGTGTCACATCGATAGCAAAAGAGTTATAGCCATAGGGCCATGCGCCAGCCTCCTTGCCGTTCACATAGATGTGTGCATGACTCATGGCACCATCGAACACCAAGGTAGCCTTACGTCCGGCCTTGAACGAGGGAGCCTCAAATTGCAGTCTATACCAACCCACACCCACAAAGGGCAGTCCACCTGTTCGTCCGGCATGCTCCATGGCCTCTTTCTGTCCGTCTTGGGCTATGGCCACATTCTGCTTGTCGTTGTTAATACTGAAGGGTCCGGCTATAGCCCAGTCGTGCGGCACAGCCACCTGCTGCCACGACTGGTCGTCATAGGAAGGCTTCACAAATTCCTTATTGTCCGTGCGTGTAAATTTCCAGCCTTTCTTCAAAGTCTGTTCCACGCGCACCTGCGCCATCGTCCCTATGGGCAGCACCAAGAGAGCCAAGGCAATCAGTTTCATTTTTTGGTTCATAGTTTCGTTATGTTAAGCGTTTATACAATTTTCCTATAGGTTGCAAGCGGCCGTAAGCTGTTTGTCAAAAAGAGGAGCATGGCCGCCATCGTTGTTCGCGTTGTTTTTAGTTTAATCTTATTCTGTTGTTGTCAAGGTGTAGCCTTCTATACAAAGTTAGTG
>CAMAMZ010000162.1 GCA_945837185.1 uncultured Bacteroidales bacterium | reverse complement strand
ACAAGTATTCTTTTCGATACCGATGCCTGAGACGTCTAACCTTTCTACGTTCTGCACTCGTTCAGCGGTCGATGTACGCTCGTATTTTTGTGGAGAAATACGAGTGCTGAACGTGCGCTGAACGCTTCGCAGCACGAAACAAAAAGGGAACATCTAAAGATAACTGACAAATTATCCCCCACTCTATTACATGGCAAAGCGTGCCACCAAAGGGAGATGGTCGCTAAAGCCATCTTTCCATATAGGTCCTAAATAGTTCCTTTTGGGTTTCCACCCTCCATATTTTTCATCGGGTTCCATGAGAAAGGGGAAATCGCCAATCCAGCAACTTTCCAAGGTCGTTCTTAATGCCTCGTTGCACACAATATGATCCAACCTCTCCCATTTCCCTTGGTAGCGATAGGTTCCTTTAGCCCCATGGTTGCCGATGGCTTGCTGACTGATGTCGACCAAAGGCGGCTTCACCAACGCATTGAAAGATATACTCCTGTAATCGGCATTGAAATCACCAGCTATCAGGATTCCTGCATGAGGATTCACCACCAGAATAGAATCGACAGCCTTCTTCAACACCTGAGCCACACGCAGGCGATAAGGTTCTGTTGCTCTCGCCCCTCCTGCCTTGCTTGGCCAATGCACCACAAACACATGGAGTGTATCAACCCACTTCGTACACCCTTTTACGTACAACACATCGCGCGTTGGCTTAGCATGAGGCAACGGTTTGATGCGAAAAGAAGTGTGCGCTACCAACCGAAAAGAGGAAGGGGCATACAATAGTGCGACATCAATGCCACGCCTATCAGGCGAATGGGTCATGACATAACGGTAACCCGCCTTACGCAAGATAGAACGCCTTGTAAGGTCGTGAAGCACACTATCGTTCTCCACCTCTACCAATGCCACCAAATCAGGACATTGGTACACAGCATTCTCCTGCCCTTTCGGTTTATCGCCACACGCCACTATCGTCTGCCCCACACGTTGGAGTTTTCTCCAATACCGATAAGGTGTCCATCGGTAACTTCCTTCTGGAAGAAAATTCCCGTCATCAAACAAGCTATCGTGCTGACAGTCAAAGAGGTTTTCACAATTCAGTTCAACCATTGTGAAAAAGGCACCCAGCAACAACGTCAGCAACATGGTCATACCACCTCCCTATAGCTTGTTACTCCCTTACATTCTTGCGAATCTTCGTAAGGTAGCTCTTCATACCTTCGGCATCCTTATGGTCGATGATGTCGAGCAGCAACTTTAATTCACTTCTAATCTGCGCCACCTGGTCATGGGTATAGGGGTTGAACAGAATTTCCTGCAAGAGATAGTCATCCTCGCTGAGCACCCCCTTGGCAATGCGCATGTGTCGCTTGAACGTTGTACCCGGAGCATCCTGATGCTTCATGACAGCTGCGAACACAAAAGTACTGACAAAAGGAATACTCAACGAATAAGCCACGGTGCGGTCGTGCTCCTCGAATGTATACTCATAAATGTTGAGTCCCAACCTGCCATACACGTCTTTGAAGAAGATGCGCCCCATATAGTCGCCTTCGCTGATGATGATAGCGTTTTCTTCCGAGAGCTTGTTGAGGTTGGCAAAGGTAGGTCCAAACATAGGATGAGTGGACACATAGCGATGCCCCGTTGACTCATAAAACTCCTTCAATCCCGTTTTCACCGAACTGATGTCACTCAGAATACAGTCGTGAGGCAGGTAAGGTATCACCTCACGAAAGGCGGGAATTGTATATTTCACCGTTACTGCATTGATTACCAATTCTGGTGCAAACTCCTTGATTTCATCCAGTTGCGTAAAACGCTGACAGTTATACGTGAAGCGCATACGTTGGGGGTCTTTCTCATAAACTGCCATTTCATGTTCGAAACTAAGCAGGTCGAGAAAGAAGCTTCCCATCTTACCTGCACCCATTACCAATATTTTCATTTTTCTAATGCTAATTGTTTAATGCACCGTTGCCAACTCCCCTTATCGATTGAGGATTTCAACCTGCTGGCGCACACTTTCCTCATGCACATTTTCAAATACCTGTGCTATAAACTCAGGCGACATGCCTAACAAACTACCCTGTGCACCACGTTTGTCAAGAATCTCCGTATAGCGATCGGCTTGGAACACCGTGAGGTTATGTTCTTTTTTATATTGTCCTATCTCACGACACACCCGCATACGTTTGGCCAGAAGATTCAGCAACTCGTTGTCCATCTCATCAATCTGCTTGCGCAAAAGGTTGATATCCTCTGTTGTGCCATGCTCATCTCTAATCACCAAGAGGTTCAGAATATAATCGAGCACATCGGGAGTAACCTGCTGACGTGCATCGCTCCAAGCCTCATCTGGCGAGCAATGACTCTCGACGAGAAGACCATCGAAGCCCAAATCCATAGCTTGTTGACAAAGCGGTGCCACCAGTTCTCTGCGTCCACCGATATGACTGGGATCACAGAAAATGGGCAAATTAGGAATGCGTCGGTGCAACTCCATAGGAATCTGCCACATCGGAAGGTTGCGGTATATTTTCTTATCGAAGCTTGAAAAACCTCTATGCACAGCGGCCATGTGTTTCACGCCAGCTTGGTTCAATCGTTCCATAGCGCCTATCCACAGTTCCAAGTCGGGGTTCACGGGATTCTTCACCAACACAGGGTTTTCCACACCCCGCATGGCATCAGCCAAATCCTGCATGGCGAAAGGGTTGGCTGCCGTACGGGCACCGATCCACAGAATATCTACACCATACTTCAAACTCAGTTCCACATGCTCAGGTTTGGCCACTTCCGTAGCCACCAACATGCCTGTTTCCTCCTTCACCTGCTTGAGCCATGGCAAAGCCTTCTCGCCATTCCCTTCAAACCCTCCAGGTTTGGTACGGGGTTTCCACACGCCCGCACGGAAATTATGACATCCTTTAGCAGCCAGTTGTTTGGCCGTATTCATCACTTGCTCTTCCGTTTCTGCCGAACAAGGACCGGCAATTACGAACGGGCGATCATTATCACTCGGTAAACTCAAGGGAAG
>CAMAMZ010000161.1 GCA_945837185.1 uncultured Bacteroidales bacterium | reverse complement strand
TCATGTTCCTCTTCTTCCTCTCCATGTTGGGGTTCTCCCTCATGATGTTCTATTTCTTGAATCCAGGTGGCAGAAGTGGCTACTTGCTCAAAATCAAAGCGATGCGTGTTTATCAGCAAATCCAAATCAATGTTTCCATAGTCGCATGTAAAGAGCATGGCTTTGGGCTGAAGCGCACGGATTATTTGAGTGATATGTTGTAATTCCTCTTCGCTCACCTCTGAGGCTTTGTTGAGCAGAATGGTATCGCAGAATTCAATTTGTTGGATGAGCAGATTCTCAATGTCGTCTTCTTCAATATGTTTGTTCATGAGTTGGTTGCCATTGGCAAACTCATCGCGCATGCGCAATGCATCGACCACAGTGACAATACTGTCCAAACGTAGGATGCCATGCTTGATATAGGCAGGTCCCATGGTGGGAATAGAGCAGATGGTTTGGGCGATGGGGCCGGGCTCGCAGATGCCGCTGGCTTCAATCACAATGTAGTCGAAGCGCTCCATGGCAGCAATATCCTTCAGTTGCTTCACCAGGTCCATCTGCAGGGTGCAACAAATGCAACCATTCTGCAAGGCAACGAGGCTGTCGTCTTGTTGACTCACAATACCGCCTTGTTGAATGAGGCGTGCATCGATGTTCACCTCACCTATATCGTTCACGATAACTGCAAAGCGGATTCCTTTCTGATTGGAAAGAATACGGTTTAAAAGGGTTGTCTTGCCACTTCCCAGATAGCCGGTAAGCAGCAGTACAGGAATTTCTTTCATTTTCTATTATCTTACTGATTCGTCATGCAAAATTAGAAATTATATATATATAATAAGGTGTAGGAGGCAATATTTAACTAATATTTAACGGAACATTCAGAAACGGTAGCGCAGTTGCAGTTCAACGTCAGTTTGTGAACGACCGTCAATTTGTTGGTAACCCGAAGAGATGACCTCACGGTCGAAGAAGCGTGTTGATGTTGCTCGCGCAGAAAGCGTGAGTTGACCGGGAAGTGTATAGGACGTGCTGAGCACACCGCGCACACCCTTTCCATAGCAATAAGGGTAAGAATAGGTATAGGTGAGGTTGCGCTCATACACATAAACCCTGCTGTTGTAGTCGTGTGTTTGGAAATAGTTGCCACTCAGCCACACCTGCCATCCTTTGCCTTTATAACCCATCTGCTGTCCAGCTGTCCATCCCCACTTTTGTTGCACATCGTCGTAGCATACAACTTGTGCCAGTGTTTTGCTCTCTATTTGTCCCATGCGAGTTGTGAAGGATGCCTGTAAACGGTGAGTGGTCACCGTCTTTGTGTCTGTTTTCGCCTTATCATCCAATTCCTTCGAACGCATGTGGTAGCGGATGTCGTAGGTCGATGCGCCTCGTTGATAACGGTAGGCAAGATAATGATCCCAAGCCTGGGAATGGGTCGACACACCGTAACGGGCCCATGGAAAATAGGCGTAATCGGTATAGGCTATCAGTTGGGTGTGTGCCCATATGTTCCATTGCATTCCCACGTATACACCATGTTCGTTATTCACGGAGGTATTTGTGCCAAAGCTGTTGCTCAACAATGCTTGATAGTGGTAATCGTAATAACGGTGCACCAAGGTGAGTGACAGTTCATTGGGCAGATGAAACGAAGCTTTGTTAATCGTGGCCCAATAACCTTGCTGGTCTACGGCCACTTCACCGGCCAAGGCATAGCGTCCTGTTGTATAGGCATAGTTCACACTGGCATTGCCAAATTCTCTTTCTTGCGGAGCATACCGACGATAGAGTGTGTTCGTGTTGGGCCGTAGGCGTCGGTTAAAGGTAGTATAGAGTGCTGTCAGTCCCAATTGCAACGATTGGCGACGCCATGACAGATGGCCGCCTACTACACTTTGGTCCGTATTGTTTTTCTTTTTCAGCTCTGTGGCCGTACGGTGGTAACCGCTCCGTATGAGGGTGGCCACCGTAAGGGAGTCTTTGTTAAGCGTGGCGTCCATGCTTCTGTACGAAGCAAACGCAGTAAAGTCAAGCTGTCGGGTGAGCTGAAAGGTAGCAGCGGCACCTTGCAAGTAATAAGCTTCTGAACGGGAAGAGTAGCCCGCAAGTATGCCGGAGGAGCGTCCTAACTGTTCCAGATTGGCCAATTTGCCGAAGCTGTTGTAGTTGTTCATCACCAGTCCCATGCCCGTCCGCAGTTTGAAGCGTCCTACAACAGCCGCTTTGAGCCATCCTTGGTTGCGCAGTAATACATAGAAACTATAGAAGTCGTAGCCCATGTGGTTGGGGGCTGAAAAGAATGGTTCACCGGCATCTTGCGAGCCTACGAAGGCAGCCTGCACCGTTTGCTTGTAACGAAAACTATAACGGAACCAGTGTTTGTAAGGGTCACCAGCATACGCATGGTCATCACCTTTTCGACTATAACAAGGAATTTTAAAGTAGCCCACTGCTTCTTGGCGTGCATACTGCGCTATCTCCCGCCATGTCAGCTGTGGTTTTATTTGTTTTTCTGCGCCCAAGTAGGTAAAGGCTTGAAGCCATTGTATAGTGCGAGGCGTAAATTTTCCGCATAGCGACAGTTCCTGCCAGCTACGTATGGTTTTCACGGAATGGCGATATTCCAGCAGGTCGTTCAGTTGTTGGTAGGTGAGAAAGGGAAGTTGTTCCAGCTCTTCTCGTGTGGCATTGTTGAGATCCAAAGGCTGACTGCTCAGTTCTTCCAGTTGTTCATACAAGTCGGCCATGCCGCCTTCTTCCGCTTCTTCGCTCATACCCGTCTGTTCCATGTAAGTTTCCAAAGGGTCAACGGTTTGCGCATAGAGCAGTGTGCCCCATAATATGCCTGCCCATAGGAGCAGATGTCTTTTTGTTGTACGTAGGCTTTCCATGATGATTGTTGGTATTGATAAAAGAAATCAGTTAACGAACTATTGTTATGAAATAAAATGAAGCTGCGCCTTTGTCAGACACAGCTTCAAGTGACTCGCATGGGGCTCGAACCCATGACCCCAACATTAAAAGTGTTGTGCTCTACCAGCTGAGCTAGCGAGTCGTTGCTTGCGAAAAGCGTGTGCAAAAGTACAACATTTTT
>CAMAMZ010000160.1 GCA_945837185.1 uncultured Bacteroidales bacterium | reverse complement strand
GTTGCCATGATTCCTGTTGCCATCATTTCTGTCGCTTTCATGACGGTAACCATTTCCGTAGTCACCTCTGTCAAATCGGTCTCTCATGCCGGCCGGTTTATGACTTACAGCCGTTCTGTGACCAAAATCCCTGCCGCAGTACCAAGAGCGATGCCCATTGTGATGCCAGCTATGCCCGCCATTGTAAACGAAGATAAAGTTTGGCCTACCAAAATAGAAATAGTTACGATGGGGGTAACGTGCGTAGATGGCAAAGTGCCAGTAGCCTCCGTCCCAGTACAGCGGACGATAGAAATAGCTGGCTGCGCAGAAAGCACGATATTGCCAGTCGAACAATACATAGCTCAAGTCGAGATTGCGTCGTCTCCAATAGTCGCCATATAAATCTCTTTGATTGTCAATGGCCATCAAATAGTCGAGGTTTATCTCATAAGCGGCTTCATACTGAGCATCGTTCAGGTTCAGTTCATAGGCCATCTTATCTGTAAGGAAGAGAGCCTGTTCCCTTGCTTGCGAATAGCTCATAGCGTATGCTGATACTGTCAGTGTGATCAGTGTGGTCAGCGTCATTATCATCCTTTTCATTGCCTTGTTGTTTTATGTTATGATTGATTTCTGATGCAAAGGAAAGAAAAATAATCGAGTCTTGGTAAGGGAAACCCCTACCGTGTGAGGGGGAAAATCCTATTCTTCACAAAAGGAGGTGTGGCACAACTTGGAATCAGCGTCCTCAATGTATGCTTCTTGACCACAACAGGCGGAAATAGGGAGGGCATGAAAAGAGAGAAAAAAGTTATGAGAAAAGGCGCATTTGCAAATATTTTTGTAAATTTGCAAAACAATACCCTTTAAGGGGTAAGGTTGGGTAATTCCATTTTTTTTGAAGCCGGATGATACGAATATATATATTGATTGTAGTGCTGTTATGTGCTGTAGGGGTCAGTGCTTCTGATCCGGAGGAGGTGCACGCAACTAACGACACGAGCCTTGTGCATTATAAGGTGGAGAGCCAGGTTTCCTTCTCTGATGGAAAAACCCCACTATGGCTCAATGCAAATAAGTATGGACTGAGTTCTTTGGCGTCAACGAATGGCTATCTGCGTGCTTCGGTAGTGCGCTCCTTGCAGGCAGATTCGCTACGCAAATGGAGTTTGGGTTATGGGTTGGATATTGTAGGCGCTACGCACTATACAACGCATGCTTTTGTGCAACAGGCGTATGTGCAGTTGCGGTGGCTACAGGGTGTTCTTACGCTGGGCAGTAAGGAATATCCCATGGAAATGAAAAACAACCGTTTGAGCAGTGGCTCCCAAACATTGGGTATCAACGCCCGTCCCGTTCCTCAGTTACGTTTAGCGTTGCCCGACTATTGGAACATTCCCTTTACGCATGGATGCCTGCAGTTAAAAGGCCATGTGGCATGGGGCATGCTGACAGATGCCAACTGGCAGCAGTCTTTTACCCAAGGTGTGCAGAAACATGGCAAGGACATTCTATACCATTCAAAAGCAGCATATTTGCGGCTGGGTAGTGGTAAGGCCACAGCGCCCTTTTCGGTAGAGTTGGGATTGGAGATGGCTACCCTTTTCGGTGGAAACCTATGCTTGGGGATGGAAGACGGAACGTTGAAGTACCAACAGATGGGAACTGGGCTCAAGGCTTTTTGGAACAGTTTTGTTCCTGGTGGGGCCGATCCGGGAGAGGGGCAATACGAGAATGTGGAAGGCAACCATCTTGGCAGTTGGCTTATCCGTTTGAACTACAATACCGACCAATGGTATTGTGGTCTTTATGGTGACCATTTTTTTGAGGACCATTCCGGCATGTTCCTGTTAGACTACAATGGCTATGATGGCGGAGAGAATTATCTTCAAAAGAAAGACGACCGTTATTATATGTATAAGTTGAAGGATATGATGCTGGGACTGGAAGTTAGGCATAAGAAGGGGCGTTGGTTCCGCAGCCTTGTCCTTGAATATTTGTACACGAAATATCAGAGCGGACCTTTCAACCACGACCATACCGCCAATATTCCCGATCATCTGGCAGGAATCGACGATTATTATAATCACAGTCTTTATCCCGGATGGCAACATTGGGGACAGGTGATGGGCAATCCCCTTTATCGCTCGCCCATCTATAATGATGACGGTTCTATCTATGTGAAGAACAATCGGTTTGCAGCTGTTCATCTCGGTTTGGAAGGAGCGCCTGCCACACAGTGGCGTTACCGCATGCTGGCAACCTGGCAAGAGGGCCTTGGCACCTACGATGAGCCTTATACGAAAAAGCACCATACGATGAGTGTGATGGTAGAGGCTGATTACCATATTATGCCGGGTTGGCTTTTGAGAGGAGCCTATGGCATGGATTTTGGTCATATCCTGGGCAGTAATGCCGGTTTCCAGTTCACCCTCTGTCGTTCCGGTGTGTTTCAAGCACGAAAGAAAGGAAAGAAACTATGAGCAAAAGAGTTTTTCATCTATTGAAACATGTAGTGGGTGGCATCGCTATGCTACCCCTGTTAGTGGCTTGTGATATTGAAAGCAGCGACAATGGCAAGCTTGATGGCTTTTGGCATTTGGAGCGCATCGATACGCTGCGAACAGGAGGGGTGGCTGATTTGTCAGCCTGCCGTGTTTTTTGGGCGATAGAAGCGAAGTTGCTCTGTGTGAATGATATTGATCATAAAACACTCGGCAGGTATTATTTCCGATTCTCACAAACTACCGACAGTCTCATCATCCATACACCTTATTTAAATAAAGGACATGAAGACACATGGGGAGGCGACATTCCTGTAACCGATGCGCTTGTGCTCGCTCCTTTCGGCATCAGTGCCTTGGAGGAGCATTATCTGAAAGAAAAATTAGACGGAAGTTCCATGATTCTCAGGTCGTCTACATACCGCTTGTGGTTTCGCAGGTTTTAATCTATGCAGTGACAGCCATTGCCAAATCACGGCTCGGTAGAAGTTACGTGGGAAGATATTTATCGGGTGAGCCTATTGTGTCGAAAGGCAATAGCAACTCCACAACAATACACATGCTCTAACAGCCTCAAGGAACCTCTGTTTTCGTTCAGCCTAGGCTGAACGGTCATAGAAGTTAACTTCTATCGGCACAGATTATAACTTACTTTACCGTTCAGCCTAGG
>CAMAMZ010000159.1 GCA_945837185.1 uncultured Bacteroidales bacterium | reverse complement strand
ATCTCCGAACCTACCTGGTGGTCCGTTTATGGTTTGGGATTCTATCATCCTGAGAAATATAAGATTCTTCTCTTGTTTGCTGAAGAAAGTTTCTATGCGAGTGCCGACTTGCTGAACGACAGTGCCGCAAGGCGTTGTATCAGCGCAATGAGGAATTATCTGAACGACAATATCATCATTGACGAAGCAACCGGCAAGCGTGTAGGTTTCGACAGCCTTATCGACATGGCCGAAGAAGAGGAGTAGTCGTTCCGTGAATCACGTTTCAATCAAAGAATTATCATAATATCGTAAACAATGAAGACAATCCGTATATTGACAGTTGCCCTCGCCGTTACGCTGTTCGCATCGTGCTATGAGGACAAGGGCAACTACGATTATCATGCAATCAACGAGGTGACCATTGAGGGCGTGCCGGAGCGTATGGAAATAGACCGCTTGGAAACGCTTACCATCACCCCGCAATTTGAAGGTACGCTCTATGGCCAGGACGAGGACCGTTATACCTATGAGTGGCAGTTGGGCAAAAACGTTATCTCTACCGATAAGGTGCTGAACTATGAGGTAACCAATTCCACGGGTTCCTATACCCTCCGTCTCTCTGTCATCGACAAGGATAATGGCACACGTGCCTTTGCTGTTACCAACTTAGTGGTGAACTCCTCAACTTCTTCCGATGGTATTCTGGTGGTAAGTAACCAGAATGGTGTGGCCGACCTCTCCTACCTGCGCCTCGACAAGGAGAATGCCAATTTCTCCAGCATGTTCTATAACCGCAGTCATGAAGAGCCTCTCGGACACAACCCCACTTTCCTGACCCAGACCTTTGTGGATGGCTGTAAGACCTATGTCAACAAATTTGGAGGTCAAGGCATCAAATTGGTATGCGATGAGGGTATGATGTGCATCAACAACATGACATTGGAAAAGAATGGTGCCATCGACAAGCAGTTCATGCTCGATTACGGTCCCCTTTATCCTGTGCCCGACTATAGCGGTTTCAAACCTTGCTATGTGAACAGTTTTGTGTCGCAGTGGCGTTTGTCGCCCTACGGCTCTGTGTTCAACAGCGAGTATGAATGGGTAATATCCGAAGACGGTGGCTTGTCGATGATTTCTTTTTATCGTAGCTCAGCCCCAGACATCTATTCTGCCAATTTCAAGCAAGATGGTGATGTGACTTATAAGTTCTCGCCCATGATTAGCGAGATGGGGCGTACGCCTACCGCAGATAGAGGTTTGAACCTCAATGCGGGATGGGACGGTACCTATCGTCAGTTCGTGTTCGACGAACTTTCCGGCAAGTTCTTCCAGTTCGACTATGAGGACATGACAGAGATTGATGCCGATGGCAAATCATTCCCAGGGTATCGGGCCTTCTATGGCGAAGACACCTATCAGTCAGAACTCTGTTTCGCCGCCATCTCTAATGGTAGCAACACCAAGTTGGCGCTCTTCGATGCCAGTCAGTTGGGCACTGAGGCTTGTAAGGTGTATGATGTCGACGCTCCGTTGATGGACAGCAGCAACCGCTTCTTCATGCTGCGCAATATTCCTTATGTATATATTGTGACGGGCGATGCCCTCTATCGCTACAATGTGCTCAATGTGCAGACGGGTGTATCGCCCAATGATGGCGACCGCCTGATCAAACTCTCCGAGTTAGGCTATGGCAACGACGCACGTATTGCCGATGCCTGCATGCACCGTGGCGAAAAGAAAATGTTGCTTGCCGTGTCGCGCTATGGCAGTGATACCGCAGGTAATGGCGATGAACTGAAGACGGATATTGTAGAGATTAGCTTAGAGGGTAGCAAGCCCACCTTATTAAATAAATATGAGGGTGTGGCCGGTGCCAGTCCTAAGGTCATCTACAAGTACCGTACCTTTGCCCGCAACGACGAGCGTACGGTTGATTAAGTGTTTAGGTGTTAGCTTTTGGAATCATGTTTTTCGTGATAAGAATGATGAAACACAAGATGACAAGTGTCCTGTTTACGGCATTGCTCTTGCTGGTTGCCTTGGGTAGCCGGCAAGAGGCCAGGGCAGGCGAGCTGTTGAAAGACTATGGCATACATTTTGAGCATGGCACATGGGCTCAGGCCGTGGCCAAGGCCAAGAGTGAGGGAAAACTCATCTTTGTCGATTTCTACACCCAGTGGTGTGGCCCCTGTTACAATATGGCGAAAACCGTGTTCACCCAGCCTGCCGTAGGAGAAATGTACAACACGCATTTCGTTTGTATGAAGATTGATGCGGAGCATGGGGAAGGTGTGGAACTGGCACGCAAATATGGTGTGCGCGTTTATCCTACCTATTTCTTTATCGATCCACAAACGGAGGAGCCCGTACACCGTAGTAGCAGTACGCAAACCGTAGAAACCTTTATCCAGACAGGTAGTTATGCGTTGCAACCCGAAACAAGGTCGTATTTCTTGGAAAAGGCCTACGATGAAGGCAACCGTTCACGCGATGTGCTCATTGCCTATATCAACTACCAGCACTCCATACACCAGCGCGATAAGGTGGCACAGGCTTTTGATGCCTTGCTGGCAGCAGGGGCGCAATTGACCGAACCGGAAATATGGGAACTCTTTGTGCGTTGTGTGTCGGGCGTGTCAAAGCCCTTGCAAACAGTTTCTTCCCAATACGCTACTTTCTGTCAGCGCTATGGCAAGAAAGAGGTTGACAAGAAGTTTGCTGAGGAAACACGCTATGGTAATGCACAAGCCATTGCTGCGTTGTGCGACTTTGAAGGAAAGGCTTTCAACCTGAAGATGATTCGTTTGAGCAGCTATACCCGCCAGCGGATGTATGCCGAGGCAGGTGCCTTGACCGATTCGTTGCTGGCTGATTCTACCGTCGACAAGCAATTGATGATGAGTCAGCTCACCTATATGGTGCGTCAGGCTATGTATGACGAGAAAACACCTGCCACCTGGTTCTGCAAATGTGTCGACTATGCCCGTTTCATAGCCTATAACTGGACCAACCGCGATGAGGCCAATCCCCATCAGCTCTATGCATCGATGTTGGAGGAATCCTATCGCCGACAGTTGGATGTGGAGACATTGCGTAAGCAGCTCACAGCAACACCTGCTTGGGGTGCAGCTACCTATTCCATGCGTCCGGCTGGATTAAAGCCGAAACCAGTGCGACAGAAGAGTAAAGCAAAGAAATAAACAATTGCTTTCTTATTCATAAAAAACGTTGCGCAAGGAATTGCTCCTTGCGCAACTGTTTTTTTTATGGGTTCCCGGTGGTTGACCCATGCAACCACCGGAAAAGATAAGTCATGATTATAAGGGTTTGTACTCCACAAATGCCTCCATAGCCTCGTAGCAAGCC
>CAMAMZ010000158.1 GCA_945837185.1 uncultured Bacteroidales bacterium | reverse complement strand
ACGCCTATCCCCACTAAATTTCTACTGACCCCTTTCTTCTTCCGGAGCCCGAGGTGTAGCGTCCGGCATCCTTCGCTCCTACATGTTTTAAGGAATAGCAGTCTATAGCCTATGCCTTTGCCCCAACAAGAAGCTTGCGTCGCGTTGCCACTGCGTTACATTTATCGTTCAGCCAAGGCTGAACGGTAAAGTCAGTTATCTGCTAAGCAGATAGATGTTAACATCTACGACCGTTCAGCCAAGGCTGAACGAAAAAGAAAGTTACTCGAGACGGTTAGGATATTGATGTATTTCATCCCCCCAAATGCTCCAAGGGCAGCCTATACTATAATATCTGTCTATCTGTCTGTCTAAAACCTACTACGCTCGAGAGGAGTTGCGTTGTGATAAGACTCGTTCAGCGCTCTATGTGCGCTCGTATAATTGTGGAGAGCAACGTGTGCAGCATGCCTCATCCTCATGGGCAGCATGCGTCAGAGGCAACCTATATCAAGGAATTAGGCCTTCCCTGCAGAAATACAATTGAAAAACGAATTAAACCCAAAGAAATGCTTACCTTTGTAATGGAATAAAAAACCACATATAGAAACACGATAGCACATAACCCTAAATATAATTATATGGAATTTAAAAATCTACAGACAGACTTCAAAGGAACAACCTGGAAGCATGAAATCGACGTACGTGACTTTATTCAACACAACTATGAGCCCTACGACGGTGATGAATCCTTCCTTGCCGGTCCTACAGCCCGCACCAACAAATTGTGGAACATTCTCAGCGAAATGTTCAAGGTGGAACGAGAAAAGGGAGTCTACGACGCAGAAACCAAACTGCCGCAGAGCCTCGACACCTACGGAGCAGGCTATATCGACAAAGACAGCGAGGTGATCGTTGGTCTGCAGACAGACGCGCCGCTGAAGCGCGGCATCTTCCCCAAAGGCGGCATCCGCATGGTGCAGGCAGCCCTTTCCGCCTATGGCTACACCCTCGACCCGCAAACCAAGGAAATCTACACCAAGTTCCGCAAGACACATAACGAAGGCGTCTTCTCCGCCTATAACGACGATATCAAGGCCGCCCGCCACGCCCATATCATCACCGGTCTGCCCGATGCCTACGGCCGTGGCCGCATCATAGGCGACTACCGTCGTATTGCCTTGTATGGCACCACCAACCTCATCGAAGAAAAGAAGCGTTTCCACAAACGCATCGACATACAGGAATTTACCGAGGAGATTGTGCGTTGCCGTGAGGAAATCACCGACCAGATCAACGCATTGAAAGATTTTGAGCGCATGTGTGCCTCCTACGGTTTCGATGTCACCAAGCCTGCCACCAATGCCCGCGAGGCCATCCAATGGACCTACTTCGGCTACTTGGGTGCCGTAAAAGATCAGGACGGTGCCGCCATGTCGCTCGGCCGCGTTTCCGCCTTCCTCGACATCTTCATCCAGCGCGACATGAAGAAGGGCATCCTTACTGAGGAAGAAGCACAGGAAATGATTGACCAGATGGTGATGAAACTGCGCATCGTGCGCTTCCTCCGCACTCCGGAATACAACGACCTCTTCAGTGGCGATCCCATCTGGGCTACCACCTCATTGGCCGGTATGGGCATCGACGGGCGTTCAATGGTTACCAAGACCGACTATCGTTTGCTGCACACCTTATATAATATGGGACCCTCTCCCGAGCCTAACCTCACCGTGCTCTGGAGCCCCCGCCTGCCGGAAGCTTGGAAAACCTATTGCGCCAAGGTGTCTATGGACACCAGTGCCATTCAATATGAGAACGACGACTTGATGCGCCCCGAATTGGGCGACGACTACGGCATAGCCTGCTGCGTGAGTCCTATGAAGATTGGCAAGCAGATGCAGTTCTTCGGTGCGCGTGCCAACCTCGCCAAGTGCATGCTCTATGCCATCAACGGAGGCCGCGATGAAATGAGCGGTGAGCAGGTGGGTCCTCGCTTTGCGCCTATCGAAAGCGAATACCTCACCTTCGAGGAGTTCTGGCCCCGTTTCGACGCCATGATGCGCTGGTTGGCCAAGACCTATGTCAATGCGCTGAAGATCATTCACTACATGCACGACAAGTACGACTATGAGGCTTTTGAGATGGCTTTGCACGATGGCGATGTGCAACGCACACGCGCTACGGGCATTGCAGGAATCTCAATCGTAACAGACTCTATTGCCGCCATGAAGCATTGCAAGATTCGCATCATCCGCGACGACACAGGCCTTGCCGTTGACTATAAGATTGAAGAGGGCGAATATATACCCTTCGGCAACAACTGCGACGAGACAGACCAGATTGCCGTGATGCTCACCGAGAAGTTCATGGAGTACTTGCGCCAACACCGCACCTATCGCGACGCTGTGCCCACACAGAGCTTGCTCACCATCACATCAAATGTGGTATACGGTCGCAACACAGGTGCCACACCCGACGGACGAAAGGCTGGCGTGCCCTTCGCTCCTGGTGCCAACCCCATGAATGCCCGCGATGTGAAAGGTGCCATTGCCGCCTTGGCCTCTGTTGCCAAGTTGCCCTTCCACCATTCAAAAGACGGCATTTCCTATACTTTCGGAGTGTCACCTTCTGCCTTGGGCAAGACACGCGACACCCAGGCTGAGAACTTGGTGAACCTTATGGACGGCTACTTTGCCCCCGATGGCGGTCAGCACCTGAACGTGAACGTCTTCGACCACGATTTGCTGAAAGACGCCATGGAACATCCCGAGAAGTATCCGCAACTCACCATCCGTGTGAGCGGCTATGCGGTGAACTTCGTGAAGCTGACACGTGAGCAGCAATTGGATGTGCTCTCTCGCACCATCAACCACTGCATGTAAGCAACACTTTTTATAACGGAAGGCATCATACCGCTTTGCACTGTCAAAGCAACATGATGCCTTCCTTTTCATGGCCCGCAGCGGGCCTTTTCCAACCATTTCCACACATTATGATGAAAGGAAGAATACACTCCATCGAGTCGTTCGGCACCGTCGACGGGCCTGGCATCCGTTTTGTAACCTTTATGATGGGCTGCCCGTTGCGCTGCCTGTTCTGCCACAATCCCGACACATGGAACCTGCAGGGCAAATGCCAATACGAACTTACGCCCGAGGAACTTTGTGAGGAAGCCATGCGCTATTATAATTTTATCAAAAAGGGTGGTGTAACGCTGAGTGGCGGTGAACCCCTCATGCAGGCAGCGTTCGCCCTTTCCTACTTCAGGCTGTGCAAGGACAAGGGGTTGCATACGGCACTCGATACAAGCGGTTACTTCTGTACCCCTAAGGCTATGGAGGTTTTGGACTACACCGATTTGGTGCTGCTCGACATCAA
>CAMAMZ010000157.1 GCA_945837185.1 uncultured Bacteroidales bacterium | reverse complement strand
GTTCTTGTTCCCCGTTTTTGTATTCTCATCTTTGCCACATCTAAATCAATATGATACCGACAAATACTTTGAGCGAATAGCCTTTGGAAGTTTCGATGCAATGAGTTGGTATGACTCTTTAATCAATTCCTTTACGATTACTTCGTCCATTTCTACAAAATAGATGTCGCTCCAATGCCTCTTGTTCCAATGAAAGGCTGGTGTTACGGCCGAGAATTGTTCTCGGAGTTCGATATTTCTGTCTGGTAACAGTTTCAAGGCAATTCTTGAAACTCCGTCATGCATAACATGCCTGTCACCACCTAACCATAAACAAACGAATATCTTTCCTTCCAAGCGGAAGTTAAGGATGTCTTCACCAAACGCTTGGTCTTCAGTCACTCCTGGGAGTGACAACGTGTACTCTCTGACTTGCTCAATGTTCATATCCGCTCAATTATTACTTCTCCTGCAAATATATAGCCAATCCAGACTTTCTGTTTGCGTGCAAAGTTACAAATTATATTCAGATTTCTAATCATCATGAAGTAATATTGTAGAACTTTTGCGAGTGATGGCTTGACCAGCATCGAAGCTGTGTGCAAATGAATGCGGTTACGAGGGTGATGGTATACATAAACAGATTCTCGGAAAATATTGCTAAAAATTCTGTAATATTTGGTGAGGTGGGGAGTTTGTTTTAATTTTGTAAAATGGAAGTTACCTGCCAGAGGGTTCATGGAGAGCCTTTCCTTCTCTCCTGCGGTTGAGGGGCTTCTTTTCTTTCTCCCTTGCGGTTATAGGGCAAATCCCCTGCCTGCGTTTGAAGAGCAAAGGATGGGTTTATGACGTTTGCAGAATAAAGAATTTGATAACAAAAAAATAATATGATGGGAAGAAAACAGATATGTATATATAAAGGTATAGGCTTGCTGATGTGTTTTTGCTTGTTGGCTACACAGGCACAGGCGGAAGGCAAAAGGAAATGGTATCATAATATGGCTTTCGGGGCTAATCGTACTACAACCGATTCGTTGCTGTTTAGCAATTTGAATGTCGGAATTTTCAGTAGTGTCGATACGCTGCACGGCTTTCAGTATGGACTCATTTCGAGCGTGGCTACACGGGAAATGATAGGTTTGAATATGGCCACTTTCTTCGGTTTTTCGAATAAGACGAGGGGTGTGCAGGTGGCAGGAATGACCAACAACACCCTACAACCCTTGGAAGGAATGCAATTGGCTGCCGTGACAAACGTGGCAATGGGTGTGCAAAGGGGAATGCAGTTGTCGGGTCTCGCCAATATATGTGCAGGCAGAATGAGGGGTGTGCAAACGTCAATTTACAATGTAGCCGACACGCTTACAGGCGTTCAGCTGGGTGTGGTGAACATGTCCGACAGACAGACGAAAGGATGGCAGATAGGTGTGGTGAACATGTCGCACGATTCCTTGGCGCGAAAAGTGGGCTTTGTAAATATCGGGCCGCATACACATATCGATCTTCTGACTTATGCCGGCACATCTACAAAACTCAATGGTGCCTTGCGCTTCCGCAACCGGCATACCTATACGATGATAGGATTGGGAACCCACTATCTGGGCATTGACGAGAAGTTTTCGGGGGCATTGTTTTATAGGTTCGGAAGGCATTTCCAGCTTTCGCCCAAGTGGATGGTGAGTGGCGATGTGGGGTACAGCCATATAGAATTTTTCAGGCAGGAGAGCACGCATAAGCCCCAACGCCTGTATGCTCTTCAGGCGCATGTGAATGTAGACTATAGATTGGGGCCTACAATGGGCTTGTTTGCATCGGTGGGATATGGCGACACCCGACATTATGGCAGCAGAAGGCGCTATGAGCAGCAATGGATAGGCGAGGTGGGATTGTCGTTTGCCTACCGCAGAAATCATAACCTGCACACTACTTCGAAAGAACGGATGCAACAAGGATGTGCGGAAACGGATGGGGGCATGGCATGGTCGCAGCCCAAACGTTATGCGCTGGCTGCTTTGGAAACTACAGGCATCAACGCGCTGGTGTTTTCGTTCGATAAGTTTGTGATGAACGAAGACTTTGCGCAAGTGAACATCCATACCATCCGCGACAATTTCAAACGAGGATTCGTGTGGGACAACGACCCTTTTTCGACCAATCTTTTTGCACATCCTTATCACGGAAACCTATATTTCAATAGTGCGCGGAGCAATGGGTTGACCTTCTGGGAATCAGCTCCTTATGCCATTGGCGGTAGTTTGATGTGGGAGATGCTGGCTGAGTGTGAGCCTCCTGCCATCAACGACTGGATAGCCACTTCCTTGGGTGGAACCTGTATTGGTGAGGTGACCCACCGCTTGTCGCATCTTATTCTCGATGATAGCAAGGTGGGGAGTGCACGGTTCTTCCGTGAGGCAGCGGCTTTTATAGTGAATCCCATACAAGGGTTCAACCGTATTGTTCGGGGTGATGCTTTTCAGCTTCGCAGTCGCCATCATCTCTATCACGACTATAATCGTATTCCCGTAAAGTTCTCCTTGGCTTTGGGCACTCGCTATCTGGCTGATGACGGAAGTTTGTTCCGGGGAGAACACAACGCTTATTTGCGTGCGGGCATAGAGTATGGCGATGCCATAGGCGATGACAATAACCAGCCGTATGATTATTTCACAGCGCAGCTCTCTTTGTCCCTATTAGGCAACCAGCCACTCATCAATTCCGCACGCCTCATGGGAAGGTTGTGGGCTACGCCTATACACGATGGCGAGCGGCTGCAGGCGCAATTCGGTTTGTTCCAGCATTTCAACTTCTATAACGCAGAACCTGTGAAAGACGGTACGCAACTCACCCCGTATCGCATTTCCGAAGCCGTGGGCATAGGGCCGGGTGCCATTTACCGTTTCTTGGGTGCCCGAGGACTGATGCACTTAGAGCAAAGGGTGTTTTTGGATGGCATTCTTTTAGGTGGTTCGAAGAGCGACTATTATAATGTGATTGACCGCGATTACAACATGGGAAGCGGCTATGCCATAAAGTCGAACACCTTGATGGACTTTGGCAAGTTCGGCCATTTCTATTTGAATGTTTCCTACTATCATATCTTCACATGGAAAGGCTATGAAGGGAAGGATCTGACGGATATGAATCCGCTGTATTACAACGTGCAGGGTGATAAGTCGGATGCATCGCTCATGGTGATTAATCCGGAGTTCCAAGTGCGGTTGAAAGAGGGATTGCATCTGGAAATGTCAAGCTCCTACTACCTGCGCGACACACGCTACCGCTATCATGCCAATGTGCACGCGGAAACCTTCGAGGTGAAATTGGGATTGGTGTATGTGTTATAGGTTTTGTTGTGGAGGCGGATAAAAAGCGAACATTACTTGTAGCAATGAAGAATTTGTTGTAACTTTGCACA
>CAMAMZ010000156.1 GCA_945837185.1 uncultured Bacteroidales bacterium | reverse complement strand
TTTATATTTTTCCTTCTTTCTCTTAATGCCATAGATGATGGGCAGCCCTGAACAGCGTGCCTTACACTCAACTGTCAAACTTCACTAATTTCCAGTGCCCCTCCTTTTGTTCAAACACCATCTCCATTTCCAGTCCGTTGGCAATACCTCTTACCATAAAAATCTTCTTTTTACTTTCTTTCGGCTGCTTGCCGTAGATGATGTTATAAATAACGCCTGTGGGAATAAATGAGGGCTTGAACATGGGCCATTGCTCGGGTTCTATGGTGCCGGTAAGGGTATTGAAGTCGTCGTCGGGATCGGGAGCTGTAAACACCACCGATTCGTCCATGCTTTCTATCTGATACACGCTGTCGGTCGAGAATTTCTCGTAGAAGGTGAGGAAGCTGGCGTTATGGTTGTGTGCGATCGACAGATGGCGTATTTCCTTCAGCATCCACAACCCATTGTCGCGGTTAAACACGTACTGCTTCACATGGTGTGTATGGAGGTTTATCTTCTCCACCACCACATGCGACACGGTTGTATCCTTCACCAAGTTCATCTGCTTGCGATTGTCGAGAATAAGCGTATAATACTCCTGCGGAATGAAGAAGTGATCCACATGCCATTGTTGCTTCTCTAAGCGCTGTTCCACTTCTCCATCTCTTTTCACCGTGAGAGGGAAGGCAATGCGCTGTATCTGCAACTTTCTGTTGCCAGCAAAGTTAAAAAAGAAATCGTCGAACAACTCATCGGCAGCCTTTGGCATGGGCTGCTCTTCAATCATGCTTTCAAGCGTGTCGGTCACACACGTGTCGGCCGTCAAACTATCAGCCGCTATAGGAGCCTCTTCTTTCACCTTGCTCCCCGAGCATGCGGCCAACGCGGGCAGCAGGAGCGCCATAAGCATTTGCAAAGCATACTTTTTCATATACTCTATACCTTATTATATATATGTTCACTAACGTTTCTCTCAAAACAGTGCAAATGTACAACTTTTTTCGAAATTGTTTGCGATTTATATATAAAAATATTACCTTTGCAAGAAATTTATGAGAATATAAATTGCCGAAAATGATAACAGAACAGATAGATGCCCTGCTGCAAGAGGTGGCGAACCTTACTGCCAGCAGTGTGGACGAAGTGGAACAATTGCGCATCAAATACCTCAGTAGAAAAGGAATCCTCAATGCCTTGATGGCTGAATTCCGTAACGTGGCCCCAGAAGAAAAGAAGGCTGTGGGCATGCGGCTGAACGAACTGAAGCAGGCTGCGCTGACCAAGATAAACGGGTTGCGCGATGAATTGGACGCTCATAGTGGAGCAAGCGATGACATCGACCTTACATGCACAAGCTATCCCGTTGCCTTGGGCACACGCCACCCGCTCAGCATTGTGCGCAACGAAATCATCAATATCTTCTCCCGTATGGGATTCACGCTGGCAGATGGTCCTGAAGTGGACGACGACAAACATGTGTTCACGATGTTGAACTTTGCTGCCGACCACCCCGCACGCGACATGCAGGACACGTTTTTCATCAACCAGCATCCTAACGACGTAACGAAAAATATCATATTGCGCAGCCACACTTCTGGTGTACAGACGCACTTTATGGAGCGGCATCAGCCACCCCTCCGCATTCTAAGCCCCGGACGTGTGTATCGCAACGAAGCTATCTCGGCACGTGCCCATTGCTTCTTCCATCAGGTGGAAGGATTGTATGTCGACAAGCAGGTGAGCTTTACCGACCTCAAGCAGGTGCTCCTCACCTTTGCGCGTGAAATGTTTGGTGCCGACACCAAGATAAGGCTTCGTCCAAGCTATTTCCCATTCACCGAACCAAGTGCTGAAATGGATATCAGTTGCCATATATGTGGAGGCAAAGGTTGTGGTTTCTGTAAGCACACAGGATGGGTAGAAATCTTAGGCTGTGGTATTGTTGACCCCAATGTCTTGGAAGCTTGTGGCATCGATAGCAGCGTTTATTCGGGCTATGCCTTCGGAATGGGCGTTGAACGCATTGCGAACCTCAAGTATCGTGTCAGCGACCTTCGAGAATTTTCGGAAAACGATGTTCGTTTCCTTGAACAGTTTAAAGCAGCTCATTAAAGAGCTGCTTTTTTTTACCTTGTTAGCTACACAAATACCCTAACGGCCATAAGGAACGGCTCTGCACGCCAACAGCAACATCCTTCCTACGTTCAGCACTCGTTCAGCACTCGTTCAGCGCTCGTAAAATCGTGGAGAACAACGAGTGCAGAACGAGTAATCATCGTGCGCAGCACGTAGCATAAAGGCACCATCAAAAGATAAATGATGAAATATCTCCCACGCTTTATCTACAGAGCCATAAGCAATCTCCTTTTGCGTTAAGTCAATCCAAAACGGTCATAGATAATAACCGTGCTATTGGAACCTGTAACAAAGTAGGTTTTGCCATGCAAGCGATATGCCATGCCCCTTTTCCATCATTTTTTTTACGGTTTATTAGGGATGTTAGAAATAAGGCGCTTGCATGCACATTTCATGATTCCCAGCAGGCAATATCTTTTTCTATGTCAGGCATCTGCCGCTTGCAAAAATGCGGGTCCTTCCCTTCCTTTTTCTGCTGGCAATAATCATTGAGCAGGCGGAATGCGTGTTTCCCAAGCAGCAGAATGGCAGCCAGGTTGCAGGCTGTAACGAGCGCCATAAACAAATCGCCAATGTTCCACACGAAATCGAGGGTAGCCACCGAACCGAACAACACGAAGACACCTGCCGACAGTACCCGGTATATGCCCAACACCCACTTGCTGGAGGTAAGGAAACGAATATTCGCCTCACCATAATAGTAATTGCCAATGATGCTACTGAAGGCAAACAAGAAAATGGCAATAGCCACAAAATGCACACCTATGGGTCCCACCTGCGAGGAGAGTGCGTTTTGGGTGAGCACAATGCCGTTGAGAGCGGGGTCTTGGTAAATGCCACTGAGCAGAATGATAAAAGCCGTGCAGCTGCACAGCAGCAAGGTATCGGTAAACACACCGAGGGCTTGTATCAGTCCTTGTTTGGCAGGGTGCGATGTGGTGGCTGTGGCTGCCACATTGGGCGACGAACCTTCACCAGCTTCGTTCGAGAACAATCCTCGCTTAATGCCTGCCATCATGGCAGCTCCCACGCTTCCTCCCACAGCCTGCTCAAAACCAAAGGCGTTCTCAACGATGAGTTGCAGCATGCGCGGAAACATGCCTATATTCATCACGACAACTGTGAGCGATAAGAAGAAGAAACCGAAGGCCATGATGGGCACCAGTACGCTGCTCACCTTGGCTATACGCTGTATGCCACCAAACACGATAACCACACCCATCACAGCAAGCATGATGCCTGTGGCAAAAGGTGGAATGGCAAAGGCTTCGTGCCATGCCTCACAAATGGTATTGGCCTGAATGG
>CAMAMZ010000155.1 GCA_945837185.1 uncultured Bacteroidales bacterium | reverse complement strand
AAGGTTCGCGCCTTCTATCACTTCTAAAAGTTTGATGCGTTCTTGTATCTCTTCAGCTACAGGGCAACGCACACGTATAGCAATTATGCGATAACACAAGCAGGTGTTAAAAATAAATCCGCGATGTATGAGAATATATCGCGGATTTTGTTTATATTTGCAAAACACTAATTGAAAGGCGCTCCTAAGAGAAGGATGCCAAACACATCATGCAAGATTATAACTAACCGATTAAAAAAACGTAAAGATGAAACAACTGAGAACATGGGTGTCGGCTTTGTTGTTGCTGACATCAGTGAGTATGTCGGCCAAAACAATGCTTGATCCGGTGGATTATGTCAGTACCTTGGTGGGCACAGAATCTAAGTATCAGCTCTCTACGGGCAATACCTATCCGGCCGTTGCCATGCCATGGGGTATGAATTTCTGGGTGCCGCAGACAGGCAAGAATGGCGATGGGTGGACTTACACGTATGCGGCAGACAAGATTCGGGGCTTTAAGCAGACACACCAGCCCAGTCCGTGGATCAACGACTACGGTGCCTTTGCCATCATGCCCGAAACAGGTAAAGCTGTTTGGGATGAGGAAAAGCGAGCCAGCTGGTTCTCTCATAAGGCGGAGAAAGCTACACCTTATTATTATAGAACCTATCTGGCAGACTATGATGTTGTAACGGAGATTGCTCCTACGGAGCGCGCTGCCTGTTTCCGCTTCACCTTCCCCGAAGCCGACAGCTCGTTTGTGGTTGTTGATGCCTACCATAAAGGCTCGTATGTCAAAGTGATACCTTCGGAGCGTAAGATTATCGGCTACACCACCTACAACAGTGGCGGTGTGCCCGACAACTTCAAAAACTATTTTGTCATTGTCTTCGACAAAGACTTCACCTATACTGCCACAGCCGACAAGCAGAGCCTTTGCCGTGGCATCAACGAGATGAAGAGCGAACATGCCGGAGCCATTATCGGTTTCTCTACACGCAAGGGAGAGGTGGTTCATGCAAGGGTGGCATCCTCTTTTATCAGCGCAGAACAGGCCGTACGTAATTTGCAAGAGGTAGGCAATCGTAGCTTTGATGAGATATGTCAGGCCGGGCGCAAGCGTTGGAATGAAGTGTTGGGACGTATTGAGGTGAACGACGACAACATCGACCATCTCCGCACGTTCTATAGCTGCTATTATCGTTCGGTTCTTTTCCCACGCGCTTTCTATGAGTTTGCTGCCGATGGTTCCCCCATACACTACAGTCCTTATAATGGCGAGGTGCTGCCCGGCTATATGTACACCGATACCGGTTTCTGGGATACCTTCCGTTGCCTCTTCCCCTTCTTGAACCTTGTTTATCCTTCTGAGGCTGTCCGCATGCAGGATGGTTTGGCCAATGCCTATCGAGAAAGTGGATTCTTGCCCGAATGGGCTTCTCCAGGACATAGGGGTTGTATGGTGGGCAATAATTCCGCTTCTATTGTAGCTGATGCATGGCTCAAGGGTGTGCATAGTAAGGATATTGAAACGCTGTGGGAGGCTGTTGTCCATGGCACACAGGCCGTGCACCCGGAGGTGAGCAGTACAGGTAGATTGGGTTACGAATATTATAACAAGTTGGGCTATGTACCCTATGATGTTGACATCAAAGAGAATGTGGCGCGCACCCTCGAGTATGCCTACGACGACTGGTGTATTTACCAGTTGGGTAAGGCTCTGGGCAAGAAAAACAAGGAGATAAAGGTGTTTGCCCAGCGTGCTATGAACTATCGTAATGTTTTTGATGCCTCTCACAACCTGATGCGAGGAAAACTGAAGAACGGTACGTTCCAAAGTCCCTTCAACCCCTTGAAGTGGGGAGATGCCTTTACCGAGGGTAACAGTTGGCATTATACCTGGAGCGTGTTCCACGATCCACAAGGACTCATTGACTTGATGGGTGGTAAGGAAACCTTCGTACAGATGCTCGATTCCGTATTCTCTGTACCACCCATTTTCGATGATAGCTATTACGGACAGGTGATTCACGAAATCCGTGAGATGCAAATCATGAATATGGGTAACTATGCCCATGGCAACCAGCCTATCCAGCACATGATTTATCTCTATAACTATGCGGGACAGCCTTGGAAGGCCCAGTATTGGATTCGTGAGGTGATGGAACGTATGTACACACCCCTTCCTGATGGCTATTGTGGTGATGAAGACAACGGACAGACCTCTGCTTGGTATGTGTTCTCAGCGTTGGGCTTCTATCCTGTTTGTCCGGGTAGCGGTCAGTATGTGGTGGGTACACCTTATTTCGACCATGTAACCTTGCACCTGGAGAATGGCAAGCAGGTGACGATAGATGCGCAGAACAACGCTATCAACCATCCTTATATTCAGTCGCTGAACTATGATGGGAAGCCTTTCACACGCAACTACTTCACCCATGAGGAGTTGTTGAAGGGTGCCAAATTGGAGTATAGCATGTCGGCCACACCCAACAAGCAGCGTGGTATTGATGCGGCAGATGCGCCTTATTCTTTCTCGCAAGAGTTGAAGCAGGCAAAATAAAAAAGCCTGTTTTGCAAAGTTAAATAATGGAGGGAAGCATTCTTTTTGCTTCCCTCCATTATTTAGTTACTTACAGATTGTAATGTTTTGAAGCATTGTAGCTGACAAACAGAAATAATATTATGCTTATATATTACAAAAGTAAAATTATTAATCTTTTAAACTAACAAAATGCTAATTATTGACTAAGTTGTGTGACTATTTGTATACCTTTGCATTGTCAGAAGATGTTTCTGATAGTACCGGCTGACTCTTCAATCTTCAAGTGTATATTGTATATTTTCTCTTATTTTTCAGGACCTTCACCTTTTGTTTCCTTCTCTTCTCCATACCCCTCCTATAGGAACAGAGGCTTGAAGGTCCTTTTCGGCAAAAATAATGGCTTATGAGGGGTAGGGTAACGATATTTTTCTTAATTTTGCATCCAACTAAAACTGTTATAAGTATGATTAAGCATATTGTCATGTGGAAACTGAAAGCTGAGGCTGAAGGCCGTACGGCTTTGGAGAATGCCAACTGGATGAAGGAACATTTGGAAGCGCTCATGGGCGTGGTGCCCGAGTTGCGTAGTTGTGAAGTAGGTGTGAATATTGTAGAGGGCAACTATCATGCTTGTCTGACTGCCACCTTCGATTCGTTAGCCGACCTGCAGGCCTACAAAGTGCATCCTGCCCATCAAGCGGTTGCTGCTTATTGCCAAAAAATACGCGAGTCGCGTGTAGCCTGCGACTACGAAGTATAGTGCTCGCATCCTTTTTATTGGCTTGTCTCTATAGCGGTAACTCTATCCTTGTTGATGAGCCTAATTTAAGGTTTCAGAGAAGATATACTTACCTTGCCCGAGAAGTATATCCTCTCTGAAAAGTAAGTATATCCTCTCTGAAA
>CAMAMZ010000154.1 GCA_945837185.1 uncultured Bacteroidales bacterium | reverse complement strand
ATCAAGAAACAAAGCTCCGTGTCCGCCATCCATCTGTACATGATGGAATTGAAAATACATAATCTACCCATGGATAATGGTATAACCATGAGGTGTCGTAAACTCCGGTGATGGTTAACAATTCCGACACACCATACACCAACAGTACGAATCCAATAATTACTCTTGTCATTGATTCAATTATTCATTATTTACCTTTTGGAATGTGCAAAAATACGGTTTATAATTCAGATAATCAAATAGCTGGGGCAGAAAGCCCATCAATGTGACGAAAAGACCGGAAATGTGACGAAAAGCATGTTGGGGGTGTAAAACCGATGCACAAAACCGTATTTATTACAAAATAAACACTACTTTTGCATAGCGTATGAAAACAACCATTATCAAAGAACGACTTCTGAGTGCGCTTATAGCCATTCTCTTTTTTGTGGTATTCCTGCCCTTCGGCCTTGCCAGTTTCGGATGGATGAGATGGGTATTGATTGCCGGCATTGGCATCATCATTGCCTTTTGTGTGCTGATGAGTGAACTCATTGTCAGCAAGCTATTGCGTATGCCCAACGACGTTTCTTTGGGCAGCCCGTATATCATCAGGCGCAACATTTGCTTTGAGTCCATCAACATATTATTAAGTGTGGCCTTGATGACCTTGTTTCTCGACACATTTGCCAATAACGAAACAGTCGACAACCATCTCTCTTGGACAACACTTAGTTCTGTATTTGCCATCAACTGCTTCACCACAATCGTGATACACATTTATTGGCGAAGCGTATATAAGAAGCGTTATCTCATGAAGCAACTCGAAGAAGCGCAATTGCTCAATGGTATGCTGCAGGAAAGGCAACGTCAACTTACGGAGAAGAAACCATGGTCAAAACCCTTAGCCACAGCCAACAGCGATGACACGATATGCATCAGCGGAGCCACCAAGGAGTCGCTCAACGTTCATCCATCGCAAGTGGTATTTGTATCATCTGAAGGAAATTACGTTCGCATACATTATATAGCTGATGGCAGTTTGCACAACATGCTGATACGCACAAGTATGAAAAATGTGTCAGACTTGATTTGCCGTCTGCCCTATATCATGCAATGCCACCGTGCGTTTATCGTTAATCTGCGCTATGTGGCCAAGGTTGAGAGCAGAAGTAGCGGCATTGCCCTTGTAATGCGGTATGGTGATGAAAACGTACTGGTGTCAAAGCAGTATACAGCCGAAGTGAAAGAAAGGATAAAAAATCCCACCACAGGTGTTTGATTCCATCACGCCACCTCCTTTGGGCATCCTGTTCCACAAGGCATACCCCTTGACATTGCAAAGAGTGCACATATCATCCCGTTCTATTCACGGAACGGAGTTGGAAAGCCATCCGTTTCTCTGAAAAAAATAATTATTCTCCAAAAAAAGCATCCCTATCATTAGGTATTTTCATGAGATTTTTATAACTTTGCGCAATGAAGAGGTTATCGGGGCGCTTATAAGCCCTTGCGTCTTTTTTATCGAACTCAAGGTATTAATACTTTATAATAATATTTTTATTTTTGACAAGTATGATTTATTCAAAGGAAGTGGACAACATGTGCGTTGTCAAAAAAGGTCCTAACCACGGACCGGCCCCCATCCCCGAAGAGGGAAAGTGGATTCAGGCTAAGGAGATCAAAGACATCTCAGGTTATACCCACGGTGTGGGTTGGTGTGCTCCCCAGCAGGGTGCCTGCAAGCTCTCTCTGAACATCAAAGAGGGTGTTATTCAGGAGTGCCTTGTAGAGACCATCGGCTGTACCGGTATGACACACTCTGCCGCCATGGCATCTGAGATTCTTCCCGGCAAGACCATTTTGGAAGCTTTGAACACCGACCTCGTTTGCGACGCTATCAACACCGCTATGCGCGAGCTCTTCCTCCAGATTGTTTACGGCCGTAGCCAGAGTGCCTTCTCAGAGGGTGGTCTTGTTATTGGTGCAGGTCTTGAGGATCTCGGCAAGGGTCTTCGCTCTCAGACAGGTACCCTCTATGGTACCGTTGCTAAGGGCACACGCTATCTGGAGCTCACCGAAGGCTACATCACCAAGATGTATCTCGACAAAGACAGCCAGGTTTGCGGTTACGAGTATGTACACCTTGGCAAGATGATGGAAGCCATCAAGAATGGTATGGATGCCAATGAGGCTGTCACCAAGTTTACCGGTCGCTATGGCCGCACTACTGCCGAGCAGGGTGTTGTGAAATCTATTGACCCACGTAAAGAATAAAGGAGGACCATTGCTATGATAAGAAAAGTTAGTTTTGAAAGTCAAGAGCGTCGTATGGACCAGGTCCTCGCCGCTTTGAAAGCCAACGGCATCAACAGCATCGAAGAGGCCAATGAGATTTGCGAGAGCGCTGGTATCGATCCTTATCAGATGTGTGAAGACACACAGCGTATCTGCTTCGAGAATGCTAAATGGGCATACGTATGTGGTGCAGCCATTGCCATCAAGAAGGGCGTAAAGACAGCTGCCGATGCTGCTGAAGCTATCGGTATTGGTTTGCAGAGCTTCTGCATTCCTGGTAGTGTTGCCGACGATCGTAAGGTAGGTTTGGGTCATGGAAATCTGGCTGCCCGTCTGCTTCGCGAAGAGACACAGTGCTTTGCTTTCTTGGCCGGCCATGAGTCATTTGCCGCTGCCGAGGGTGCTATCAAGATTGCAGAGATGGCCAACAAGGTTCGTAAGAATCCGCTCCGCGTTATCCTGAACGGTTTGGGTAAGGATGCTGCACAGATCATCAGCCGTATCAATGGTTTCACCTATGTACAGACCAAGTTCGACTACTATTCAGGCAAGCTGGAAGTTGTTCAGCGCATTCCTTATAGCGATGGTCCCCGTGCCAAGGTGAACTGCTATGGTGCCGATGATGTTCGTGAAGGTGTAGCTATCAACTGGAGTGAGGATGTTGATGTTTCCATCACTGGTAACTCAACCAACCCCACACGTTTCCAGCACCCCGTAGCAGGTACATACAAGAAGGAGCGCGTGCTTGCCGGCAAGCCTTACTTCTCTGTTGCTTCTGGTGGTGGTACCGGCCGCACACTGCATCCTGATAACATGGCAGCAGGTCCTGCTTCTTATGGTATGACAGATACTTTGGGTCGTATGCACTCTGACGCTCAGTTTGCCGGTTCTTCTTCTGTTCCTGCACACGTTGAGATGATGGGCTTCCTGGGTATTGGTAACAACCCGATGGTAGGTGCCACAGTAGCTATTGCCGTGGCTATCGACTTGGCATTGAACAAGAAGTAAACCTACGCTTGTTTACTGAGAAAAAACATATTGCTCGCTCTATCTTCATGATAGGGCGAGTTTTTTTATGAGAATCTTTTTCTTGAAAGGGCAACCTTTAATCGAAATTGATTATTCGCATGATGGCGAACAAAAAGATGAAAAAAAAGGTCTTGACATACTTCACAAAGTATCTAAACATACTTTGCCATTTATCTTTAGATACTTTGCCATTTATGTT
>CAMAMZ010000153.1 GCA_945837185.1 uncultured Bacteroidales bacterium | reverse complement strand
ACACACCGATAATCATATAAATAGGGAAGAGCACACGCCATCCTAAACCGAAAGCCGGAATAGAGGCCAATGCGCCCCACATGGCAATATAGGGAGCCATAAAAGATGCTATCGCTTTCACAAACTGGCCAAAGGTGAGCAACGAAGCGAGGTTACCACCCTTGATAACAGTCGATACCAACGGATTCAATGAGGTTTGCATCAAGGCATTGCCAATTCCCAACAAAGAGAATGAAACGAGCATCACACCGAAGGTTTCCCCAAAGATGGGCAACAACAGCGAGAGGACTGTAACAAGCAATGAAAGCAATACGGTGTTCTTACGTCCTATCTTATTCATCAGCATGCTCGTAGGCACGGAGAAAATCAAGAACCAAAAGAACACCAATGAAGGAAACACATTGGCCACCGAATCGCTAAGCGACAGGTCTTCTTTTACATAGTTGGAGGCAATACCTACAAGGTCTACAAATCCCATAGCGAAGAATGAAAGCATCACTGGGATGATTGCCATTTTGTTAGTCTTTGTCATGATCAATTTATTTTTTTAATTATTAGCAATAAATTCCTTTTTTTTAAATGTTACCTGAAAAACAATCTTTTACCCAAGAACCAAAAACCTATCATTAAAGATGTCGCTATCACCTCACGGCTTCACGAATAATACTTTTTAACTTATACGACATGTAGTAATATAACCAACTAATCTTGAAACATACATGACAATCCATGATTGGATTCCGAGTGCAAAGTTAAGGAATACCCAGATTTAGGTCTTAAAAAATAGTTCAAACTCTATTAAAAATGTTACGATGCAACAAATCTGTTAGAAAAAGAACGATTCGTTGCATCGTAACATACACAATTACAGGCATTTTCTATTCTGAAGCGTTTTCGGAACGAATATCTCCCGGACTCTTTCCGTATTCGTCCTTAAAACATTTGGCAAAATAAGACGGTGCCGTGAAGCCTACCTCATAGGCTATTTCCGATACAGAGGCATTGGTGGTGAGCAGCAGGGTCTTGGCTTGCTCCAAACGCGACTTGCGTATCAGTTCCACAGGCGACAGACCCGTAAGGGCTTTCACCTTGCGATAGAGCTGTACCCTACTCATACCCAATTCCTCGCCAATGCGTTCCACGCTAAAATCTGCATCTCCCATTGATTGAAGAATCGTAGCTCGCAAACGGTTTACAAAGGCATTGTCAGGGCTATTGCTTTCTATTTGTTTCTGCGATGATTTGGCAATTCCTTCTGCAAACACCTTTTTCAATTGCTTTCTCGAGGCCAGAAGGTTTTCAATGCGGGCTGTCAACACCTCTGCCGAGAAAGGCTTCGTAATGTAGGCATCAGCACCGTGGGCATAACCCTCCACGCGTTGTTTCTGCAAGACACGTGCCGTGAGCATCATGACAGGAATATGGCAGGTCACATCGCTTTCTTTCAGTTTGCGACACAACTCCAGGCCATCCATCACAGGCATCATCACATCGCTCACCACTAAGTCGGGCACATGGGCTTGGGCTTGCTGCAAACCTTCTTGTCCATTGGCTGCCAAATACACACGGTAGGTGGGTTGAAGAATGGAACGCAACAGATAACGCATGTCGGTATTGTCGTCAACCACTAAAATCACCATACGCTTGTCGTTCTCCTCTTCGCTTTCCGACATCTCCGGCTCCTCTATTCTCTCTTCTTCCGTGTTTTCTGCACTATCTGCCAACAAACGAGGCTCACTATCCATCTGCCGCACATCTACCAATGCATCTACCAACTGGGTGAGGGTCGACATGTTGCGTTCCATCATCTCCACCAACTTGCGTTGCGAGGATGAGAGTGTGGCATCTTTGGCTATTGTTTCAACGGGACCGGCTATCAAAGTAAGCGGTGTGCGTAGCTGATGCCCAATCTGCGTAAAGAACACCATGCGCGAATCGGCCATATCCTCTAATTGTTTATACAGCTGCTGCAACTCTTCATTACGCCTTCCCAATCGGGCATTGAGCAGGTTCAACTCATCGTTCAACCGGGCTTTGATCAAATAAGAACGGTATACCACCACAACCAGTACGAGGATAATCACTACAAATGCCACTATAAACAGGATGATTCTCCGTTGATGGTTCACTTGTGTAAAATACTGGTCTATCTTTCCATGCAGCAACTCAAGATAATCGGCCGAACGCAACTGCTCCTTACTCTGCATCATCACCATATCGGCATTTGTCTTGTCGACAACGGCCGAATGCAACAAGTTCTGGCGTTCATAGGGCTTGCCCTCTAATATATTCATGGCCAACCGCATCAACTCCAATCCTTGTGTAGGGTAAACATACGTGGCACGCATGATGCCTTTCTGCACACACTCAAGACCTCCTCCTGGGTGGGGCAATGCATCTACACCATAATATATAATATCCTTGCGTCCCTGTTGCAGCGCCACCTTCCGAGCTCCCATCGCCAAACGGTCGTTATGGCCGAAAAGGCAATCAATAGGTCCATCGTAATGCTGCAGCACCTCGCGCATGGCCTGTTCACCACTTGCCTCTGTCCAATCACCTAATTCCGAAGAGATGACCTTAATGCCTGGAAAATCCTTCAAGGCATCGGAAAAGCCCCTATGGCGTTCCATGGCAGGCGAAGAACCTTTCAAGCCTGTTATCTCCACCAGCACACCTGTTCCTGCCATCTGCTGCCCGATGAGTTTACCCATAGTTTGCCCCACTTCGTAATTGTCAGCACCCATAAAAGCAGTATATTTGTCGCTGTTGGTCTTGCGGTCGAAGAGTATCACGGGAATGCCTTTGTCGTAGGCCTTTTCGATAATGGAAGAGAGCGTGGCTTTCGTGTTGGGCGACACCACCAACAAATCAACATGCTGGTCGATAAAGGCTTGAATCTGACTAATTTGCAAACTGTCGCTGTCATCGGCCGACGCCAGTTCTATCTGCACATTATTATAAGTATAAGCAGCGGTCACCATTTCCCGATTCTGTTTATATCGCCAGATATCTTCGCTACATTGCGACACACCAATCTTCCATTCCTTGGGTTTCTCAGTGCAAGCATGGAGCAGGCCTATGACGACAATTGTCATAAAAGAGGTTATATACTTTAGGCTCATGTCAATTAGGTCTTTACGGTTTCACTCTATCAAAATACGTGATTGCAAATATACAAAAAAAAATAATTTAAGCCAAATTAATATCATTTTTTTTACAACCGTCATGTTCCTTGAAAAAGCAAATCACATACTGCGAAAAAGTCAGTACTACTTACTTTTCAGAGAGGATATACTTCTCGGGCAAAGTAAGTATATCTTCTCGGGCAAGGTAAGTATATCTTCTCTGAAAAGGTAAGTATATCCTCTCTGAAAAGGGCATTTCTATGCTTACGAAAGCAGGGCGTTCTCTCACGAGAACACCCTGCTCTACAATACCTGAAACAACTTTCTAACTAAAAACCATTAATACCTATTATTGAAAACGAAGCATTAATACTTGCTTTTGCTATTGTGCGGTTAT
>CAMAMZ010000152.1 GCA_945837185.1 uncultured Bacteroidales bacterium | reverse complement strand
TTCTGCTCAAGTTCGGAAGGATAACAACAACAAACCTATTATACAGATGAAACAAACGAAGATTATTTGCACGATCAGCGACCGGCGTTGTGAAGTGGAATTTCTGAGAAAACTCTTCTTTGCCGGCATGAACGTGGTGCGCATCAATACCGCACACGCCACTCCCGATGGTATTCGTACCATTATCCGCAACACTCGCGAGGTGTCGCCTCATATAGCTATCCTCATCGATACCAAAGGACCGGAAATACGTTCTACAGCTGTCAAGGCACCTATTGAATACAAGCGGGGCGATGTGGTGAAACTGTTCGGCAGACCAGAGATGGAAACAACGCACGACATCGTGAATGTGACGTGCGAGAACTTTACAGACAGCGTGCATGCCGGAGATCATGTGTTGTTTGACGATGGACTGCTCGACATGTTGGTTATGGAAAACGTGGGGCCGATGTTGGTGGCACAAGTGCAGAACGATGCCGTGTTAGGAGGGAAGAAGAGTGTGAATGTGCCGGGGGTGCATATTGACCTTCCGGCCCTTACAGAGCGCGACAAAGCGAATATTCTGCTGGCTATAGAGGAGGATATCGATTTTATTGCCCATTCCTTCGTGCGTAATGCTGCCGATGTGAAGGCGGTACAGGCATTGCTCGATGCGCATCATAGTGATATCAAGATTATCTCGAAAATAGAGAATCAGGAAGGTGTCGACAATATCGATGAGATTATCAATGTGTCGTATGGCATTATGATTGCCCGTGGCGATTTGGGTATTGAGGTGCCTATAGAACGTATTCCCGGCATTCAACAAAAACTTATTCAGAAATGTGTGCACAGCAAGCGTCCCGTAATTGTGGCAACGCAAATGCTACACACCATGATTCACAATCCACGACCCACTCGTGCCGAGGTAACGGATATTGCCAATGCTATCTATTCGCGTACCGATGCTTTGATGTTGAGTGGAGAGACGGCTTCGGGCGACTATCCTGTGGAGGCTGTGCGTACGATGGCTACCATTGCTGAACAGGCTGAACGTGATTGTTTTGGTGCTCACGGTCATGTGATTCAACTTGACGACCATTGCACACAACGTGAGTTCTTGGCTCACGCTGCCATCGAGTCAACGCGAAGATTGGGAGTGGCAGGCATCATTACTGCGAGCGAAACGGGACAGACGGCACGAGATATTGCAGCCTTCAGAGGGCCAACTCCTGTATTGGCCATTTGCTATAATGAAAAAACACAAAGATGGCTCAATCTGAGCTATGGTGTGATTCCCATCTACCAGAAGAAACATGTTTCTTCACAATATCTTTTTACGGCAGCCTTACGCATGCTGCTACAGAAAAAATATATCAAATACGAAGATAAAATAGCTTATTTGGGCGGTATCTTTGGAGAGGGTGGGGGTGCTACCTTCGTGGAAATAAGTCGGGTGAGTCAGGTGTTCGACAAGTCGTACGAGTTCCACCTTCCCAACTAACATACATGTGCGCCTCTTTCCGAAGGGTTTGCTTGCAAACTCCTTCCGAAAGATGGCGTTTGCAGTTCTTTGCGAAAGCGGTGAGCTTTATCGCCACCCTTTGCGTGAAGATCTTTTAGGAGCAAACTTTCTGTACAGTTTCCAACCCAAAAGAGCCGCATCAAACAAGCCCACCCCTGTATTCATCCATTTGCTCCAACGGCGTGCCGGTGTTAAAGGCATATCGGTTTGGGGCTTGTGGAAAAGAGAGTTCCACAAAACCTTTATTTTCTCGTTTTCATCGTGAATGCAGCCTCTTATTTCCTCCTTGCGCCTTCTTATATCCTCCAACGAATGGTAGGTATGCGCTTGCTGTGAATTGTTGTTCATTGTTTTAATTCTCCATTAAAAGACTTGCCAGGAATTTCACAAGCGGACGCTCTATCCATTGCTTGCGGAAAATAACACAAAGTAGCAGCATGCCAAAATAGCCGGCTGAAACAACGGCAAAGGCCCATGCCAAGCCGATGGCCGGTTCCAGTGTGTGCACAATGGCAAACGAGAGATAGATGAGGGCAAGCATGAAAAGCACGGCAATAACGAACGAGATGGTCGCTGCCGTGAGCAACCGCACCACCTTGTCAACGATGTTGAGCCTTACATATTCTCCTTGCAGATGCATGTAACGCTTCAACACCTCGACAAGTTGGGCGATAGTCTCAATGTTTGTGTCGCTTGACATCATAACAATAACCTTGTGTAAAGCTTATTCGGCGATGTCGGCTGCGTCCTTGATGTCGTCAACAAGATCGTTCACTTCCTTGCGGCTGAGCTTCAAATCGTGTTTTTTGCAGAAATCATCGATAGCACCGCTAATCTTGTTGCGCGTGTCTGTTCCCTTTTCAGGTGCGAAAATAAGACCTAAGGCTGCTCCTGCGAGTGCACCGCCTAAAAAGGCGCCAATGTAACCTAATGCTTTCATAACTTGCTTGTTTTAAAGTTGTAAATAAGTAACTAAACCCCAGTTGAAGGTTATATATTACAAAAGTAAGAAAAAGTCTGAGAAGTCGTGTCAATTATGTTGCCATTTTTTGTTAAATACACCACTTTTTGTTGTTTTAACAAACTTTATGCGCCATCTGACCGTGTTTTTGCAGGATATTTTGTAATTTCGCAGCAACTTATAGATAAACGTATAATTCAAAATAACTAACAACGGAAAATGAAGAAAAAGAGTTTGTTTGTATGCGCAGGACTCTGCGCTGCTATGGTGTTGGCAAGTTGCGGAACGAGCAAGGAAAGCGCTTACAAGAAAGCATACGAAAAGGCCAAGGCTCAGGAGCAGGTGGTTGAACAGCAACCCGTTGCCCAGGCACCCGTGGTAGCACCTGTAGTAGAGCAGCCTGTTAATCAGGCTCCTGTAGTTGACAATGTCGACAACGTGAGTGTTCGCTCTGAGAACGTAACATTGATTGATGGTGCAGGATTGCAGAATTTCAGCGTTGTGGTAGGTTCTTTCTCTGTCAAGGCTAATGCTCAGGGTTTGCAAGGCACCTTGAAGGCTGCCGGCTATCCGGCCCAGATTGTTCTCAATTCCGGCAATAATATGTATCGCGTAGTGGCCACAACACATGCCGACAAGGCTTCTGCCGTGCAGAGCCGCAATCAGTTCCGTGCAGGCAACTATCCTGATGCATGGCTTCTGTTTAAGAAATAATGAATGCGCATACTTTCCATTGACTACGGTAAGAAGCGTACAGGCATAGCAGTGACCGACCCTCTGCAATTGATAGCAGGTGGGTTGGCCACTGTTTCCACATCTGAGCTTTTTGAGTTCCTTGCCCGATATGTTGCGCAGGAGCAGGTGGAGCGTATTGTGGTGGGAAAACCCATGCAGCCTAACGGCAGCCCAAGCGAAAACATGGCAAGGGTGGAACAGTTTGTAGCACGTTGGCGTAAGCAATACCCCTCGATACCCATAGAATACTACGATGAGCGCTATACATCGGTATTGGCACATCGCACCATCATCGAAAGTGGTATCCGAAAAAAAGAACGCAGGGATAACAAAGGACTGGTAGATACGATTAGCGCCACCATCCTGTTGCAGGATTGGATGGAATCGCAAAAATATAACCGTATTTTCTAA
>CAMAMZ010000151.1 GCA_945837185.1 uncultured Bacteroidales bacterium | reverse complement strand
GAAACACCTGTACTAAAAGACTGAAACTCCAGTACCAGCAGATAGAAACTCCAGTACCAGATGACCTACACTGAAAAGAGTACTGAATGACGGATTAAACAGCATGATTAGCGTTCCATTCTAATCGTAACACCCCACAAAGACTACAGCTGTAGCACGGCAAAAACAGCTTCTACATAACACGCGAACGCCCCAATCACCCCTTTTCTCTATCCAACTAATAAAAACACCATCTTGCTTCTCAAAAAAAACACCTATACTACCCAAAATACAAAAATAAACGCTATCTTTGCATACGTCAAGCCTGCATACGATTCTCATGAGCCTAACTATAGAGGATCTAATCATAGGCCTCAAATATACATTATTACGACGAGAGAGTACACTTATAGGACTGAAATCAGTAGCAGACTTGACATTTTCATCTCAAAACAGCCCAATTCGGGGAATGACATGAGTTTTTTATCCCGACAGACTTATAAATCCGGGTTTTTATGTAAATTTGTAGAGGAAAAGCGGCATTAAGCATCGTTGCATCTCGGCTGCCTATGGCATCGCACCCAAGTAATCCTGCTGCGCAGTATGCCTCGGCACGTAGTTTCGGCAAAGCATGATGCGCTTTTATCAGAAGCATACATATATCCTATCTATCAAGAAATGACGACAGACGATACATTTTATTTGCCGGCAGAATGGCAACCACAAAGTGGCATTCAACTCACATGGCCTCACCAAGAAACAGATTGGCATCCCTATTTGGATGACATTCAACACACCTATATCGAATTGGCAAAGGCCATCACGACCCATGAGCTCCTCTTGGTTGTAGCGCCACAGACAGAACCCATACGTCAACAGTTGGAAGCCCATCTCGATGCCACCCATTGCGCACGCATACGCTATTGTGCATGCCCTACCAACGACACATGGGCCCGCGATCATGGTGCACTCACGCTGATGAGTAAAACCCATCCCCAATTGCTCGATTTTCGTTTTAATGGTTGGGGCGAGAAATTTGAGGCAGGTTTCGACAATGCCATCACCCGCCACCTTTGCGCCCAGCAGATTCTTCATGGCACCTATGAAGACTGCAATGATTTTGTATTAGAAGGAGGCTCTATCGAAAGCGATGGCCAAGGCACCATCCTCACCACCTCCCATTGTTTGTTGGCTCCCCACCGCAACCAACCCCTCACACGCGATGCGCTTACCCAACAACTTCTAAACAGGTTTCATGCCAAGCGTGTTCTATGGCTCGACCATGGCACCTTAGAGGGTGATGACACCGATGGACATATCGACACAACGGTACGTTTTGCACCCAACGACACCTTATTATATATATGTTGCAACAACCCTGCCGACTCCCATTATGCCGATTTTCAAGCCCTGGAGCAGCAATTACATACTTTGCGCACCTTAGAGGGGAAACCTTATCAACTCATACCACTTCCCTTCCCCGATCCCATCTACTACGAGGGCGAGCGACTCCCCGCCACCTATGCCAATTTCCTGGTAATCAACGGAGCAGTCATCTATCCCACCTACAACCAACCGCACAATGACCGTTTGGCCTGCGAGGCACTCCAACGTGCCTTTCCCGACCGAGAGATGCTACCGGTAGACAGCCGTATCATCATCCGCCAACATGGTTCCATCCATTGTCTCACCATGCAGTATCCCACAGGGGTATTGCGCTAACATCATTATTCCCATAGCTCATGAGAAAGTTACAAATTGGTTTGCTGCAACAGCACAACACCTCCTCTATAGAGGACAATATGCAACGCCTTGCCCAAGGCATCGCAACACTTGCCGCCCAAGGCGCACAACTCATCATTCTGCAAGAACTGCACAATTCGCTCTATTTTTGCCAAACAGAGCAAGTGAACCTTTTCGACTTGGCCGAGCCCATCCCAGGCCCTTCCACCCAATTCTTTGGCACATTAGCCCAAAAGCACCAGGTAGTCATCGTTACCTCACTCTTTGAGCGAAGGGCACCGGGCCTTTACCACAATACAGCCGTTGTGATTGAACGCGATGGCACCATAGCCGGAAAGTATCGTAAGATGCATATCCCCGACGACCCTGCTTATTATGAGAAATTCTATTTCACCCCCGGCGACTTAGGTTTTCATCCCATTCAAACCAGCGTAGGGTGCTTGGGCGTGATGGTGTGCTGGGACCAATGGTATCCCGAGGGAGCGCGCCTCATGGCCCTACAAGGTGCCGAGCTCCTCATCTATCCTACTGCCATAGGCTATGAAAGCAGCGATGCTCCCGAGGAGCAACAACGGCAACGTGAGGCATGGACCACCGTACAGCGTGGTCATGCTGTAGCCAATGGTTTGCCAGTCATTGCCGTGAATCGTGTAGGACATGAACCCGACCCCTCCGGGCAAACCCAAGGCATTACCTTCTGGGGGTCAAGTTTTGTTGCCGGACCACAGGGTGAATTTCTTTTCCGCGCCTCTTCCGAAGAAGAAGCCTGCACCCTTGTTGAAGTAGACCTTGCCCATAGCGAACAGGTTCGGAGATGGTGGCCCTTCCTACGCGATCGCCGCATAGAAGAATATGGTGCCATCACCAAACGGTTTATCGATTAGGCATATTGTCAACGGATGCGTTTCCTTATGGGGGCATAACACCACCCTACCACATAGGAAGCTGTCAGCGACAACACCACCAACGCCCCATAAATCAGCACCGGATAGCGCAACGAATAAATGGCTTGCCCAAAAATATAATAAAAGAAGAAATAATGGGTGAGCCACATATTCGTGCTGTGCTGTCCGAAATAAGAAAATACTTTCTCTATGCGTTTTGAACGGGGAAGGAGGCAATAAAGCGGTATAAAGAGGAAAACGAACCAAGGATTGATAAGACCCGAACCGCCGAGCGACAGTTTAAGTAGTGCCAAAGCACAAACAATGCCCCACAAAACGGTTCTCTTCTTCTTTACCGACCATGTGCTTTGTTCCATCCTGCTGCGCAACCTGCCTATCAAGTGATATTTATAACAAATGGCTCCCATCAAAAAGGAAAAGCCTATGAGCAGGGTGTTAAAGCACAGCGTTATGAGCAGGGTGGCCCACTCGTTGGGCACCGCTACATATTTCAGTCCGAGATGCGAGCCCACATAAGCCACTAACGACAGTATTGCTCCTGCAACCACACGTTTGGGCGATGCAGCAAACAACCATGGCATCAACTTGCATGAGCAGAGCGTAATCACAGCATAAGGCAGCAGAAACCACCATGCCCCATTATAGGTATATTGCAAGCAAAAGAAATTGAGCACAGCCTCTTTGCCACTTGCCAAAAAGAGTTGGGGATTGAACAAACATCCCAAGGGATAGAACAAGATGAACACCACCCACAGATTGGTATAGAGCGCCAAAAAGCGCCTGAAGGTGCGCATCGCAGTGCCTGTGGCAACACACTTGGCATAAGTGGCAGCCAACCCTACACCTCCCAGGAAAGCATAGGCCGCCACACACATCGCTCCCCATTTCTTCAGCGTATATGCCAAGGGAGCACCATTCAACCAATACAAGGTAGTGGTATAGAAAGCAGCCATATCGGCCGAGCTGAACAAATGTAGCCACAGCATGAGCAGAATGGCAATACCTTTCAGTTGTTTCGTTTCTTCTTTGGTAATATCCATAACGAGGTTGTTGTTTGTCGGTGCAAAGTTACAACAATTCTGTCAATTACCCTTCTTCACAACGCTACGAATTAAGATTGC
>CAMAMZ010000150.1 GCA_945837185.1 uncultured Bacteroidales bacterium | reverse complement strand
AGTGCAGAACGAGTAATCATCGTGCGAAGAACGAAGCAAAAAGGGAACATTTAAACCCAATTCGGTTATTAGAATAATCCACTATCTTTTTTTTGCTTGAAAACAGTGTATTTTCCAGCAATAAGGAAGTTACGATTGTCTACAACGCAAAGAAACAGGGGCGTGTGCTTACATATTGAAGGAGTTTTTTCTAATGACCGATTTGGGTTAAAGATAAATGGTGTGGAAGTAAACAATGCTTGTACGCATACAAAAAAAACGTACTGGCAAGGCTTTTATCAAACCTTGCCAGCGCATCATTAGTTTATCTCACCTGTGTCGAGAGATTATTCCTCTTCGTCTTTCTTCTTCTTTGTGGCACGCTTGCGCTTTCCTTTCTCTTCTACTGCCACTTTGATACCTGCCAAATCAGGGTCAACCATAATACGACCACAGTATTCACACACAATAATCTTTTTGTGCATTTTGATATCCAACTGTCGCTGCGGTGGTATTTTATTAAAACAACCTCCACAAGCATCACGCTGTACGACCGTAATACCCAATCCATTGCGTGCATTTTTGCGGATACGCTTGAAGCTGCTCAGCAAACGCGGTTCAATCTTCGACTCCAACTCACGTGCCTTAGCCTTTAATTTTTCCTCTTCGTCACGCGTCTCCTGCATAATTTCTTCCAGTTCTGTACGTTTCTCATACAGCGCCTGCTCACGATCTACAATCATGTCGCGTGTGCGTTCCAACTCTTTGGCCTTTTCATCCGTTTTAACAATCGCCTCACGAATCTTCTTATTGCACAATTCCACCTCAAGCGACTGGAATTCTATTTCTTTTGTCAGCGTATCGTATTCACGATTGTTCTTTACCTCCTGCAACTGAGCATTATAGCGTGCAATACTTGCCTCCGCCTGTGCTATTTCACCTTTTCGTTTTGTCACAGCCGCCTGCAATTCCTTGGTATCGCTCTCAATCTTTTCCACACGCGTGTGCAATCCTTCCAGTTCGTCTTCCAAATCCTGCACCTCCAAAGGAAGTTCACCTCTCAGTGCTCTCTTTTCATCAATGGAAGAAAGCGTAAGCTGGAGATGGTACAATGCCTTCAGTTTTTCTTCTACTGACAATTCTGTTGCCATATTTGCTTTTATATTAAAGGGTTATAAATAAATAATCGGGTTTGTATTCACATTAGTTTTTTCGCACCTTATGCCAGGACACAGTTCTTCCAATATCGACTTAAAAATCTCGTTCGTATACTGTTCACTCTCATAATGCCCTATCACCGCAATCTGCAATTGTTGCTCATGCCCAAAAAACTCATGGTAGCGCATTTCGCCTGTAACGAAAGCATCAGCACCTTGTGCAATGGCCTCATCCAGGAGCATAGCTCCCGCACCACCACATATAGCCACTGTACGAACAGGACGCAATAACAAAGCATTGGCCTGTACACATGCCACTCCGAATTTCTCCTTCAGCATGTTGATAAAGCATTTAGCCTCCATGGGTTCCGGCAAGGTGCCCATTACACCTTCCCCTCCTAACACCGCCAGCGGTTCATGAAGACCATCTCTTATACTCGGATAAGCTTCTTGTTTGTGTCCTATGAGGCGCACCTCTTGCAGTTGCATCTTTTCGGCTATCTTATAGTTCACGCCTCCCATAGCCTTATCCAGATTGGTGTGCATGGCCACAATCGCTATGCCCTGTTGTATGGCACGATAAACCGTGCGCTGCACATAATCTTCATCCGTGATACGACGCAGTTTTCTAAAGATGAGCGGATGATGAGAGATTATCAGATTACATCCCTTCTCCACTGCCTCTTCCACGATAGCCTCGTTCACGTCAAGACACAACAATGCCCCTGACACTTCCGCTTCTGTTAATCCGATTTGCAGGCCGGCATTATCATAGTCTTCCTGCAAGGGCAGAGGCGCGAATCGTTCAAGGGCACTCACCACTTCTTTTATTTTCACGCTAAAACATTTTTCTTGAACTGCAAAGTTACGCATTTCAGCCGAAACAATCTCCCATAACTATTGTATTTTTAGTTTTTATAACAATTAATGCAATGCATTACCCATTACGAATGCAATGCATTACCCCATTATTAATGATTAATGCGATTCACCCTCCCATTTTATTTGTCCATAGATATCAAATACATACTTGCGCGCCAAGAAGAGCGTTAGGAAAACAGAGCAAATGGGCAGACAAATCATTACTCCGGCAAGGAACAAACACCACAGGGCAGCCTCTATCTCTGGCACACCATACAACAACAGCACACACATCACAACCGGCAACGACAAGAAAGAAGTCAATGCCATCCGCTGCACCCAAGCAGCTGCAGCACACTGCAATGCCTGCCGATGGAAATAAGCTACCGCCTCATGATGAGTGGCCCCATTTCCCACCAGAAAATGATAGCGTTGGGCATGATGCCTTACACCATCATAATAGGCAGCTAATGCCTTTGCATTTGGTGTTACCATCACCCCTAAAAGTATACCCATCATAGGTAGAAACATTTGTGGCCTAAAAGGAGCCGACACTCCACAAACCACACACAGGAAGAACAAACCCAACACCACAAGGCTCACCAACTGACCTCCGAAAACCGGCAGAATAAAACTTGCCTGTCCTATGCGCGATTTTCTCACCACCGTCATAGCCGCCACACCATTCAATACACCTGCAATCAGCAGGCTCACCAACAGATTATCTGCCCAAGAAGCCAGTTTCAACAATCCGGCTATAAGACATAATGCCCCTGCCATTTTCAGGAATGCAAACAACACATGTTTCCAAATCCGCACCCCCCACATATATAGTCCTATCAAGGATGCCACAAAGAGCATCAACCCCATCAGGCACCCCAAGAACGAAAACTGAAACCCTGTCATATTCAATTGTTTAAACACTCATCTAACATGATATACTTGTCGAACACAGATGCCATAGCCTCATCCATTGTCGTAGCCACCACAACACAGCCCTCCTCCTTCATCAGTTGTTGCAATTGCTCCGTGACTCGAGGCGATACCACCTCCTCTATCACCACTATCTTTTTGTGCTTTAACCGTGCTTCTGCCACTAAAAGCAATTGCCAACACTCCAATGAAAGCGATGCTACCGATTGACTTGCAATGGCAGGCGAAAGACCTATGCGTGCCCATTCCTGCATGCGTTCCTGCTGGCTGGTTGCCACACCCTTATGGTGATGCAGCCTGTTTAACCCATCCAACACACTTTCAACAGTGGTATCCTTCTCAGCCATTACCGGAGGTATATATGCCACCATACAACGGAAGAAAGCAGCAGCCTTACCTGTGAACTCCTCACCACGCCATAACACTTTTCCCTGAGCCATAGGTCTGCGACCCAATAGTGTGCTAACCAAAACGTGCAAAGCCCGTTTGTTGCTGCCCACCACCATCACCCCTTGTCCTTTTCTCAACAGGAGCGACAAAGGTCGTTGATGGGGATAATCCTCCAACGCAAGCGTCAAAGCATTAAATTCAAGCATTTATATTCTTATTGTTTTTTGCAAAAGTACAAATTATTCACGTAAAACAAGCAGTAACACCCATATTCTTTTTCCCACAATGCTATATAACCAAGCATTTTCTCGCCTTCCCGCTTTTCATGAGTAGCCCGTTACAAAATTGGGATGACACTATATGAATCTTTTGAAAGCAAATACAAGTATTGAGCCGCAGGGGCAGTTGCTACTATGATACACACCAGAACCAAATGACTGAAACACCTGTACTAAAAGACTGAAACTCCAGTACCAGCAGATAGAAACTCCAGT
>CAMAMZ010000149.1 GCA_945837185.1 uncultured Bacteroidales bacterium | reverse complement strand
AAAGGGGAAGCATTCCAAATTTACTATAGCAAACAACCAAACGATACATAAGGAATGAAAAAAATCATGCTTTTGGGCTCAGGAGAACTGGGCAAGGAATTTGTAATAGCCGCCAAGAGGGCGGGACTTTACGTGATTGCATGCGATCGCTACGACGATGCACCGGCTATGCAGGTGGCCGACGAGCGCGAGGTGTTCAGCATGCTCGACGGCATGGCGCTGGAGGCAGTGGTGCGCAAGCACAGGCCCGATATCATCGTGCCGGAAATAGAGGCTATTCGCACAGAAAGACTCTTTGACTTCGAGAAAGAGGGCATACAGGTGGTGCCGAGTGCCAAGGCGGTAAACTACACCATGAACCGCAGGGCCATACGCGACCTGGCATCGCGAGAGCTGGGACTGCGCACGGCACGCTATTTCTATGCTAAGACGTTTGAGGAATTCAAATCAGCGGCCGATGCCATCGGCTTCCCTTGTGTGGTGAAACCGCTCATGTCGTCGAGCGGACACGGACAGAGTTATGTGCACAACGATGGGGAACTGGAACAGGCTTACCATGATGCTATGGAGGGCAGCCGCGGCGACGTGAAAGAGGTGATCATAGAGGAGTTCATTGACTTTGACAGTGAGTTTACATTGCTCACCGTAACACAGAAGAACGGTCCTACCCTCTTCTGTCCGCCCATAGGACACGTGCAAAAGGGTGGCGACTATAGAGAGAGCTGGCAACCCTACAGCATAGCACCGGAGGCACTGCGCCAGGCTGAACACATGGCCGACGAGGTGACAAAGGCACTGACGGGTTATGGTATCTGGGGCGTGGAGTTCTTCCTCACGAAGCAGGGAGAGGTGATATTCTCGGAACTGTCGCCAAGGCCACACGACACGGGTATGGTGACATTGGGACACACCACAAACCTCAGCGAGTTTGAACTGCACCTGAGAGCGGTGATGGGATGGCCCATACCAGCCATTCATCTGGAACATGCCGGATGCTCGGCTGTCATCCTCTCGCCTGTGGAAAGTTACCAGCCGCTGGAATACCACATGGAGGAGGCACTGAGCGAAGACCGCACACGTCTGCGCATCTTCAACAAGCCGGAGGCTCACGTGGGTCGACGTATGGGTGTGGCACTCTGCTACGGTGAGTTGGATGCCGATATGGAGGCGCTGCGCAACAAGGCCAAGCGTGTGGCACAAACGGTGTTGGGCACTGACCCCTATATGAAGAAATAAGTACACGAGCGTCATGCAACAAGCTGTAACCTCTCTCATCTCCTTCTGTAAGATAGCCGACCCTCGGGGCAACCTGACGGTGGTGGAGCAGTACAAGGAGGTACCCTTTGCCATCCGCAGGGTGTACTGGACCTACGACGTGCCTACGGGTGAAAGTCGGGGAGGCCATGCACACAAGCATTGCAGAGAGGTTCTGGTGGCAGTGAGCGGCTCGTTTAGCGTGACACTTGACAGGGCGGGCGAACGCCATACCTTCCTGCTGAACCACCCGTATCAAGGCTTGTTGGTGGATAGGGGGGTGTGGCGCACGCTCGAGGATTTCTCGTCGGGGGCGGTGTGCTTGGTATTGGCAGAGGATGCCTTCGACGAGGCTGACTACATCTATGACTACGAGGAGTACAGGGCTTATGCACGACGACTTTGACATCAGGCCCTACACACCGGTCTACCAGCCTCTTTGGGATGCGTATGTGGAGCGGGCACGAAACGCTACCTTCCTCTTCAAACGAGCCTATATGGATTACCATGCAGACCGTTTCAACGACAGCTCGCTGCTCTTTTTCAGGGATGGCAGACTCTTTGCGCTGCTGCCAGCTCACAGGGTGGACAACACCTTGTATTCGCACAGAGGACTGACCTATGGCGGTTTGCTGATGGACAATAGGGTGACAGCAGCAGCCACCTGTCGACTGTTTGTGGCACTCAACGAATGGCTGCGCCAAAGGGGCTTCAACAAGGTGGTATACAAACCGGTACCATGGATGTACCACCGTTTACCGGCGGAGGAAGACTTGTATGCTATCTTCGGCACCTGCGGAGCACAGCTCACGCAACGTAGCATAGGAACGGTGCTGTGCCTGCAACACCAACCGCAATGGCGTAAGGACCACACGCAACGACTGCGACGGGCACTACGTTCTGGCGTAACGGTGGAACGTCAGGAGCACATGGAGGTTTTCTGGCCGCTACTCACACAGCATCTGCAGGCGAAATATGGGGCACAGCCGGTACATAGTCTGCAGGAAATACTACTGCTCAAGAGGCGTTTTCCTCAACAAATCGTGTTGTACACCGCACAACGCAACGGCAGTATCATGGGGGGCATCGTGTTCTATGTAACCTCACAGGTACTACGGTCGCAATACTGTGCCACCCTCACAGAAGGACAGCAATGGGGAGTCACAGAGGCTATCTATGCACAGGCCATGCAGGACTATGCGGCATGGCCCTATCTCGACTTCGGCACTTCTACCGAACAGCAGGGACTATGGCTCAACGAGGGACTGATAGCACACAAAGAGGGCTATGGCGGCAGAGCGGTTTGTTTCGACACTTATTCCTGGAACCTATGATTCGCTTTCTGCCACTACACGACATCAATGCGCCTTACCATCACGACATGCTGCAAGCGGCAGCGGCTGTGATGGAAAGGGGACAATACTTGCGAGGGGAGGCCACGCAACGTTTTGAACGGCACTATGCGAATTATATTGGTTCTCGCTACTGCATAGGTTGTGGCAACGGATTGGATGCGCTGACGCTGATTCTGCGCGCTTATAAGGAGTTGGGGGTGCTGAAGGAAGGCGACGAGGTACTGGTGCCTGCCAATACGTATATCGCCACGATGCTGGCCATTACGGAGAATGGTCTGAAAGTGGTAGGGGTGGAACCTGAAGGAGATACCTTGCAGTTGGATGAGAGGAGGATTCTGCCGGCACTCACGCCACGCACAAAGGCCCTGCTGTTGGTGCATCTCTACGGTCAGTGTGCTTATACGTCAGGCATAGGGGCACTCTGCAAGCGCTATGGGTTGCTACTCATAGAAGACAATGCACAGGCGCAGGGTGCCTGCTTCGAGGGGGTGCGCACGGGCAACTTAGGGCATGCGGCAGCGCATTCCTTCTATCCTACGAAAAACCTGGGGGCACTGGGCGATGCTGGAGCTGTTACCACCAACGACGAGGCACTGGCACAGGTAGTGCGGGCATTGGGCAACTATGGCAGCGGCACACCGTATCATTTTGCGTACAAGGGGAGGAACAGTCGTATGGATGAATTGCAGGCTGCTATGTTAGACGTGAAACTCGCCCATTTAGATACCGACAATGCCCGCCGCAGACAGGTGGCCTACTACTATCTGCAACATATCCAGCAACCGCTCCTCACTCTTCCCACCGCATTGCGCAACTCGGTGTGGCACATCTTTCCTGTCCTGTCGACCTGGCGCCAGGAGCTGCAGCAGCATTTGGCGGCACAAGGCATAGAAACGCTCATACACTATCCTATTCCACCCCATAAACAGCCATGCTATGCAACAGGGCAGCATCAGTCCTTCCCCATCACCGAGCGCATACATCGTGAGGAACTGAGTCTACCGTGCCATCCACAACTCTCACCCGAAGAGTGCCGCACCATCGTTGCAGCTGTAAACGCCTTTAAAAAATAGTGTCTTATCAAAACCTCCCTTTTCCCTCCAAGGCTCCTCATCTTAAACCTTCCTTTCAACTCTCATAAGTCTTCCCTATCAAACCCTCCCCATCCCCTGCAAGGTCTGCACACCTAAAACCATCTCTTCACTTTAATCCTCTAAAACACATTCTCTTCATTCCCTTCACATTTCTACATG
>CAMAMZ010000148.1 GCA_945837185.1 uncultured Bacteroidales bacterium | reverse complement strand
GGAGGCGCTTACTGGTGCGTCGGGGCGCTCCTTGAAGATTGGAAAGGGCGCGCAAAGAAATGTCCCATGCCTTATATAGAAGATATAAGAGGATGGGACTTTTTTTCTTTGTCGTTTAGTGATAGCTTTTTCTTGGCAATCTTATTGCTTAAGAGCTAATGTAATGGCATGCGCCAGTTGGTCCGGACAACTTGTGAGTTTGTTCCCGCACCGTATGCCTTGCAGGCGTTTCACGACCTCTGTCGCTTTCATGCCCTTTACCAAGGCAGCGATACCTTGCAGATTGCCGTGGCAACCTCCTAAGAAATGCACATCCTGGAGAATGCCGTCATTGTCGATATCTATCTCAATCAGTTTACTACATGTGCCTTGTGGGCAATAAGTATAGTGTTCCATTATTCTTCCGCGGGTTTCATATTGGTGTACACATTCTGCACATCATCAAAATCTTCAAGTTTCTCTACCATCTTGTCGATTGTTTCGCGCTGTTCAGCTGTAACCTCTTTCAAGTCATTGGGGATGCGGGTAAATTCAGCACTGGTAATCTCATAACCAGCTTCTTCGAGATGTTTCTGTATCTCACCGAAACTCTTGGGGTCGCCATAAATGGTAATTTCACCCGTTTCCTCATCCTGATCAAACTCATCATCAACGCCATAGTCAATAAGGTCGAGAATCAGTTCATCCATCTCAACCTGCTCCTTCGACTTGAAGGTGAAAACGCATTTATGGTCGAAGAGGAAACTCAGAGAGCCCTGTGTGCCAAGGTTCCCGTTAAACTTATTGAAAACAGAACGCACATCGGCTACCGTACGTGTCGTGTTGTCTGTCAGTGCGTCAACAAAGATGGCAATGCCGTGCGGGCCATATCCTTCATAAGGTACCTCTTTGTATTCGCTTTGGTCTTTGCCCATTGCATTCTTGATGGCACGCTCAATGTTATCTTTGGGCATGTTCTCGCGTTTACAGGTAGCAATGATAGCACGAAGAGTCGGGTTGTTCTCCGGTTCAGGGCCTCCGGCTTTTACCGCGATAGCAATCTGTTTGCCCAACTTTGTAAACGTGCGGGCCATGTGCCCCCATCTCTTCATCTTTGTCGCTTTGCGATATTCAAATGCTCTTCCCATCGGATTGATTTTTTTAACGGAGCTCGGCTCCAAGTTTGTTCTTTATATTTGTAATTAATTTAGTCATAATGGCGTCAATGGTCTTGTCATTGAGTGTGCGACTGTCGTCCTGAAGGATAAAGTTAACGGCATAACTCTTTTTGCCAGCAGGCAGATTCTTCCCTGTATAAACATCAAAGAGCTCCACTTTCTTCAGCAACTTCTTTTCCGTCTGCCGCGCCACCTCTTCAATTTCAGCAAACTGCACCTTGCTGTCAATCAGCAAAGCAAGGTCGCGACTTACTGCCGGGAATTTCGAGATTTCCTGGTATTCAATCTTGTTCTTGCGAACAGTCTTCATGAGGAGTGTCCAATTGATATCGGCATAGTAGACGGGTGTTGTTATATCCGCTTCTTTTTGCAGTTTGTTGGCAACAATACCCATTTCTGCGATAACCTTACCTCCACGATTCATTACTACCAGTGCATTGGAGAAGATATTATTGTCGGAGGCTTCGGTTACACGCATGCCCGCTGCCAATCCTACACGTGCGAATATATTCTCTACGTAGGCCTTCAATTCATAGAAACTTGAAAGCTCATCGGGGTGTGCCCATGAACCGCTTACACGTTTGCCGGTAATCCACAAACCTACATGACATTCTTCTGTATAAGCTTTAGAGGGGTCTTCTAAATTCCATTTTTCCGCACTGTAGTGATAACAATTGCCAAACTCAAAGAACTTTAGGTTTGGACTCTTACGGTTGATGTTATGGCGAATACTCTCCAAACCGCCAAATAAGAGTGTTTGGCGCATCATCCCTAAATCAGCGCTAAGCGGATTCATCACCTTCACGCTCTGCTCCCAAGGATAACGGTTGAGCGCAGCCTGCTCATAGTAGCTTACTTTCGTGAGTGAATTGTTCATAATCTCACTGAAACCACAGCCTACGAGTTGCTCACTAATCAGGTCTTGCAACTGATATTCGGTATCCGTCTCGCTTTGTATGGTAAGAGAAGATTTCAGCTGTGTTGGAATTTCAACATTGTTATAACCATAGATGCGAAGAATATCTTCCACAACATCACAGGGGCGTTGCACATCCGTGCGGTAAGCAGGAATGCTGAGCGTCAGGCCTTCAGCATCCTCTTCCAGTATGTCCATTTCCAAACTCTTCACGATATTGCGAATCGTGTCATTACCAAGCTCTTTACCAATCAGGTGGTTGCAGTATTCATATTTCAGACAAACCTTTGCATTGGGTATAGGATTAGGATATACATCCTTTATCTCCATGGCAATCTTTCCACCTGCCAACTCACGACAAAGGATAGCAGCCTGCTTGAGTGCGTAAACGGTATTGTTGGGGTCGATACCACGTTCAAACCGGTAAGAAGAATCCGTAGAGAGTCCGTGGCGGCGAGCGCTCTTTCTAATCCATGTTGGATGGAAATATGCACTTTCAAGTACCACATTGGTCGTGGTGCTATACGTGCCGGAACCTTTACCACCGAAAATACCGGCAATACACATCGGCTCCTCCGCATTGCAAATACTTAAGTCGTTTGCACTTAAACTATGCTCTTCGCCATCGAGCGTAACAAACTTTGTGCCTTCCGGCTGTGTACGTACAACGATATGATGACCTTTCACCATATCAGCGTCAAAACAATGCATGGGTTGTCCATAGGCCATCATGACATAATTGGTGATGTCGACAATGTTGTTCACCGGTCGCAAGCCGATAGTGGTGAGTTTGTCTTTCAACCATTTCGGACTTTCTTTTACCTCGCAGCCCATAAGACTCACACAGGCATAGCGCTTGCAAGCCTCTGTATTTTCAATGCTCACCTCAATAGGAAGCTCGTTGCTGTCAACAGAGAAAGCACTGCAGTCAGGGCGATGCAAACACGTTGTATACCCATTGCTTAAAAGCCACGCATAAAGGTCGCGTGCCACACCGTAGTGGGAGAGGGCATCTGAACGATTGGCTGTAATATCCACTTCAATGAGCCAATCACTTTCCAAGTTGTAGTAGGTGGCTGCCGGTGTGCCCACCACAGCGTCTTCCGGCAATACGATAATTCCGGCATGGTCAGAGCCGATTCCGATTTCGTCTTCCGCGCAAATCATTCCAAGCGATTCAACGCCTCTGAGCTTGCTCTTCTTGATGACAAATTCCTTGTCACCATCATACAGCGTGCAACCTAAGTCGGCTACAATCACTTTTTGTCCGGCTGCAACATTAGGAGCCCCACAAACGATTTGCTGGGGAGCCTCCTTGCCGAGGTCAACTGTGGTAACATGGAGATGGTCGGAATTGGGATGTTGCTCGCAGGTGAGCACCTGTCCTACGAAGAGGCCTTTCAATCCTCCCTTAATGGTTTGCACCTCTTCCAGTGCACCCACTTCAAGTCCTATAGATGTCAGCGCATCGGCTGTTTGCTGCGGAGTAAGGTCAAAGTCAACATATTCCTTCAACCATTTGTAGGAAATATTCATTATCCAATTACTTTTGTTTCGATTAAATTAAGCGCAAAAGTAATACTTTTCCCTCATTTACGCAAATTTTTCTAAACCTATCTTTTTCAGCCATGTTGTTTACCGCATATCGCGCATGAGCGTTAGGAGGATTACAACTTCTATTTTAGAATAATTTGGCTGCTAAAACGGCCAAAGATTATATATATTGGCGAATAAACCTGTTCAAGATTATCTAATTTGAAGCATTACAGTCCCGTTATCGTGCAAACCGATATGATTTACCATCAGATTAACGCT
>CAMAMZ010000147.1 GCA_945837185.1 uncultured Bacteroidales bacterium | reverse complement strand
ATATAGTCGTCTTCTGTCATGGTCTTGCTGTTCCACTGCATCTGTGTAGCCGCCAACCGTTTATAAGTATAGAACATCTGTCCCTCGGCAAAAAACTCCCGGCGATATTCGTTGACCATCTCTGCCCGCGCCTGTTCCAAACTCTCAAAGGGTGTGAAGAGCACAAACTGGCACGCTGTCATATAAGCCATATAAAGTTCTTGCACTTCCGCTAACGATTGGCTGCACTCTATGGCAATGAGGTACATCTCTGACATACGCAACATGGGAATAATCTGATGTTTAGTAATCAGCGCACTACTAACGGCCTTACTCTCATCATACCAATACTTCTTGATAGTAGGACATATCTCCGCAAAGGCGTTCTTAGTGCCACGGTTCCATTCACACAGATACCTGTTATGCGAGGCCATACTTCCTGGAATAGAGGCATAAAGGTCATTCAGCATGGGCGCTGTGATATGGTATTTACTATTAGAAGCCTGTACGTTACGCCCTCCAATAAGCAGGTCGTTGGCATAATCGTTCACATTGTATTTGCTCAAATAGAACAAGCACTCGGAAGGCAGACCATTGTAACCGTTCTGCAAATCTGTGATACCACTGAGTGACATAACGGGAGTGCCATCCACTCCTTGGGCGTGGATAATCTCCATGGCTATGTCGTGCGCTTCTTGTGTTTCGCCCAGATAGAGAGCCATACGGGCATGCAAGGCGCGCACAGCCCAATAGTTCAGACGTGACTGGCGGTAGCAGAGGAAATCATCCGCATTTTCCCAAGGGTTATTGAGTTGATCAAAGGTCTGGCTGAAAACAGGATCATTGTCTTTCAACAGTTCCTCTGCCTTGGCAATGTCTGCCTTCAAATGGGCCACATAGTCGGCGAAGCCATAGTAGGCGGGCACCTCATCAATGGCAGTGGTATAGGAGTAAGGTAACGATACCTGCCTACTTCCACCCTTGGGCAACTGACCAAACAAGCGGAGGACATCAAACTGGCAATAGGCTCTGATGGCATAGGCCTCACCCTCAATGACAGCCCGTGTCTGCTTACTGGTAATATTGCCTCCCCTCTCCTGTATGTTCTTCAGAAGCACGTTGGCCGAGGTTATCGTATGGAAGAGTTTGGCATACATTGCTTTGATGGCCGGACGCGCATTGTCATGATCATACAGGTGCATCTTCAGGCAATATGCCTCGGTCTCCGACTGCTCGTCTAAAGAGGAACAATACCATAGGTTCGCCATGCTTTCAACGGTAGTCATGGTGAGTTTCTGGCCGTAAGCATCAACGTCGGCCATCGCCATGTAGCAGCCGGTAAGCGCATCTCGAAAACCTTTGTAATTCTCAAATTGGTTTTTCTCTTTCTGAATGTTCTCGCCCCGCACGTCGAGCCAATCATCACATGATGTGGCAAGCATGGCCACAGCGAGCACAAGGAATATATATCTTTTCATCTTTCTAATGGATTATGTTAGAATTGGTCTTCTTAGAACAGCATTTTCACACTGGCCTGTATGTTTCGCGCATAGGGATAGCTCGTTCCTCGCTCCATTCTCACGCTTCCCCAATGCAAAAGGTCGCTCATGTTGACACCTATGATGACGCTGTTCAGATGGAACGTCTTGGAGAGGTAAGGGTGGTGGAGCTTATACTGCAGACTGATGCTTTGAAGTTCAAGCACGTTGTTGTCCATGACATAGCGAGACGTAGCCTTGCTACGGTTATTCGACAGTTTACCGAAGAAAGCTACATCTCCTGCCGTATACCATCGACTGCTGAGCACACGCTCATCGACATTCTTGTTCATGATGTCGTTTAACGTCACCTCCACGCGGTCGCGAAGCGTAGAATTATATACCTTTCCGCCCCAATAATAACCGAAAGAGGCATTGAACGTAAAGTCACCCCACTGGAACATGGTGTTGAGGTTACCTCTATAGAGCGGATCGGCACTTCCGCAATACACCTTGTCACTTGCTTTCCAGCTATCGGTAATCTGCCCGTCCTTATCGAGGAAGATTTCTTTTCCCGTACTGGGGTCAATGCCCAGTGAGCGCACGGCGTAGATAGCATTCTGTGGCCGGCCTTCATAGAAAAGGTTTTGAATGCCTGATGCGTCATCATCTGAAGCATCACTGTTCATATAGGCTTCCGTCTGGTCTTTGATGGCCTGCGACAGTCGGGTAATCTTATTCTTGTTGTACACCAACTGGGCGCCCACCATCCAATTGATATGGCGTTTGTTGTCTCTGATAAGGAATCCTTGCATGGCAGCCTCCCAACCGTTGTTCTCCACCTCACCAACATTGGCACGATAGGATGCAAAACCCATGGCCAAAGGCAGGTCCATCGACGACAACAGGTTGTTGGTGGCTTTGGTATAGTATTCAAAAGAGCCCTTGATACGGTTGTCGAGCACACCGAACTCTACGCCCACATTCATCTCCTTGGTTGTTTGCCACGACAAATTGGGATTTCCTAAACCACCAAGTTGCGCTCCCATCCAATTCATATAGCGGTTGTCGCTGATATATTGATAATAGGTATAGGCATCGGTTTCCTGCGCACCACTGGCTGCACCTGTCTCGCCATAGGATGCTTTCAGTCGGAGCATATTGACAATCTTGTTTCCTTTGAGCACTTTCTCATTGTGCAGGTTCCAACCGATACCCGTACTCCAGAAGGGCGCATATTTCTTGTCGCTGCCGTAAGTAGAGTTGCCGTCTACACGGTAAGAAAGGTCTACATAGTACTTACCTGCATAGGTGTAGTTGACATTACCTGTTACACCAAACTGGCGACTGCGTGTGTTGTAACCACCAGGCATCTCATATAGGGCATACTGGTGCGCATTGGCCATGTTGTTCAGCGCCTCATTGGAAAAACCCTCTAAAGCGATATGAAAGTAATCGGAATCACTTTGCCGCATACTCCAGTTGAGTCCGGCATAAAGGGAGTGAACGTCAGCAAATACCTTATTATAAGAGAGGGTTACATCAGCATTCACCGAGATTGTTTTGCCATTGCCATAACGATAGATTCCTCTACGCAGGAAGCCATCGCCACTCTGATAGCTCGACCCTGTGTCGCTGTTAGAAAAGTAGGTATCTTCGGGCGACAAGAAACGGTCGGTATCAGTGTCGGTTTTCGATATACCCAATTGACCACGCAACGTCAATTCGGGCAGTATCTTCCATTCTACAGAAAAGTTGTTGGTCAGCTCCTGATACTTACTCTTGTCGAAAGAGCCCAACGAGGCATTATAGAGCGGGTTTTCAGGCTTGGAAGTATTCTTATAGAACGGATCCATAAACTTACGCAACTGACCGTCTGCATCATAGGGTGCATTGTAAGGTTGTTGGTTCACATAATCGCTGAATGTTCCGTAAGGACTCTCATGACTGTTGTTGAAACCTACAGAGGTGTAGTTTCTGAAGGTGAGGTTCTTATACATATACAGCAATGTGATTCCACCATTGAAGGTGCGGCGGTCGGAACCCTTCATAGCGCCTTCTACGGCATTGTACTGGGCATCGGCCGACCAGCGGAACTCGGAGCTACCACCCTCTAACCTCAGGTTGTAACGTTGCCCCACTCCCGTATGCAAGGGTTTTGACATCCAATCGGTATTCACACCATTAAGCACTTGTTGCAGACGGTTCTGATAGGCTTGTTTGAGGAGTATTTCTGTTTCCGACGACATCGTATAGTTGCGGTCGTACAATCCTGCCTTACGCTCCAACTCGAGTTTGTCGGCAGCATTAAGCAGATGGTAACTGGTGAGGTCGGGCACTTCCAACTGTAAACCGGCTTCCATACTCACCTTCAACTGACCGGGTTCTGGTCGTTTGGTTACTACCACAATCACACCATTGGCACCACGCGAACCATAAATGGCAGTAGCTGCCGCATCCTTCAGGATATTAATGCTTTCTATCTCTTCATCGTT
>CAMAMZ010000146.1 GCA_945837185.1 uncultured Bacteroidales bacterium | reverse complement strand
TTACATTGCCTTTCATCTCCTTATTATATAAATTGCAGAAGGTTTCCTTGATTTCTTCTCTTACCCTTCGAAACTCAGAAAGAACATCATCTTCCCTACCCTCATATTTTGGAGAGTCTTCAAATCCTATATGCAGCCTATAATGCCTTCGCATGCGCATAACACAGGCATTTCATTTGAAAACTTCCCCTATATTTGCTCAATTCATAAAAACACAGTAACTTTACACGAGTTATTTTAAAAAAGAGATTCAGCATACAGAAAGAAAGGTTATATGCAGTTCACACCCTACGACAAGAAAAAAACGACTCATGGCAATGGCATGATTTCTAACAAGGGGACATCGATCATTGTCGAAACAGCATCTAACTTCTACATGCTGTTAGAAAAATCCTGCACCCAGGTGAAGGACAACAAAGAAAAATACGAAATACTCCGACATGTGTTCCGTCGCGCAGTGGATCAGGCCATCATGGATTGCCCCATGGCATTTGTGGGGTTCTTTTCCAAAGTAGATTATTGCATCAAAGAATACGGCATCCCCCACGCTATTGCCAACTTGATTCAGCTGGCACGCAAGGATGTGTTCCCCAAACCCAACAGCCAGCAAGAGGTCTCCGCCAATGAACTCTCCACACGCTTCCCACACAACCTAAAGGCCATCACCCTGTTTGTTCACTATGTTTGTGGCAAGGAAGCCATACCCACCTCCCTGCAGGCATGGTTCCCGTTGGCAGACAGGAAAAGTTCTTGGGGCAAGATTGGGGAGCAGGTATTGCGGGTTGTCGTTGTGCATTGGGATGACAATTACATTTGGGCAACCGAAGAAGAAAACAACGCCACGCTACAAATATGTTATGGCGAAGCCAACAAGGTGCTAACGTTGAACGGACAAGCCCAGTGGTCGTATCTGAAGGCCATTCTGTGGGAGGGCGCCCAACTGAACCTTGTTCGTGTGCGCATGGATGAGCGTGGAGAGATTTACATGCCCGAACTGATTATTTTGGAGCCCGATTTTCTTGTAAACATCACCACCATAGCCAGTTGTTTTGAAACCTATGCCGAGTCGCCCTTTGTGCATCTTGTTAATAAACTTAAGCCCGCTGCCAACACCCTTCCCATCCATTTGGGAAACCTCGCAGGGCAGTTTCTCGACGACGTTGTTCACAACCGATCCCTATCCTTCGACGACAGTTTGAAGACTTACGTCAACAAGAACGCCCTCAGCATGATAGCTTGTCAGGAACTCATTGCCAACTATCCTCGTTTCAAACAAGAAGCCCTGCAACAGCAACACAACATCCAGCACCTTATTGGCACCAATCTCGCCCATGCCATTGAAGGCTACCGCAAAGAGAACGTTATTCTCGAACCCTCGTTTTTCAGCGAGGTATTAGGCATTCAGGGTCGTCTCGACTTTCTGTATCAGGATGGCAACAACATAACCATCATCGAGCAGAAGTCGGGCAAGGGGGCTTGGGGGAACGGCAACGCACCTGCCTCAAACCCAAACGTCCCTATGCCGAAAGAGGCGCACAAGGTGCAACTTTTATTATATAGGGCATTGTTCAACTATGAGTTCCACAAATATGCCGAAGAGTTGAAACACCTCATGCTCCTGTATTCAAAATACAGCCAAGGACTCATTCGTTTGGGCAACGACCAACTGTTGCTGCTTCGGGCCATCAAAATGCGCAACCTGCTCACATGGAGCGAGATGCTTTATGCCAAAAAAGGGTTGGATTTGCTGCCCACCCTAACTCCCGACAAACTGAACCAAAAGAAGCTGTCAGGAAGGTTATGGGAAAACTATATCAAACCTCAGCTTTCAGCCCTGCTGAACCCTATTGCCGCAGCCACTCCACTCGAACGGCTATATTATCTGCGCTTCCTTCGTTTCCTTGAAAACGAACAGCTGCTCAGCAAAATGGGCAACAAGCAAAAGGAGGATTCGGGATTTGCTTCTCTATGGATTGACACGCTGGACGACAAGAAGTTGGCCGGCAACATTTATGACAACCTTACAATTGCCGAATTCAAATTCGACGACCAGCATAAAACCGACGTGAGCGGTATCACGCTGCATATGGGCGAAGAGCTATCGGCCGACACCACTAACTTCCGCGTGGGCGACACCGTTATTCTCTATCCCTACAATTATAATCACCACACGCGCGTACCCAATGCCTGTGCCCAAATGGTTCACAGAGCCTCGATCGTTGCCTTGCACCCCCACACTGTAGAACTGCGATTGCGCAACTGCCAAACAGACAGAAGAACGATCGACAACAAGCCCGAGGGAACTCTTTGGGCTATTGAGCACGACATGCTGGCCTCATCGGCCGACACGCTCTATAGTGCCATGCATGCATTCCTCTCGGCTCCCAAAGCACGTCGCGACCTGCTCCTCCTGCAACGAGCACCCCTCTACGACGCATCCCTACAGCGCAAAGGAGAATATGGTGCTTTCAATACGCTTGTAGAGCATGCCAAAAGGGCCCAAGACCTCTTTTTGATTATCGGTCCGCCCGGAACGGGCAAAACCTCCTATGGCCTTGTGAATCTTCTGAAAGAGGAACTGCTGGAACAAGATACACATGTATTGCTGCTTTCCTACACCAACCGTGCTGTCGATGAGATATGCAGCAAACTGGCAGGCTTGCAGCAAGAAAACACCGCTTTCGACTTCATACGCTTGGGTTCGGAACTGTCATGCGCTCCCGATTATCGCGACCACCTGCTCAGCACACGACTATCGCTTGTGGGCGATGGCAATGCCGCCCTCAAGCTCATTCGCTCAGTAAGGGTGTTCTGTGGCACTACAGCAGCCTTGAATGCCACCCCCTCGTTGTTGCAACTCAAGCATTTCAGCCTTGCCATTGTCGATGAATCATCGCAAATTCTCGAGCCGCATCTCATCGGTTTGTTAAGTGCCCAGAAAAACAATCGTTGCCAGATAGACAAATTCGTACTTATTGGCGACCACAAGCAGTTGCCCGCTGTTGTACAGCAGCCGGCAGAGGAATCGGCTGTAACCGAGCCTGAACTTCAGGCAATTCACCTCACCGATTGCCGATTGTCGCTGTTCGAACGTTTGCTCACACAGTTCAAAACACCCAATGGCTACGACGAGCGGTTTGTATATATGCTTACCAAACAAGGACGCATGCACGCTGACATTGCCGCATTTGCCAATTATGCCTTCTATGGCAACCGCCTCGACATCGTACCGCTCCCCCACCAGCTCCTTCCCACCCTACGCCAAGCATCGACCAACAGCATCATCACCATGCTCACAGCCCATCGCATCAACTTCGTTGCCGCATGTCCCCCATCCCGATCCATCTCCTCAAAAACCAATCGCATGGAGGCACAGCTCATAGCAGCCACGGTGCATGCCGTTTACGAGCTTACCTCCCCTCATTTCAACACAGCAGAAACTGTGGGCGTAATCGTGCCTTACCGCAATCAGATAGCCACCATACGCAGCGAAATCGATAAGTTCAATATTCCGTGCCTGCACGACATCACCATCGATACGGTTGAACGCTACCAGGGAAGTCAGCGCGACTACATCATCTATGGATTCACCGTACAACAGCCCTATCAGCTTAACTTCCTCACAAACAATGTTTTTGAAGAAGATGGAACCATCATCGACCGCAAGTTGAATGTGGCTGTCACACGGGCGCGGTTAAACCTTGTGCTCATTGGCAACCCTACACTGCTCAACGAAAACATCACTTTCCGCAAACTCATGGAATTTGCGCAAAACAAAGGCGGTTACTACCATGTGCCTTTAGAAGCCTATTGCCAGGGCACCTTTCATGTGCCCCTACCTTAGCGTCGTCCTTTTGGCCTACACGCATCAAGTCAGAGAAAGAAAAATAAGGAAATATTTGGTCATCTCAAATAAAATGATTAATTTTGCACCCGAATTTCGGTTCCGTAGCTCAGTTGGATTAGAGCAACAGCCTTCTAAGCTGTGGGTCTTGGGTTCGAACCCCAACGGAATCACGAAATAAGCAAGTAAATAGGCATCGTAACAGATGCCTATTTGCGTTATGTTAAGATTACGA
>CAMAMZ010000145.1 GCA_945837185.1 uncultured Bacteroidales bacterium | reverse complement strand
TTTTGTTTGCATCCCACTCCTACACAAGGCTCAGAAGAAAATGAGCGGGGGATACGGCTCAGTAGAAAAAGAGTGGGGAGAAACTTTTACGTCTATGTTTAGATGTTCCCTTTTTGCTTCGTGCTGCGCACGCGAAAAAACACTTCTCTACTACCCTACTCTATTGAAAATATACCTTTTTGATTTGTTGATAGAAGACTGCATAGGAATGTTGTTGCTGGAAATCGTGAAGCGATTGGGTTCCCATGCTGTGGCGCATGTCGGGGTGCAGCAACAGGGTGCGTATGGCTTGTGCCATGGCTGTAGGGTCATGGGGCGGCACCAAGATGCCGTTGCGTTGATTCGCAATGATTTCCACCTGTCCACCGTTGTTGGTTGCCACAATGGGCTTGCCTTGCGACATATATTCCAAGGAAGCCAAAGAAATACTTTCAGCTACAATAGAAGGAACAAGACCTATATCACATTGGTGGATGAGGGGATAAACATTGGCGTGGAAACCCAACAGATGCACCTTGTCTTGTAGGTGCAAAGTAGCGATGTCGTGTTGCAGTGTGTTTTCAAAGGCAGCATCTCCACACCCTATCAGCATGAGGACATAAGGCACATCCTGCAACTGTGCCACCGCCTTGAGGAGCACACGCAGCCCTTTTTCTTCCGCCAAGCGGCCATGATACATCAGGATGGGTGTTTCGGGAGCAATGCCAAACTGTGTACGCAATGGGGAATCGGGAGCAGCAGTAGGAATGGGAATGATACTGTTGTACACTACGGTGAGTTTCGACGTCTCTATCTTCGGACGCGTAGAAAGGAATTGCCGTTGGGCTAAACGGGACACAAAAATGATGCGGTCTACCTGCTTATAGAGATAGCGATAGAGCCATCCTGTCTTGCCTTTGCGCACCAGATGGCGCGAAACAACAATCCGTGCCGGTCTGCCGGAAAGCGTGCGTGCAAAGACTGCGATGAAAGCTGCCTTAAAATTGTGAACATGGATAACAGGGTTGTGTGCCTCCCGAAGCAATCTGGCCAAGGCCCATGCACTCCACACATCGGGCACACCTCGCAAAGGAAGGGTGATCAGACGGGCATGCAAGGACTCTAAGCGTTGGATAACAGCAGGCACGGGGCGACTTACCACCCACACCGGATAGCCTTCCTGCTGCAAATGACGGCAGAGGTCGTAGACATATTGCTCGCCTCCACCCCACTCTTTGTTCAATACAAGGTGGATAATGGTGGGCTTTTCAAAATTTTGCATCTTGTTCATTGCGCATCCTGCGCTCCATAATTTTCGCCACTAACACATATTGATATACAGCCGCCAGCAAAGCCCTGATAAAGCCACGCTTACCCATACGGAAGCCTCCGGCAAGGAAATAACTGCGGAAGAAACGCCAGAAGGGGCGCCACAGCAAGGCGCCTACATCATAGCCTTTACCTGCTTTCTTTTCAACCTCGTTGTCAGTATACTGGTTGAGCTTGCTGATGTTCTCATACATCGTTTCGTCCATCAGATGATACATATAGGCTTTGGCCTTGATGCGCTCAACGGGTCCTGCCACCTTGGGAATGGCGTGGATATAAACGGGCCAATCGGCTCCCTCCCGTCGCAGGAAGCGCAACTGGTAGTCGGGGGTAAAATCACGGATGTCCATCCCCATAAACTTATTGATACGCGGCACAAAAAGTCCGGCCGGACAATTGGGTTCCGCAATACGGCGGTAGAGATACTGGCGCAACTGGGGCGAGATGATTTCGTCGGCATCTACCACCAATACCCACGGATGAGTGGCACTCTGCACGGCAAAGTTGCGGGCAGGTTCTACGATCGTGTGCTGTCCCTTAGGGAAGGTAACAATCTTGCAACCATAGTCGCGTGCAATGGCGAGCGTGTCGTCGGTACTCTCCATGTCGCAAACAACCAGTTCGTCGAAGTCTTTCACAGCATCCAAAACCTGGCGCAGGTAGCGTGAGGCATTATAGGTGTTGATGACTACGGAAATTTTATTTTCTTCTCTCATAAGTGGGTGACGGTAGAACTATTTCTTTTGAAAATGGGTCTTTGTGAATGCACGTTTGTCTTCATACGCCCGATAGGGCAAGTCGTAATCGAGGAAGTAGAAATTGTGCTGCTTCTGCTTCGGCCCCGGGGGTATGGTCATATAGTCGCCATAAAGGGCGGTAAGATAGCGGTCGGGCTGTGCTACACCTTGCAGGGTGACACCCTCGAAGGTGATGGGTTGCGGTGTACCATACACCTCGGGGGACATGATGCCGCGCATGCCGAAGTCGTGGTCTACTACCCATTTGGCTTGCGGCTTGCTGTATTTGCGCTGCAAAGCTTGCAAGTGTTTCATTACACCCGTTAAGGAGAAACATCGCCTGCAGAGCAGGGGAAACCAACTCTGTATGCCATGACCGTGCTTGTAGGGGTCGCGACAAATCAGGTAGATGAGTTTGTCGCACAACTTATAGTTTACAAAATGCAGGCGTTGCATGAACTTGCACCCCGTCATGCCATCAATGGGAAACACATCGATATAGATGCCTCCCACATAGGCATGATGCTGGCGTTCGATGAGGGTGGTATTACTGTTCACCACCTTACCGAAACTGCCGGGATAGTCCGGATAGCGCTCCGCACATAGAAACTCTAACGGCTCGGGCAACCACTCATGGGCATGTTGCACAAAGCGGTCGTAGTCGGCACGCGGCATGGCAATGTCGATGTCGTCGTCCCAAGGTATGAACCCCTTATGTCTGACAGCACCCAAGAGGGTTCCTGCTGCCAGATAGTAGGTGAGCTGATGGGAGCGGCACACTCGGTCTACCTGTACGAGGATGTCGAGAATGCGCAACTGTAGGGTTCTGATATCGTAGGCGGGCATAACGTGCTTACAACTTGATTTGATAATAGTCGAGGGCTTCCTTGAGCACCTTGAAGAAGGCCTCTATGTCCTGCGGATAGATTTTGCCTAAGGCACAAAGGCGGAATGTGTTGGTGGTACTGATTTTACCCGGATAGATGGTGAAGCCACGCTCAAAGCAGTAATCATGCACTTTCTCGAAATCCCAGTTCTCATGATCGGGATATTTTACCGAAACTACCAAGCCCGACTCTATACTGCGGTCGATGACGGTTTCAAATCCCAAGGCATCAAGTCCTTGGTGAATGGCTTCATACACAGCCCTGTGGCGTGCAAACTTTGCAGTTTCGCCTTCTTCAAAATATTCCTTCAGGGCCTGAATGGTGGCATAGATGGTTTGTACGGGAGGCGTGAAGTGCATTTCACCGGTCCTCTCAAAATAATCGTACTGCATATAGAGGTTGCAGTAGTACGACCGTGTGGGGTAGTTTTTGGAGGCCTTGATGAGGTCTGTACGGCCAATGATAAAGGAAAGGCCTGTCATGGCCATCAAACCTTTTTGGGCCGACGCCATGCAGAAGTCTACATGATCGCGCACCACATCCAGCGGAATCATGCCCAACGAAGAGGTGGTGTCGCTCACAAAGATGGCACCATAGCGATGGGCTAATGCTCCTATCTCGCGAATAGGATTGAGCACTCCCGTACCTGTTTCATGGTGACAGCAATACACCACAGCTATATCGTCGTTCTCCTGCAAGGTGCGTTCTATCACTTCGAGCTTGGGTTGCTCATACACGCTGAACCGCAGGTTGATATGGGGCAGATGATACATCTCGCATACTTCCACAGCACGGGAATTATAAGCGCCATTGTTCACCACCAGGATTTTTTTGCCTGCGGGCAACAGGGAGTTGACACATACGTCGATGTTGATGGTGCCTGAACCGCAAAAGAGCACAGATGTATATTGGTCTTCGGGGGCGTGCACCACCTTGAGCAGGTCGGAACGCAGGCGTTTCATCAAATCGGCAAACGCCCTCTCACGCGGACAGATATCGGGTACTACCTGCGCATACTTCACGCTATCGGTGGTGGTGGCAGGCCCTGGATTCAACAAGATATTTCTTTGTATCGTTTTCATCATTAAAGAATTGAGTATCTCTATTTCTTCACATTGTAAAGCATTCGGGCTTGTTATGACCAAGCCCTATAGCTTGTAGGTAAAAGTCCTGTAGCTTCTTTTGAAAGCCTTGAACTTGTAGGTAAGAGCCCTATAGCTTCTTTCTTAAG
>CAMAMZ010000144.1 GCA_945837185.1 uncultured Bacteroidales bacterium | reverse complement strand
AGGTTCACCGGTGAAATCCTGGTTTTTGTGATTAGAAACTGGCACAGGGTTTTACCGGTGACCCGTAAAAAAAACATAATTCCAACCTCTAAAAGCCGATATGTGGAAGAAAATGTGTAACTTTGTCACCCAATGAACACTTCTGAACTGCAAAGAATTAAGCAACGGTACAATATTGTTGGCAATTGTGATGCCTTGAACCGTGCGCTCGATGTGGCCCTTCAGGTTGCACCGACCGACTTATCTGTGTTGATTGTTGGCGAGAGTGGTGTGGGAAAGGAAATCGTGCCGAGAGTAATCCACGACAATTCACCTCGTCGGCGGGAAAAGTTCTTTGCTATCAACTGTGGTTCTATTCCCGAAGGTACCATCGATAGTGAGTTGTTTGGGCATGAGAAAGGCTCGTTCACGGGTGCCATAGGAGAGAGCGAAGGCTATTTTGGCACAGCCAACAACGGCACCATCTTTCTCGATGAGGTGGGCGAACTGCCTATTGCCACACAGGCCCGTTTGCTTCGTGTGTTGGAAACGGGTGAGTATATACGTGTGGGTGGTCAGGAAATACGCAAAACCAATGTGCGTGTGGTGGCTGCCACCAATGTCAATATGCGCAAAGCCATATCGGAAGGGCGTTTTCGTGAAGACCTCTATTACCGTCTCAACACCATTCCGATTCAAATGCCGCCATTGCGTGAACGTGGGCAGGACATTCTGTTGTTGTTCCGGCTCTTTGCCTTGCAGACGGCAGAGAAATACCGTTTGCCCAAAATAACGCTCAACGACGAAGCCAAGCAGTTGCTGCTCACCTATAAGTGGCCCGGCAATGTGCGGCAGCTGAAGAATATCACCGAGCAGATGTCTATTCTCTGTCGAGAACGGGAAATTACTGCCGACATGCTGATACAGTTCATACCGCGCGATCAGGAAAGCATGGAGTTGGCAACCGTGTCACATGCCGGTTCGCATTCTTATGAAAACGAACGGGAACTCTTGTATAAAATCCTGTATGAGTTGCGGGGTAATGTGGCCGATTTGCGGAGAGAGATGAACTCTTTGCGCAAACAACTCGATGATGCCCGATGTATGGAAAGCATGCAGCCTGTTGCTTCGCAGTATCAAACCATCACATCTCCCACCCTTCGGTCGGCAGCACTGCGCCCCGAAGCGGAAGAGGCTATAGCGGAAGAGATAAAGGGCGATGTTGGTGAGGAACTGAATCTCCTGAAAGTAAACAAGCAAATGATTATCAAGGCCTTGGAAATGTCGGGGGGCAATAGGAAAAAAGCTGCTGCCACGCTGGGCATCTCCGATCGCACGCTCTATCGGAAAATACGTCAGTATGGCCTTGATGGCAAGAATGATGACGAAACAATGTAAACCCGTCAATGTGCAAACAAATGAAAAAGATAATCTCGCTCAGTTTGGTTTCCCTGTTCTTTGTGGCGGCTGTAATCATCGCGCATGGGTGCTCGGTAAGCTATAAGTTCAATGGCGCCAGTATCGATTATACCAAAACAAAAACAATTCAGATTAACGACTTCCCTATACGAAGCAGTTATGTATGGGGACCGATGGGACCTCTTTTCAACAATACGCTCAAGGACCAATATGCCAATCATACACGCCTCGTGCAGGTGAAGAGGAATGGCGACTTGAAACTTGAAGGAGAGATCGTTAACTACACACAACGCAACAAATCTGTATCGAGCGAAGGCTATTCGGCACAAACAGAGCTGACCATCACGGTCAATGTGCGTTTCACGAACAATGCCAATCATAAGGAGGATTTCGAGAAGCAATTCTCGGCATCGCAAACCTACGAAACAACACAAAGCCTGAATGCCGTGCAGGAGGAACTGGTAACACAAATCATCAAAGATCTTGTGGAGCAGATTTTCAATGCTACGGTGGCTAACTGGTAAACAATGTAAGCATGGATATAGCGCATCTGATTCATCATCCGGAAGAGATGGACAAGGAGACCCTTTACGATCTCCGCAAACTTGTTGCGCATTATCCGTATTACCAAACAGCGCGTTTGCTCATGTTGCAGAATCTGTATCTGCTCCATGACCCTGCTTTTAATGAAGAGCTGCGCAAGGCGGCTGTCTATATCACCGATCGCAAGGTAATCTTCAATATGGTAGAGGCTGCGCACTATCAGGTGAGGAAAACGGGTGTCAGGCAGCAGGTGGCATCTGCCTCTTCTCGTGCTGACCGCACCCTCTCGCTCATCGATAGCTTTCTCGATACCATACCGGTTGAAGAGGATAGCAAGGAAAAGCGCAAACGCAAACCTACACCCGCTGATGCTGCTATCGACTATGTTAGTTTCCTCATCGATAGCGAAGATGAGGAGGAAACGGTTACAGCACCCCAGATGAAGGGACAGGCATTGATTGACAATTTTATTTCCAATGGTAGCGGAAGAATTGAATTGAAGGAAACGCCGGAATATACGCCTGAACTGGAAAACGAGCAAACGGGCACACAACCGTCTAATGAGAGCTATTTTACGGAAACATTAGCGCGAATTTATATCCAACAGGGCAAATTTGAGAAGGCTTTGGAAATAATTACGCGATTATATTTGAATTATCCGAAAAAAAATGCTTACTTTGCAGACCAAATCCGTTTTCTTGAAAAATTGGTGCTGAACAGTAGCATGGGGAATGCGGAAAAAACAAAGTAAAGGAAAAGAAAAAAGAATAAAATAGTAAAATTTAAACAAGATGATTTACACATTATTTGTAGTACTGATCGTACTGGTTTCTATCTTGATGATTGGTATCGTCCTCATTCAGGAATCAAAGGGAGGCGGCCTCTCTTCACAGTTCTCTTCTTCAAATCAGATTATGGGTGTTCGCAAGACTACCGATGTAGTAGAGAAACTTACTTGGGGATTGGCTGCAGCCATGGTGGTTATCAGCGTTGTCTGCGCTTATGTTGCTCCCTCTGCCGTAACTGATCAAAGTGTGCTTGAGCAAGGCGCTGTGCAAACAGAAACAACCAATCCTGTCAATACACAAGGATTTGGTGCCAGCAAACCTGCTGCTGCTCCGGCTGAAACGCCTGCTGCTCCGGCTGAGGCTCCTGCCGCACCAAAGGCTCCTGCCGCTCCGGCAAAATAAACTGCATAGAAATCGGTTCATCTGCACAGCATTATAGGGTGGGTGAACCGATTTTTTTGCTGTTAAATGAAAAAAAGAGGGAATTTATTTGGTGGTTCAAAAGAAATTCCTTACCTTTGCACTCGCTTTGAGATACTAAGCAATTTTATGGTGGCTGTAGTTCAGTTGGTTAGAGCGTCAGATTGTGGTTCTGAATGTCGTGGGTTCGAGTCCCATCTGCCACCCCTCTCTTCTAAACTCGTTGACTAAAGATGGTCAACGAGTTTTTTTATGCTCGGCATGTGCATGCCACATGTTGCAGGTCTGGCGGCTCATATATAATAGGTCTGGCGGATTATATGAGCCCTCATTTCACATCATGGTGGGTCATGGCGGCCACACAAGAATCCGACCACACATTCTCGGCGGTCTCTATCATGTCGATGATGGTATACACCGGCAAAATGATGCCCATAATGGCAACAGGCGCACCGATGCCCGACATCAGCGAGAGGGTAAGGAAGAAACATCCCATGGGCACACCGGCATTGCCTATGGCCGACACCACTGAAAGGAGGAGCCATAGGAGCATGGTGGGAAGGGTGAGCTCAATACCGCCATTCTGCATCACGAAAAGCGAAGTAACGAGGATAAAGGCTGCACAACCGTTCATGTTTACAGTGGTGCAGATGGGCAATACGAAGCGCGCTACCCGCTGACTGACGCCAAGCTGTTTCTCTGCTGTCTCCATGGTTACAGGCAGTGTGGCGGCTGAACTCTTGGTGAACAACGCCATCAGTACTGCCGGCATCATCTTCGACAATACATGCACCGGATTGAGTCCGCGTGCAAGGAGGAACAGAGGCAGAACAACAAAGAACTGTATGCAGTTGCCACCTATGATCACAAGGATATACTTGCCCAGCGACTCAGCAGCCACGCCCGCCGTCAGCTGCGAAGCCAGTTGTGCCGAGAAGGCGAGAATGCCCAGGGGCAACGTCCATATAAGCCAGTGAATGAGGTGGAAAAGCAGTTCCTGCAAACCGAACAGCAATTTCAGCACTGC
>CAMAMZ010000143.1 GCA_945837185.1 uncultured Bacteroidales bacterium | reverse complement strand
ATTACTTCGCGGCTTTCTGCATTTCGACATAGGCCTGAAGGATTTCGGGCGAAAGGGTGGTCTTGGCCTTCCATTCCTCAGAACCATACACACCTGCCTTGCTGTAATCGAAAGGTTTGAAACCTATCTTCTTGGCGAGTTTGAGGTGGGTGAGGCGATAATCGCCGGCTGCAGGATTGCGGAAGGGGGCTGCGGCATACACGGCATGGGGCTCATATTTTTTCTTCCACTCGGCAAAGGGTATGCCCAAGAAGTCGGGCTGCTCGTCTTGATGATGGAAGTAGGCATTGTAATCCCTATCTATGATGCCCTTGTTCCATGCTCCCCTGAACATCTTGCCTCGATTGGTGGCCACGATGTTATGTTGGAAGGTGAAGGAACGGTGCTTTTCTGCACGGGTGAGTTGCAGCTGCTGGAGTATGGCGTTGTCGAAGATGTTGTTGCGGACGATGTTGTCGCGACCGAAATGCTGATGGAACCCTCCACTCTTGGTGCGGTAAACGAGGTTGTTTTCAATGAGGATGCCTGTGCTGCCTTCGTCGGTATAGATGCCCCACCCGCCATAATCGTAGGTATAGATGTCGTGCACCACATTGCCGATGATGCGTGTGCCGGGCGAGGTGCCGAGGGTGTAGATGGCTCCCATGTCGGAAAGCAAACCCCAACCTAAATGGTGGATATGGTTGTAGGCAACCAGATTGTCGACAGAAGGACTGTAGGCGTAGCCCCATACCCATCCTACAGAAACACCCGAATAGCGCAGGTCGGCTATCTCGTTATGGGTGATGCGGTTGTGTGCGGTGTGAAGCAGGGCGACACCCACGGCAGAGGGATGCACATAACCGCCATGGTGGATGATGCAATTGTCTACTTCGTTGCGGCCTGTAACTTCCTCGCCTTCTTTCGGCAATACATCACAGCCTATCTTGATACCACCGGCTCCTAAATTAGCGAAGTGGCAATGGACGACACGATTGTCGTAACACTGGCTGCGAATCCACATGGCATAGTTGCCGGTGTGCTGCACCTCACAGTCTTCGAAGGTGATGTGGCGGGCATGGTCCATTTGAATGGCACCATCTACTTCAACGGCTGCCTGATTGGGTATGGAGCCTTTGATGGGCGTATAGAAAGCTGTATGGGTGAAGCACAGGTTGCGGAATGTTTTATGGCTCACCGGCTGACGGGCTGTGCCTCGGATGCTGACTACCTGCCGCAACACAGGGGCATAGACTTCGGCTGTGCTGAGGTCTTCGCCGGGCAGGGGGATATAAAGGAGGGTGCCATCGGAATCCAGGTACCATTCGCCGGGATTGTCTAAGGCACTTCGCAGGTTCTCAAAGTAGTAGCGGGAACCTTTCTTGACGGGATTCCAGGGATACTGTCCTTGTCCGCTACTATAGAAACGGTTGTTGTTGGGTTCGGCATGGAGAATGCGCATCATCCTGTAGTTCCACTTATAGAAGCACACGCCCAAGGCCTGTTCGAGTTCCGACTCGGGAATGTCGCGCAATAAAGCTATCTGGGAGGGAGGTGCATAGACGGTGAGCGTGGAAACAGGGGGGAATCGTTCGTCGCTCTTGGGTTTGGCTTCGTGCACACTGTCTAATTGCCAGAAACCGGTGTTGGGTGTGCGGGCACGCACGGCACGACGACCGTTGATATAGAGTTGCTCAAAGCGCCAGCCGTAGCGCACTACATCGGGCACATGGCAACGCCACCAGCCTTCAGGGGTCTTTTCCCATTCCGTGAGGCGCATTCCGCCACTGATGACAGGACGCTTACCTTCGCCTACAAAGACCATGGGGGTGGTGTCGTGTTCGGTAAACAGGATGGGGGTTGTGAGGTGATAGGTGCCGGATGCAACATGCACGTAAACGGTATCGCAAGCAGGCCACTGGCGGGCTTGACGGATGACGGTTGCAAAATCGGCTGCCTTCTTCACATGAAGGTGATGCACCTCGGCTGCGGAGAGTCGGCAACTCAAGAGCAGCATACAAAGAAATAGGAATGCTTTACTAATCATGGTTTATAAAAGTTAATAAGATGAATAATCGTCAACATATTGTTTTTGAATCGTCGATAAGGGGGATGGGCTTGTGCCGCAAGGCTTGTATATACGTCAGCAACGCACGATAGAAGGTGTGTTGCGACAGTGTGGGGGCATCGCCTAAGAGAATGAGTTTCATGCGGGCTCGCGTCATGGCCACATTCATGCGACGCAAATCGCTGAGGAAACCTATCTGCCCCTGTTCGTTGGAACGGACAAGCGACACAAGCACAATGTCGCGCTCCTGCCCCTGAAAACCATCAACGGTATTGATACTGATAAGGTGACGGTAGGGTTTGAAAAAGGCTTGGTTGCGCAGGAGCTGACGGAGATATTGCACCTGTGCACGATAGGGTGAGATGACACCTATATCAATGTGTTCCTGCAACACACGCTCCTTTCCTATCTTTTCCAAATAGTGTTGCAACACGCGCAAGGTGAGGGCTGCCTCGCCACGGTTGATACGCCCAAAGCCTTCGCCCACATATTGTTCGCGACAGGCTGCAGGGGCATCGTCCGACAGTTCCGAAGGTGTAATCCACTCTATGGGGTAATCATAGTCTAAGATACTGCGGTGGCGGACAGAGGGGTCGGAGAGCACCTGCCCGTGATAGAACCAATTGCCGGGAAAATGGAGGATGGCTTCGTGCATACGGTATTGGGTGCGCAAGAGGGTTACCACCTCCGGCTTATGGGCTACAAGGCGTTCGATGAGGGTAACGGCAAGTCCGCCACGCAAGGCTGCCACACTCTTTACGGTGGGGGGCAGCTGGCAAGGATCGCCTGCCAACACCACACGCGACACACGATGCATGGGAATCCAACAGGCGGCTTCCAAAGCCTGGGCGGCCTCATCGATAAAAAGGGTGGCATAACGTTCACCCGCCAACAGGGGTGAGGCGGAACCTGCAAGGGTGCAGGCCACCACACGGGCTTCGCTCAACAGGGTGTTGCGAATGCGGAACTCTATTTCCTGAGCTCTGTCTTTGAGCCGGGCTATTTTTTCATGCCGGCCACCGTCATGATGGCGCGACTGACCTCGCAATTCGCGGATGGCCTTGCGGATGGCCCATAATTGGGGGTAGTCGGGATGGGCCTCAAAACGTCGTTCGTAGGTGAAGGACAGCATCTTGTCGTTCACCTTGGAGGGATGGCCTATGCGCAACACCGGCACACCACGGTCAACAAGCTTCTCGGCTATCCAATCGACAGCGGTATTGCTTTGCGCACACACAAGCACTTGAATCTCACGATGTAGCGTTTCGTAGATGGCTTCAACCAAGGTTGTGGTCTTACCTGTACCGGGAGGACCGTGCACCACCGCTACATCTTTGGCACACAACACTTCGTTGACGGCCTCCTCCTGAGAGGCATTCAGCCAGGGTAGGTGGAGGGGTGGCAAGGAAAGGCGGGCTGCCGGTGCCTCGGTGTAGAAGAGTTCCCGCAAATAGGCCAACCGGTTGTTGTCGGCTTTCTGCACGCCATCGAGGGCTTCGAACATGAGCTTATAGGTGGTTTCATCAAATGACAATTGCAACCCTATGGGGGTGGTGGCGCCTGCAAGGTCGGCTGCCACGGCATGGTCGGGCAGCACAACCACCATTCTGTCGCCCTCTACATACGAAACGGTGGCGGTGAAGCGATAGTGATGGAGTGTGGGGGCTGTGGAAGGCTTTGCTGAAACGACACGGAAGAAGGTGATACTTCTGCCGGGCTCAAAATTGTGGGTGATGTCGGTATCGGCTGTACGCCACACTTCCATGGCAGGCTGGTTGAGCGCATTGTAAAAACGCTGACCTATTCGTAAGGGAAACCAGGCATCTCCTCGTTTCACCTGTCTGGCCACACCCAACGTGTCTGTTTGCTGTTGGAATGCGGCTTTCTCTGCCGCATACTCCATCTGCAACAGGATGCGCTGGCGCATAAGGGCTTGCAAGGAAGAAGATGGTTTCATCTGTCGAATAGTTACAATTTATCTACAAAGTTACTTTTTTTTCATGAATAACCGCTATTTAACGCTTTTTTTTATTGCAAAATACAGGCGGACCACACTTTAATTTATGGAGGGTTGTGACTGTAGTTTACGACCTACTTTTCACTTTTTTACCAACATTTTGCTAAAATAAGTAGCAAAAGCCTGCTTTTTATGTTA
>CAMAMZ010000142.1 GCA_945837185.1 uncultured Bacteroidales bacterium | reverse complement strand
AATCGTGGAGAACAACGAGTGCAGAACGAGTAATCATCGTGCGCAGCACGTAGCAAAAAGGGAACTTTGAAAGATCTATGGCAAAGTATCCTCACTCTTTTTCATCTGTTCCGTAGTATGCTTATACTTAAAACCAAGAAACCACATTCTGCCAATATGCGAAATCGGCAAGGTGTATCTATAAGATACGCTTTGCCGATTTTTCGCACCCCTCATTTTATATGTGGGAACGATGTTCTATTGTAACAAGAACTAATCAGTTAAGAATCTTGCTCATGAAATAAGGAAGTTGGCGACGCCAGAAAGGCCAGTCATGGTCAACGTCATAACCCCAGTAATCGAACCAGGCGTTGTTCACACCCTTTTCCTTCAGAATGCGGTCCATTTCTCGTGTACTCCACAACAAGTCATCTTCCCATCTGCCTTGACCTACACAGAACACAATCTTACTCCTGCGGTAAGCCTCCATCCATGGGTGGTCGGAAGGCATTTGCTGCAGAAAGTCCTGGGGTGAGTTCTCGTAAACCAAGCCATCCATATATCCGTCAAAACCATACGCAGCGTGATAAAGACCGCTCAGCGCAACCATACCATTAAACAAGTCCGGGCGTCGGAAGAAGAAGTTGGCAGCATGGAATCCACCCATAGAACAACCGGAAGTCATAAACATTTGTTGGTCGTTCTGCCGAATGTTGGGCAGGAGCTCATCGGTAACATATTTGAACCATCTTTCCTGCTGTTCAATACGCCACCGCTTGTCGCCTCCCTTGTTCGACCATGTTTCCCAATCTATACCGTCAACACAAATCACCCTCAGGCGACCCGCATCAATGAAGGGTGCAAGAACACCTATCATGCCATAATTTTCCCAATCATAATAGCGGCCGTCCTGACAAGGAAACGCCAGTAACGCCTGTCCGTCGTGTCCGAAAACTTTGTATTCCATATCTCGGTTGAGCTGTTGGCTCCACCACTTGTGGTATTCTACGTGCATATTGTTTGAATTGTAATCTTAGTTTTCTGTCAATACTCTTGTTGTTTATATTATCGTCTGTTGCATGCGTCAAAGAGGAATGCGTCTCGCTCCTCTTCAGTTCTGAATCGAGCTATGTAGGCTTGGTCACCCATGGCACCCGACAAGGCCTTGTCTATGCGGGGCGACATCATCATCGCATAGCTGTATTTGGCAAGCATGCCCTGATGGTCAATAACATATTCCACATTGTCTCTTCTGCCGGCATACACGCAGAAGTAGTCATCATGCGGGTCGGGTGTGGTGCGGTAGTCAAAGGCTATCATATCGGCCCATATCTTGAACATAGAAATGTTGTGGGCATAGTTTATCATGTCAGGCGTATAGCCACCACCCGGTCGCATGTTCACCTCCAGTGCAACGAAGTCGCCAATCTCACCCAAACCTCTGTGCGCTTTGTTAAGTCGGAAAAATTCCAAGTGAACGAAACGTGATTTCACACCAAAGGCTTCAACAGTTCTTCTTCCCCAGAAACGCAGATTCTCCGACATGTTCTTTTCTACATAATAAGTAGAGTCGAGATTGTTGTTTACAATATCAGCAATGCTCGGCGGACAAACACACATCGATTCCACCAAGGGCTGTCCCTTAGAGTTAATCACAGCATCATAGGTACAGATGTCACCTGTCACAAACTCCTCGATAACATAACATTCCACCTGCGGAGTGTGGAGGAAGAATGATTCCAAAGCACTATCATTATCCAACTTATGAGCACCTCCTGCTCCTACACCCACATCCGGTTTGGCAAATAAGGGATAGCCGGCATCAATAGCAAATCGCCGTGCTGCTTCCAGTCCTTCCGAAGCCTTTAGCTGTCGTGCCGTACGGATTCCACCCTTGGCATAGTATTTCTTCATCTCCGATTTCTCTTTGAAGGCTTCAATGCCATCAAGGTTCACACCCGTAGTAACATGGAAATCCGTACGCAATCTGGCATCCACTTCAAGCCAAAACTCATTGTTCGATTCTATCCAGTCGATATGTCCGTATTTCCAGGCGTAGTAGCCAACCGCACGATACATTTGGTCGTAATCAGCAATGTTATCAACGTGATAGTATTCCGTTAACGACCTGTTCAGTTCCGCGCTCAGTCCGTTGCTGGGCGCATCACCGATACCAAGTACCCTCACGCCATTTTTCTGCAATTCGTCACAAAACTGCCAGTATTTTTCTGGAAAGTTAGGTGAAATAAAAATAAAATTCTTCATATTCATCAATAATTACCCAAATTTAGCATCAGTTTGTTTGCAAAACTAACAAAAAAATATAACTTTGCAAACAATTTTTAGAAATGATTTACGAATAGAGCCAATTTTTTTTATGAAATATTTCCTCACGAGTAGTCCCAGCGTGTCAATGGATGGTGCCATCAATCCAGCCAATGGCTTTTTTGATAACTTGTCAGCTGCCCTTACCGCACCCATCCGTTGCCTGTTTGTTACGACCCATCCCGATGATGCCGCTTTCAGCGATCATTGCTCAAATTGCATGCGTCAGGCCTTTGAAGATGCAGGATTGGAATTTGAGGAATATGTGCTCCTCGACCGTCGCACTGCTCCTTATACAGCAGAGCTTGTGGCAACAAGCAATTTCATCATTCTTGGTGGCGGGCATGTACCTACGCAGAATGCCTTCTTGCATGATGTGCACCTGCCTCAGCTCATACGTAACTTCTCGGGAGTGGTGTTGGGCATCTCTGCCGGCAGCATGAATTGTGCCCGTATCGTATATGCACAACCGGAAGAACCCGGAGAGGCTGTCGACAAGAACTACGCACGCTATCTCCGGGGATTAGGTCTCACCGATGTGCAGATTCTTCCGCATTACTACCTCTGCAAAGACCAACAAGTGGATGGCTTGAAGATATATGATGAGATAGCCATGCCCGATAGCAAGTCGTCACTCCATCGGTTTTATGTTTTCCCGGATGGAACCTATCTGTATGGCGACAATGGCAACGAAACGATTTACGGTGAGTTTTTTGTGATTGAAAATGGCGTGATGCGGAAAGTGGCCAATGATGGACAGCAAATGGGACTTCCCTTTGTGTAAGCAGTGTAAAACCCCGCTGTAGCCAAGAAAAAAGGCAAGCCAATCCTTGCAACGTGGCAATAAAGTGTAGCGTTACCCGATATTTTTCGTTAATAAAGAGCAAAGTTATGAAAAAAATATCGTAACTTTGCACGTGTGATACAGCTTCGCTGCGTCTACCTTAAGATAATTATCATTAAGTAACGTTATATTATTATGAATTTCACTTTGTTGATTACCGTATTGCTAACGGCTGTAACCTTGGTGGTGGCTGCTTATGCCATCGCAAAGCTCATCGGTCCGCGCTCGTACAACCCGGTGAAAGGCGAACCTTTTGAGTGTGGTATTCCTACACACGGAAGCTCTTGGTTGCCGGTACATGTCGGCTACTATCTCTTCGCCATTCTCTTTTTGGTGTTCGACATCGAGACCATGTTCCTTTATCCTTGGGCAGTTGTAGTCAAGCAGTTTGGACCGATGGCCATGGTTAGTATCGGCTTCTTCCTGCTTGTTTTAGTGTTTGGCCTGGCCTATGCTTGGCGGAAAGGAGCGTTGGAATGGAAGTAAGAAAGCCTACTATCAAGTCTATTCCCTATGATGAGTGGAAAGACAACGGCACGCTGGAAAAGATGGCCGATGAACTGAATGAAGGTGGTGTGAACCTTGTTCTTGGCAATCTTGACCAGTTGATTAACTGGGGTCGAAGCAACTCTTTGTGGTCGCTCACCTTTGCTACTTCGTGCTGTGGAATTGAGTTTATGGCTGTGGGATGTGCGCGTTACGACTTCTCACGGTTTGGTTTTGAGGTAACGCGTAACTCTCCCCGACAGGCCGACTTGATTATGTGTGCGGGTACCATCACCAGTAAAATGGCACCTGCTTTGAAACGTCTTTACGATGAGATGGCTGAACCGAAGTATGTCATTGCTGTAGGTGGCTGTGCCATCTCGGGAGGTCCTTTTAAGGGTAGTTACCATGTGGTAAAGGGAATTGATGAAATCATCCCTGTCGATGTGTATATCCCGGGATGTCCACCGCGCCCTGAGGCCATTCTTTATGGTATGATGCAGTTGCAGCGTAAGGTGAAGATTGAGAAATTCTTTGGTGGTGCCAACCACAAACAAACAGAGGAAGAGCGTTCACTTGGCA
>CAMAMZ010000141.1 GCA_945837185.1 uncultured Bacteroidales bacterium | reverse complement strand
AAGGATGAAATTCTATAAGCTTCTTTATAACAAACTACCGGAGGCGCAACCTTGAGTTTGCATGCCTCCGGTAGTTTCTTTTTATGGGCAGGTTAACAACCGGCCTGCTTTTTCAGCAAGCCAGCCCGTTATTGCTCTATGGTATAGGTGCCCGCCTCATACTCTTTCGAAGTTGTTTCGCCCGGAAGCGTAACGGAGGCTGTAGCCCCTTTGGGCACGGTAAAACGCCATATCCATTTGTCGCCCTTATATTTCCACTCGCTCTCTATGCAACCGGCTTCCGATTGGTAAGTGGCCTTCACAAAGCCCAAACGCTTGTCGGGAATGGGTTTCATGATGATGTGCTTGAAACCAGGTTTGGCAGGATCGGCAGCAATACCGGCCACGGTTTTCCATATCCACTCACACACCACACCATAAGCATAGTGGTTGAAACTGTTCATACCCTTCGGTCCCATACCCTTGTCGAGCATATAGCTGTTCCAACGCTCCCAAATGGTAGTTGCACCATTGTCGATGGAATAGAGCCAACTTGGATTCTTGTGTTGGAAGAGGAGTTCGTAGGCAACATCGGTCATGCCATTTTCGGAGAGTGTAGGCATGAGGATGGAAGTGCCGAGGAAGCCCGTCTGCAGACAGTTGTCATGCTCCTTGAAGTTTTGGCGCAAGCGTGCTATCATAGCTTCTTTTACAGCCCCATCAACCAGTTTGTTCTTCAAAGCGAAGAGAGCAGGCGTTTGCATGGTGTTGAGGATTTTGGTCTTGAAAGTGCCATCGGCGTTGAAGAACGTTTTGCGCAGATAATCCTTGGCAGTTTGTTCCATTTGCGCATATTTGGCAGCATCTCGCCCGGTGGCCTGCGCCATGTCGCGCATCATGCCCGCATCTATCGCCCAGTAGCAGGCACTCAGATAGTTCCAATAATCGTAGGCATCAGCCTGAACCACACGCTTGCTGCGGGGATATTTGTAAATGCCCCAACCACACGATTCCAGCGGTTCGTAGCTTAGCCAGTCGCCCCATTGGTAGTTGCCATTCTCATTCTTGAGGGCATGATGGTCGTATTTGGTTTCATTCACATGGTTCATAAACTTCTCCATGGCCTCCCAGTTTTCGTCGATTATAGCCTTGTCGTCAAACTGTTTCCAAACCACCCATGGCACGATTACTCCGGCATCACACCACCCCAGGCGCATCATAGAAGTAGGTTCGGCTCCATACTGTGCCAAGGGAGCCACTCCTGGGAATCCTCCTGTAGGACTTTGTGTGTCGCGCATGTCGCGCATCCATTTGTGAAAGAACGCTTTGGTGTGGGCAAAGAAAGTGCCGGTTTCGGAGAACACCTGTGTGTCGGCCGTCCATCCCACACGTTCGTTGCGTTGCGGACAGTCGGTGGGTACCGACAGATAGTTTGAGCGTTGGCCCCAAATGGTATTGGAAATGAGCTGGTTCACACCCGCATGTCCGGTGGTGATGGTACCGATTTCCATGTCTTTTGAGATGGATGAAACGGGCACAGAGTGTATGCTTTGAATGGTTACAGGAGCCGTGGCCGATACCGATACGAAGCGATAGCCGAAGAAGGTGCAGGTGGGTCGATAGGCCACAGGCTTTGAGCTGTTGGCAAAGGTGTAGTTGATGAACATACCCTCTTGCGGAATGCGCAGGTTGAGGCGATGCACGCTACCTTCGGGTCCGTCCATGCCACGTTTCTTGGCGCCATTGCCATCGTTCAGCAACTCAGCCATCACGCAGTTGAGCTTTGTTCCCTCGTTGGCCTGGAACACAAACGAAGGCACGGCAGCACAATTCTGTCCGAAGTCGACCACAAGGTTTTCACCGGGTTGCAGCACAATCTTCTCGCCTGTTTTGTATTCGCGCTTCACCACAACCTTGCCATATTCGTCGGCATTGGCTCCTTCTATGCTTTCCCACACATAGGTTTTCACAGGTTTCAACGTCAGATCTTCGCGCATATAAACTTCCGCTCCGTTCGTAGGCAGAATGTCGCCCTTAAACTCGTTGTTCACCTCAGGCGTGGTGAGCTTGGCAGGTGTGGCATAACCCGGCAGTTCGCGGGCGTCATAGTTCTCACCATCAAAAATGGCAGCATGCTTTACCGGTCCGGCTATACCTGCCTTCCAGTTCTGAGTATTGGTGCCGAAGCATTGGGTGGTGCCATCGGCATAGGTGAGCTCGAGCACACCACGGAAGGCACACTTGCGACCCACCATACCTTTATGTTTGGGTGGCGTAACAATCTTGTCGGCCCACCATCCGGGGGTAACCTGTGCCGAGAGCACGTTATCAGCACCCGCCTTGGTGTTGAGCAACTTTGTTATATCGTAGGTGAAGGAGCGTTTCGTTTTTTGTGGATGGGTGAATCCTGGTTTCAAGACCTCATTACCCACGGCAACGCCATTCACCTGCAAGTGGTAAATGCCCAACCCCGATGTCATCCACTTGGCTGAAACCACTTTCTTTGGGTTCTTCACGGTCGACACGAACCAATTGGCTCCATCGGCAGCACGACTGCCATCGTTCACGGTATTGGTAACAATAGGGGCATTGACAACGGAAATCCATTCCGACCCTTGCCACGAGGCTTGGTTCAGCGCCTCGACGAGCTTCCCCTTTTCGCTGCTCACACCACAACCTGTCAGCAACAGGGAACCGGCTGTAAGCAATACACAAAAGTTCTTCTTTTTCATCATATTGATTTTTAGTATGTTTATAAAGATATTATTAGCATGATATAGATGCTTGGTCGCAAACGTATGGCTTAGATACGTAGTTTCCGAAGCATGTGTTTTTTATGCTTGGTTGCAAACGTATGGCTTTATACTGCAAAAATAATAAAAAAAATAAAGAAGATGTTTTTTAGCACAAATAAATCGCAACTTTTGCAGTTTTTTGTCATTTTCCATAGGTCAACAAAGAAGTTTCTTCTCCCTCATGGTGCAAAAAACATAGTGCTAATTGTTGTCAATATAAGAAAATTATATACCTTTGCAATCGGAGGGTATAGCATCCCACCCGCTTCTGCCTAAGCAAAACATAAAGAATACTTACAGCACATAGAAAAAAACATCATGGAAAAAGAACGTATTTATTTTCTTGACTATCTGCGCGTTGTAGCCTGTTTCATGGTTATGATAGTGCATGCTTCTGAAAACTACTACCTCTGTGCGGCGGCAGATGCTCCCGTTGGCGAAATGGTTGATGTGGTGAGTAAGATAACCTCGGCCGACGCCCGTTTATGGGTATCGGTTTTTGATGGCTTCTGCCGTATGAGTGTGCCCTTGTTTATGATAACCTCAGCCTATTTGCTATGCCCCATGCAGGAGGGCCTTTCGTGGCGTTCCTTCTTTGTAAGACGTGGCAAGCGCATCGTTCCGCCTATGGTATGTTTTCTTGTGCTCTACAGCGTGTTGCCCCTTCTTTGGGGTGGTACGAGTGTGGAACAGGCACTTAGCGACCTATTTTATGTGCCGCTCAACTTTCCGGGTGCAGCGGGCCACATGTGGTTCCTCTATCCGCTGCTAAGTATTTATATGCTCATACCTATCCTTTCACCATGGCTCCGCCAAGCCAGCAAGCGGCAGGAGCAGTTTGTGTTAGGTTTGTTTTTATTGAGCACCACCATGCCATTTTTCAATCGTTTTGGCATGGATGTGTTCGGACAAGTGTGGTGGAATCCCTACCACATGCTCTTTCCCTTTGCCGGCTACATAGGCTATTTAGTGCTTGGCCACTATCTTCGTTTCCACATCAAGTGGTCGAACGCTAAACGTATCAAGGTGGGCATACCCTGTGTGGTAGCGAGTGCTATTATTACCATCCTCAGTTTCTATCTGCAAATTCAGATTGGCGTTGAGCAACAGCCTATTGAGGTAGAGATAGCATGGAGTTTCTGCACGCCCAACGTACTTCTACTCACCTTCGGCATGTTCCTCTTGTTGAGCACCATCAGCAAGCCCACTTTGGGCTTTCCGCTCATCAACGACATCAGCAAGTTGAGCTATGGCATGTATCTCATGCACATGTTTTATCTGGTATTCTTCTCATCACTTTTGGTACCAGTCATGCATGTCTCTGTGGCCATTCCGTGCATAGCCCTCTGCACATTCATCAGTTGTTATGTTACATCAAAGGTCATCAGCTATCTTCCTTTCTCCAAATGGATTATCGGATAAGCAACGCTTATATCCTCCCCTCGC
>CAMAMZ010000140.1 GCA_945837185.1 uncultured Bacteroidales bacterium | reverse complement strand
AACGTGGAGGAGCGATGCTGAACAAACAGGAATTAAGGAAAGAAATGCGCTTACGCAAGCGGCAATTTACCTCCGAGCAACTGGAGAAACTGTCGCTTGCAAGCATTGGGAAACTGCTGCAACACCCTCGCATACTGCAGGCCCATTGCATCATGCTCTATGCCTCACTTCCCGATGAGGTGAACACTCGCCATGCCATCCAACAGTTGCTGCAGGAAGGGAAAACGATTCTTCTGCCCGTTGTCACAGGCGAAGGAAGTATGGTGCTTCGCACTACTTCGCCCAACGACCCCATGCAAGAGGGTGCTTTCCACATCTATGAACCTACGGGGGCGCTGTTCACACACTACAATCAAATAGAGGTGGCTGTTATTCCTGGTATGGCTTTTGATACAAAGGGACAACGATTGGGTCGGGGCAAAGGGTATTACGACCGTTTTCTTCCTCTTCTTACCCATACCTATAAAATTGGATTGTGCTTTGATTTCCAGAAGGTATCGCATGTACCTACCAACATTCACGACATTGCGATGGACGAGGTGTTATAAACATTTCAGTAGAATCTTATTTCCGTTACCACCATGGCGCCCACTTCTTGATTCAGTCTTTTTACCAATTGGCTACGCATCATACTGAGGTCTTGTCGCAAAGCCGGATTGGTGATTTTCACGAACAGCGTTTGATTGCGAATAAACTTTTCCGTTGTATAACGCGTCACGGTTTTTCCAGCCACCGTTTCCCACGCATCTATACAACGTTTCTGCAACAAAGGCGTCTCTAATCCCTGTTCTCTCAAAAATTTCTTGAGCAAGTCGTCAATGGGCAATACACTCCGCTTAAACATAGTTGTGTCACGCCTCCTTTCTTTCGCAAATATTTCCTTGTTCCACCGTAAAGAGCTTATAGTCAAAACCGCTGTGATGCAATATTCTGTCTAAATGGTCGCGATTGGTGTCGGTAATGAAAATCTGACCGAAATCTTCACCTGCCACCAATCTCACAATCTGCTCCACACGGCGGGCATCCAACTTATCGAAGATGTCATCCAACAACAAGATAGGAGTCGTGGAAGAAACCGTGCGTCGCAGGAAATCAAACTGGGCAAGTTTCAAGGCCAAGACAAATGTTTTGTTCTGCCCCTGACTGCCCTCTCGTTTCATCAGATAATTGCCTAAGGTCATCTCCAAATCATCACGGTGCACCCCGTGCAATGAATATCCAATAGCACGGTCACGCGCTCTATCGCGCTGTATCACATCGAGCAGCGGTCCGCGTTGACAATGTGAAATATAATGCAACCCCACCTGCTCCTTGTTCTCCGCAATGCGTTGGTAGATACGCTGGAACACAGGAACCAATTCTTCCACGAAAGCATTTCGTTTCGTATAGATAAGTTCACCATGTTGCGCCATTTCCTCCTCCCATATTTCCAACAAGGCAGGATCGGGGGCTGTTTCCTGTTTCAACAAAGCATTCCGTTGCTGCAACGCCTTGTTGTAACGCATCAACGCATCAGCATAAGCATGGTCGTATTGGCAAATCACTACATCCATCAAACGCCTGCGTTCCTCACTGCCACCCTCTATCAAACAAGTGTCTGAAGGTGATACGAAAATCAAAGGCACAAGTCCAATGTGTTCCACCAAACGCTGATATGCCTTCTTATTTCGCCGGAACACTTTTTTCACCCCTCGCTTCATGCCACAATAAATATTATCCAGCCCGCCCTGTTCATCCGTATAGCAGCCTTCCAAGACAAAGAAATCCTGATCGTGTGAAATAACTTGCGAATCGATGGGTGTGAAGGAACTCCGACAAAAAGAAAGATAATAGACGGCATCAAGGAAATTCGTTTTCCCCTCTCCGTTCTGCCCTATCAAACAATTCATTTTGGGCGAGAGATTGAGGGTTGCTTCCCGAATGTTTTTATAGTTTACAATAGAGATTCTGTTCAGTATCATGCCGTCTGTTTATTGAGGGTGAAAGTCTGGTTTCTTGACTATTATTTCCATGCAAAGTTACACCTTTTATCATGAATAACGAAAAAAGTAAGTCATAAATTTCAGCATGTGAGATAAAATCAGTAATTTTGCAAGGAATATGCGCACACCGCTATAAAGCGGTTCAGAAGCATGAAAAAGATAAAAACAAAAAAAACATATAAACAGCAATGACAAACAAAAAAGAACAGGCACCCGCAAGTGAGGTGCTCAACATTTCAGAGGCTTTCGTTGTAAAATACAAGAAGCCCATCGTGAGTGCAGTAGTGGCAGTAATCATCCTTGTTGTAGGCGTATTCTGCTACAAGAACTATTTCTCCGCACCTCGTGAGGACAAGGCTAGTACCGCCCTTGGCGCAGCACAGGAGTACTTCAACCAGGAGATGTTCGACAAGGCGCTCAATGGCGATGGCGCCAACGTTGCAGGTTTCCTCAAGGTTGCTTCTGATTACAGCGGTACCGATGCTGCCAACCTCGCCAACCTTTATGCGGGGTTGTGCTATGCTAACTTGGGCAAATGGAATGAGGCCGTAAAATTCCTCGATGCCTATTCTCCTGCCAACGATGCCATGGTGAGTCCTGCTGCATTGGCTGCTTTAGGAAATGCCTATGCGCACGTCAACCAGCTCGACAAGGCTGTCAGCTCTTTGAAGAAAGCAGCCGAAAAGGCCGATTCCAAAGCGCATAACAAAACCAACAACAGCCTCTCTCCCATCTTCCTGCTGCAAGCAGCCGTAATTCTGGAAAGCCAGAACAAGCAGGCAGAGGCACTGGAGCTCTATAAGGAAATCAAAGAGAAGTATGTCAACTCAGCCCTTGTTCAGAGTCAGGAGATTGACAAGTATATCGAACGTGTTCAGAACTAATAATGGCAACCGCATTACATCATCTCTCTGAAGAGGATATCAACAACGTACCCGATGCCAGCAACATGTGCTTCGGCATTGTGGTAGCCGAATGGAACAAAGAGGTTACTGACGCACTGTTAAACGGTGCTGTCTCAACCTTGGAGAAATATGGCGCTATTCCTGAGAATATCCATGTTAAATCCGTACCAGGCAGTTTTGAACTCATCTATGGAGCTCGCCAAATGACCAAAAACGATGGCTTTGATGCTGTCATTATTTTAGGAAGTGTCATCCGAGGCGAAACACCCCATTTCGACTATATCTGTCAAGGTGTAACCTATGGTATCGCACATCTCAATGCCAGCCAGAACATTCCGGTAATCTTTGGTTTGCTCACTACCGACAATCTTGAGCAAGCTCTTGACCGATGTGGAGGGAAACTCGGCAATAAAGGTAGCGAATGTGCCATCGATGCCATAAAAATGGCAAAGTTTTAAGCAACTAACAGCTAATCATTAAATATACAAGTTATGTTAAGCAAGAAAATTGAAGCGGCTATCAATGCCCAAATCAACGCAGAAATGTGGTCGGCCTACCTTTATCTTTCAATGGCTGCACATTGCCATGCAGTAGGCCAGCCAGGTATGGCAAAATGGTTTGAAGTACAATTCCGCGAGGAGCAGGATCATGCAAAAATCATGTACAACTATGTTGTTTCAAGAGGTGCTAAAGTAACTTTAAGCCCTATTGACGCTGTTCCTACCGAGTGGACCTCATTATTGGATGTATTTGAGAGCACACTCGCTCACGAGCGTAAAGTAACGGCTCTTATCAACGACCTTTATGCGCTTACCACAGCAGAGAACGACTATGCAACACAGAGCATGCTCAAGTGGTTTATTGACGAACAGGTAGAAGAAGAGGAAAATGCACAAACCATCATCGACAACATCAAGATGATCAAGGATAATGGTTATGGTCTTTACATGCTTGACAAGGAACTGGGTTCTCGCGTGTATAGCACTCCTTCTCCACTTGCTGGTAAAGAATAAATGAACCGCCTTATCAATAGGCGTTATTCATCTCAGCTATTATAAAAAGCCTGCAGAATTACTTCATCTGCAGGCTTTTTTTCATAAGCATATCCCATTAAAAGGCGGTCTATACCCTCCTTGAAACGTCTCAAATATTTATACTGCCTTCTTAAGGATGAAAGCGGATCAGTAGAAAAAGAGTGGGGAGATACATTTCCATTTATGTTTAGATATTCCCTTTTTGCTTCGTGCTGTGCACGATGATTACTCGTTCTGCACTCGTTGTTCTCCACGATTTTACAAGCGCTGAACGAGTGCTGAACGTAGAAAGGCTGTTGCAGG
>CAMAMZ010000139.1 GCA_945837185.1 uncultured Bacteroidales bacterium | reverse complement strand
ATAAAGGGCAAGGTATTGTTTTAATTGCTTCCCTTGCTCAAAATGGTCTATAACGTGCTGCCTACATCGTGCTGCCATCTCTTGCGCGTTCTCCCTACGACAAAGGTCCTCAATCCTGTTTTTTGCATCCACGATAGCACCCTTTGCCACCACATAGCCGCAGCCCTCAGGCACCTCTTCACTACACCCTCCTGTGTGGTAGGTAACCACAGGCGTTCCACAGGCCAGGGCTTCCAGAATCGTGGTGGGAAGGTTATCTTCCCAGGTAGGGTTAAAGAACACATCGGCAGTGGTGTAGAGCCTGCGTAACTGTGCCACATCGTTGGTACGGGCAATGCCCACCATACCAGTTGCCAGATGCTTGTAGAGGCGTTCATGCCCTCCCACCATCACCAACACATAGTCATCGGGCAGCAGCTTTCGAAGCGCCACAAAATCATCCAATCCTTTTCTATACCAGTTGGAAGCCACCCCCAGCACCATCTTCTTTCGTGGTGCAATGCCCCATGCCTCACGCTCTATGGCCGCATGCTCATCAATATGAAACACTTGCGTATCGATGCCATTATAAATTTGCCTACACGCACAATCGCTGAGAAAAGAGGCGCGCACCTCCCCTTCCAGCCATTTGCTAACCGGCACAACACATAGGTTGGGCACCGCACGGAACCATTTGCGCTTCGTTTCGAAGTTGGCATACGAACGGTCAAAGCCCACACAACGGGGATAACTCGTCAACAACGGGCAATGCGCACAATGCGTTTTCCATTTCTCACAATCCGCATACATATAATGCGCACAATGCCCCGTAAAGGGCCACGCATCATGGAACGTCCACACCACAGGTATCTGTAAGGTTGAGAGATAACGAAAGAGCATAGGATAGTTCAAATAATACCCATGGAGATTATGCAGATGCACTATGGTGGGATTCAACGCTCTCATGTAGTCAATCAGTTGGCGTGTAGCACCATGCGACATGAGTCCTTGGTTATCGAAGAGTCGTGCACTCATCAGGTGAATGGCCTCGTCAACTTGATTTCCAATATGATAGAGTTGCGATTGGCTGGGATTCTTCCATCTGCCATAGGCAATATGACTCTCCCACCCCTGTGCCATGGCCTGTTGCCCTATAAGCTCCGCTATCCTGCCATGCGCTCCCCAGTTGGCAGTAATATTGATTTGCAATAATGTTGGCATCTCTCTCTACTTTTTATGTACACTCAGAAAATAGTTCACATGCGAAACGGGCCAAAACGGTTCAAAATGCCGGCGGTTGATGACACGTCCTTGAAAGGAGTGATAATGCCGATGGTCTGATTGCGAAAAGACATGCTTGTAAGTGGCACACGCCAGGGCTATAGTGGGCTCATCAACATCTGTCAGTTTGCCATAGGGAAAGGCAAAGTCATGGCAGGCTCTGCCCAACGCTTGTTCTATGACATCTTTGCACTGCACCACCTGGTATCGACATGCATCCTCCGATTGTGCCGCCATCAGACGATGGTCCATCGTGTGTGCGCCAATCACAAACCCCTGTGAGGCAAGTTGCCGGAGATGGTGCCAACGCATAGGACGCTTTCCGGGCGTATCGACACAATGCTGATTAAACCAGTTGACATAGGCATCGTTGCCTGCCACATAGTTAGGATTCACGAAGAAGAGGGCGTTCACGCCAAATTCCTGTAACAGCGGTGCAAACACATCATAGCATTCCATGAATCCATCGTCGAAGGTGAAAGCCACCACACACACATCGGGGTGTTCACCCCTTTCTATCATGGCCACCGCCTCCTCTATGCAAACCAGTCTTACCCCCTCCTGCACCAAGGCCGTGAGCAGCTGGCGAAAGGTGTCCGGCTCCCGTTCCTGTGCCATGCGATGCCCGTTCAGTATATGGATGCCCGGGGCAGGTTTTGCCCCCAAGCCCAACAGGTTGAGCACCTGATGCCGCAATGTTGCACGAAGGGCGTTATACATACTTTTTTTATCCATATATTGCCTTATTGAGCATTCTCAACTGATAGTGCACATTCCATTTGCTGTCAATCTCCCGATAGGCTGCCTCTCGTGTGTGCCGGCGTTTCTCCTCATCCACGGTAACCCATTTGCGTATGCACACTTTCAGGTCATCAACGTTACCTTGTTCAAACAACGACCCCGTCAGGTTTTCTGTAATGGCTTCCGCTTCGGGCCCTTGTTCGGCAAGATTGTCATGCGTAATGACCGGACAGCCAAACGAGAGGGCGTGAATGACCGTGAGACCCACCCCTCCGGGCGACACGCATGCATGGGCGTTATAATAGAGTGAAGCCAATGTGTTGTCGTCATAACAAGGCCCATACAGCCACACATAATCGGTCAACCCGGCTTCTGCCACCCCATTTACCAAATCCTCTTTGTCTATTTCCGGTCCCACAATCACAACATTCAAAGGCATCCCCTCCTCCCGAAGATTCCTCACAGCCTCTAAAAGCAGGTCGATCCTTTTACTTCGCTGCACCCGTCCACAATAAATCAGGGTGGGCAGTGTGTTGTGGAAATGCGAGGAATAGACCGTGGTTGGGTTGAGGGTGGCCCGAATGGCCTTCAACCTGTCGGAATCTAATGAATTGGCTATGCACGACATTTTGTGTGGCGCTATCCCTTCCGCCTGCATCAGTTTGATGGCTCGCTCACTGTACACCAGCAGGTGGGAATGCAAAGCGAAATAGCATCGCTTCACCCATCTCTTGATGCGTGTTTCACGCCCATACCATCCATGTGTCCACCCAATGGTTTGCTTGTGCAGCAACTTGGCAACCAGCAGTACTACCCACGATGAAACATTATAGGGTTCTCCATCCAGAATGTAACAATCATAGGATGGGCGCAGCGCATGTCCTACCCCTTGCTGCCAGAAGAACTTGCCCCCATAACGGTTTCGAAGGGTTAGCCGGAATCCCTTGAGCCTGTCATAGGGAAAAATATGCAAAGCCTCACGTATGCGATCACCCAGAAAGAAATGGCATCCCAACTGCTCGCCCATCAACGAGAAGATGGGGTAACGGTAGTGCGGACCGATATTGGTAATCATACATATACGCTTTTTCTTCATGTCGCAGCTGTTTTATTTCACCAAGTTCACAATGCTGGCTATCATGGTGGCAAGCGAAGCCACACTTGTGCCAATTCCTAACCACTGCCCCATCTGTGTGGCATCACGCTTCTGCTTGGTGGGCACAATAATCTCACATCCCGGTGCTATCTTGGCACCTTGCGCCACACGCCCTACTGTGCCGTTCATATACACAATGATGGTACGGCTCTTCTTGGCGCGATTGCTATAACCTCCGGCCTGGTCAATATAATATGCCGCCCGTTTGCCCTGCTTGTAGGCCACCGTATTGGGAAACATCACATCGCCACTAATCTTCACCGTGCCATCATATTCGGGAATGATGATACGATCGCCTTCCCGCAGCACCAAATCGGCATCGCTTCCCGGATGTTGTATAGCCTCGTCCAAATGAATGCCCACAGGATACGATTCCGTTAGTTGGAGCAGCGCCGCATTGATCGAGTCGCGATGCGCTCCTTGTGCGGCCAGCATCCGAGTCACCATCTGCATCTTCCCTTGTTCGGTGGCAGTGGCCCTTCTTACCAATCTGGCTCCCTCCACATAAGCCAAGTCTGTCACTCCGCCTGCCTGTTGCAGGATGTCGCTCAGTCGCTCATTCTTTTTTGCCAAGGTGTAGGTACCGGCAAAAAGCACCTGTCCTTCCACCGTCACATTCTTAGGCTGATGATAGCCCGGACTTTTGCGCACATACACTTCATCATAAGGCATCAGGCGGAAGCCCGGTTGCCCGTCGATAACAAATCCTTCTTTCAGCGACATGCTATACACTTGCGATATAATGCTATCCGTACTGGTTGCCAGAGGATTCACGATTCTGCGCGCCACATCAACCTTCACGGTCGAAGCCTGGTCTTTTAACCCTCCGGCCTGTAGAATAAAGTCTTCAAGGGTTTCATTTTCGGCATATTCATAAATGCCAGGATAGTGCACCTCGCCATGGATGGTGAGTGTGCGCTGGCGCATCAGGGACTGCTTGGTGGGTACGAAAAGGATATCGTCTTTGCGCAAAGGAATGTCGGGCACAGTGCCCTGCATAATGCCATCAATATCAACCGACAGTGCTTCCAGCGTGCGGTCGGCTTTCATTCTGTGCATCACGGCATGGGTGCCAAAGGCCTCCTCTGTCAGTCCTTCGGCTTGCTGAATCAAACTTCTTACCGTTGTAATGGCTCCTCCCACCT
>CAMAMZ010000138.1 GCA_945837185.1 uncultured Bacteroidales bacterium | reverse complement strand
ATATGCCATATTTACTTATTGATTATTCTTGTGGTAACATACTGATTTCAATACAGTTGCCAGGCTTGAGGAACTCCTTCATGAAGTTGCAGATGTCCTGTGGCTTTAAGGCAGCGATAATTTCTTGGGTATGGGTATGCCAATCCACGCCATATTTAGCATGTATGCCTACCACCGAAGCCCAATAGCCATTGCTCTTCACGGCCACTTCCTGTTGTTTCAGCATCTGTTCCTTGATTTTGGTGAGCATTTCCTCATCACAATGCAGAGCCAGCGAGTCGGCCTCTGTGCGCAAGATATGCTTGGCAAGGTCAGCCTTTTCGGGTTGCATCGGACAATTGGCCGAGATGGTTGTAACGGTATAGCCATCCTCATAGTGTGTTTGTCCACCGTTGGCTCCTACGGAATAGGCAGCACCGGCATCCTCACGAATCTTCTTCAGGTAAATCATGGTCAGCAGCTGGCCTACCACATTGGCCTTGATTTCATTGGCCTGACTCCACTTCATGGTGTTGTTATGCCATACGATATAGTCCACGGCCTTGGGAGTCTCCATCTTACGTGTGAAATAGTTCTTCACCTGACCCTTTACCAACTGTGAAACACGATGTCCGGGCGTAACCTTCTTCAAAGCGGGCAGCGATGCCAAATAACGGCAGAGCAACTGTCGGAGTTCAGCCTCATCATAGTTACCTACGATGGTATATTCATAGGCAGCAGGATTGGCCGTAATCTCCTTGGCCATAGCCAGGATGCGGTTGTAATCCACCTTAAGAAGGTCCTCCCTCGTCATCTGGCGCAAACGAGGATTATGCCCATAGAGTGTAGCGGAAACGCTGTCGGAGAAAGCCGACATAGGATTGGTTTCGCGGTTGCGGAGCGACATATCGGTAGAAACCATCAAGGTATTGAAACTTTCCTCATCCTTCTTGATGTCGGTCATATAGAGGTACACCAACTGGAACAAGGTCTCCAAATCCTTGGGGGTAGCCTGGCCGCCAATGGAGCTATAGGTGCTGGCCATGCCCAAGTCGGCATTGGCCTGTTTGCCTGCCAAAGCCTTTACCAACTCTCTTGATGAGAAGTTGCCAAGACCACTGTAGCTGATAACCTGGTTGAACATCTGCAGGTTTTGCCAGTCGTCCATGCCATAGAGAGAACTACCTCCCTTGCATACACCTGAAAGCGATACACTTTCCTTATTGTAGTCGACATGTTTCAACACCACCTTGATGCCATTAGAAAGCGTGAGCGTCTTGTAACCGAACAGTTTGTTTTCCTTCTCCTTTACGATTTTTCCGGGAGCAGGCAGGTTTGCCACCAGCGGCTCATTTCTCACATTGTCCACATAAGGCGTAACTTGGGCTGTACGGGCTTGCTCCACAGCAGCCTGCAAGGAACTCTGGGTGGGATAGGTAGCCCCCTCGCGTTCCGTGTTGAAACTAATCATCACCATGTTGCTGTCGTTCAGCACAGTCATATTCTTCATGGTCTGGTTCACAGCATCCAGTGGCATCTGCGGAATGATCACATTCTTCATCAAATCATAGTAATACTCGATGGGTGGCATCGACTCACCGTCCATAAAGTGTGCAAGAATGGTGTTGAAGAAGGTGGTATTCGAACGTTTGTCACGCTGTTTGTACATCGTTTCCAAAGCACTGAGCGTATTCTGCTTGCTACGTTCATATTCCGTAGCCGTAAAACCAAACTCGGCAGCACGACGCACTTCCATAAGTGCAGCCTTAATGGCTTCTTCGGTCTTCCCCTCTTTGGGGGCAGCAGAAACCGACAAGGCACCCTTGGTATTGGAGAAGAGATACACACCATCCGACACCTGTGCTCCCGTAAAGGGGCATTCCATCTTCTGGGCAACCTCCGACAAACGGCTGTTCAACATACCCGTTGCCATCATCTTGAGATAGCTGCGGTAGATATAAGGCAAGGTGCCTTTCACACTGTCGGGTTCTATCTCATGCTTGAAGAGCACCTGCACCTGTGCTGTGCGCTGTTCCTTGTCTTTCTCGATGACGAAGATAGGCTGTGGATTGTTGTCCACCATTACAGGCACCACTTTTCCGGCATTCTTTGAGGGCTGGATGCCACCAAACATTTCCTTGATTTTCCGCTCTGTGTAGTCGACATTGACATCGCCCACCACAATGATGCCCTGGTTCTCGGGATTGTACCATTTCTCATAGTAATCGCGCAACTCCTGCGGTTTGAAATTGTCAATCACACTCATCAAACCGATAGGCATACGCTCGCCATATTTACAATTCGGATAGAGCTGCGGGAGTGCTCTGTTCAACATACGCTCGGAGGCGCTTGAGCGCTGGCGCCACTCGTTGTGGATTACCCCACGCTCCTTGTCTATTTCCTTAGGATCCAGAATCAAGGCATTGGCCCAGTCATAGAGAATAAGCAGACAGGAGTCGAGCGTGCTTTGGTTTTGTGTAGGCACATTGTCAATGTTGTACACCGTACGGTCGATCGAGGTGTAGGCATTCAAGTCGGCACCAAAACGCAAACCCACCGATTCGCAATAGCGAATCAGCTCATTGCCGGGAAAATGTTCCGTACCATTGAAACACATGTGCTCCAAAAAGTGTGCCAAACCGCGCTGGTTCTCCTCCTCCTGCAGCGATCCCACCTTTTGTGCAATGTAGAAATTAGCTCTGTGCTCCGGCCAGTTGTTATACCGGATGTAGTAAGTCAGGCCATTGGCCAACTTTCCTTGGCGCACGGCAGAATCCGTTGGCACCACCATGTTCATCTGTGCTTGTACCGTGCTGACTATCAGCAACAAGAATAAAGCAACCAGTGTTTTCTGTTTCATCTTTCTGTGCATGTTAATGATTTGGGTGCAAAGGTACGCATATTTTTTGATACCCTATGCTTTGGCAGGTTAAAAAAGGTTTCCTTTGGCATAGCGTTTCACGGGTGCGCTCAACACGATACGCACTTGGAAGCAAAACGGTTAACTATCAAACAAAAAAAAGTAGGGTTTACCCCCATTGTGCTGTCAAGGCACACAGAGGATAAACCCTATTCATCAGCGGATCCGCTGTAAGGGTATTTGCACATTAAAGCAGATGGGCACCTTGCTGCCATCAATGGGATCGATGGAACATGCGGCATAAAGCACAATGGGGTTGTCGTGCTTGTCCAACAACAATTGCGGTCGTTCCAACCTGTTTACCTTCAGCACCTGCCCATTGGCAAGTTCTAACTGTAGGGGCATGAACAGCGAATGCTCGGGCAACTGCCACGTCTCGCCATCTTTCGAAGACATGATGGCCAAGCCTGGAGCGCCTTTGGTAAAATCTCCCGTAAAGTCCTTGAATACAGCATAATAGCACTTGTCTTTACGATGATACCACACATAGGGGTCTTCAGCACTCAGCTTCTTGCCATTCGCACCTTCAAACTCCAAGGCAAAGCGGTCGGTTACCCGAAAGGGACCATCGGGCTTGTCAGCAAAAGCTACACCATGCACACCTCTCCACGTAGGGTCGTAGATATTGCCCTTAAAAAACAGCATATATTCCTTACGCTGCACATGATACACCATAGCGGGGTTTACAGCAATGAGATTATCGGGCTTGAGTTGTGTTCCCTGTGGTGAAGGATTCAAGACATTGTTCGACTTCACCCTCGTCCGGGGGGCGATAAGTGGTTTGTCGCAAGGGGTATAACGTCCTGCCAGCAAATCGGCAACCGTAGCAAAGCTCACGACCCCTATTTTCTGATTCTGCTGCAGCATGTTGCGTCTCGACAAATGGCCTTTCACCACATCGCCAGGCATCGTGTCGCGCGAGGCACAATAATACAGGTAGTAGCGATTGCCATAACGATGCACATGTGGGTTGCTGATGGTTTGCGCATCCCAAGCCGACTTGTCGGGGGTATAGCCGTCCTTGTTCAATACGAAGCCTAAATTGCGGAAGCCTCCTTCGGGGTTCTCCGATACTGCCACCCCTATCTTGCTGCCCATTGTCCAGGCATCATTGAATTTCGGACAGTCGGGACCTGCCTCCATGGCAGCATAAAACAGATAGTAGCGGCCATCCTCCTTCGCCCGGATTACCGACGCTCCCCATACGAAATGGTTGTCGAGGCCAAAGGCCGAAAAGCCTTTTCCCTTGCGCAAACCTTGTTGCTGCACAACAGAGAGCTGTACTTTACCGGCCTTAAACTGCTGTGCCATGCAGGTGCAACGGCACAGCAGTACTACACCTATTATATATAGTACGCGTAGCATGGATTATTTGGTTATCTTGCAGGCACCAATACCCACCTTGTCATATACCTGCTGGATATCGTTCAAACGCAACATGAAGTTGTCATAGTTCTTGGCATCCTTTGGCGTCCAAGCCACTTCCGACAAGGCTGCCACACGCGGATAGAGCATATACTCCATCTCTGCCATCGTGCACAGATACTCTGTCCAGAGGTTGGCCTGCACACCGAGAATATACTTTGCCTCATCGGGAGTCAAAGAAGCAGGTGTGGGGTTGTAGCTATAGGCTCTGCTAAGGGGCAGGAAATGGGTGGCTCCGATTTTCTCCACATTCTTGTCATACTGACGATGGTTGAAATACATGTGGCTGTTAGGACTCATGATGACATTATAGCC
>CAMAMZ010000137.1 GCA_945837185.1 uncultured Bacteroidales bacterium | reverse complement strand
GATTCTCCTCTTGGGATCTTTCTGCAGGTTTTTCTCTTAGATTTTCCTCTTTGGATCTTATCAATAGGCCTCTTCCTTGGATTTTCCTCTTAGGTTGTTCCCGCTGATTTTGCCTTTAGAATTTCCCTCTTGGGCTTTTCTTCTTCCTAAGCCATTCTTCTGAAAACTTCCTTGCCGTATTGCTGTACTTAGACATTCTTTGCCTCAACTTTTTTTTCAGCCTTTTTATTGCCGAGTTTATTGTATTGGTTCATGGTAATGTCAACTCCAGCAAGTACAAAACTGCGAATCACATCGACTGCCGTTTCAATGGAAGGTTCGAGCACCTGGAGTTCCTCTGTTGAGAAACGTCCCAACACCCAGTCTATTTGGGCACCACGTGGAAAGTCGCCTCCTATTCCCATGCGCAGGCGTGCATACTGCTGCCCGATGAGCTGTTGTATGTGGCCCAAACCATTATGCCCACCGTTACTGCCACTTCCCTTCAGTCGGAAAGCCCCTAAGGGTAGGGCAATGTCATCAGAAACAACAAGCAGTCGACTGGTGTCGATATGTTCCTTATCGAGCCAGTAGCGCACCGCATTGCCACTGAGGTTCATGAAGGTGGTAGGTTTGAGAAGGATGATTTTCCGTCCTTTAAGCGATGTTTCCGCTATATATCCGTAACGCTTGTCTTCAAAAACAATATTGGACGCTTTGGCAAAAGCGTCCAATACCATGAATCCTGCGTTGTGTCTCGTTGAGCGATATTCTTCGCCTGGGTTTCCGAGACCGCATATTAGAAATTTGTCCACAACGATGTTACTTAGCTGCGGCAGCTGCTGCGGCAGCCTGACGTGTCATCTTGATGGAGCAAACGATTACTTCCTTGCTGGTAGCAATCTCCAGACCCTCGTAGCTCAGTTCGCCAACTTTGATGCTCTTACCAATCTTCAAGCTGGTAACATCAACATCAAGGTTTTCGGGAATGCTCTTGTAGGGAGCTGTTACATTAATCTTGCGGATAGAGAGGTTCATACGACCACCATCGCGCACACCTTGTGCCAAACCAACGAGTTTAACAGGGATACCGATAGTGATGGGTTTCTCCTCGTTGATCTCAAGGAAGTCGATGTGTACCACAGCGTCTGTTACGGGGTCAAACTGAAGTTCTTTCAGGATGGCTGTATGGTGCTCGCCCTCAATGTCAAGATTGATAACGTAAACATGGGGGGTGTAGATAGCCTTGCGGAGGTTGGTCATAGGAATGGCAAGTGCCATGGCTACGGGTGCACCCTGCTCGTCTTTAGCCTCACCATAGAGGTTGCAAGGAACGATACCCTGCTTGCGGAGTTGTTTTGAAGCTTTCTTTCCAAGGTCTGTACGCTTCTGACCTGCTACATTGATCTCTTTCATTTTGTGTTACTCTAAATTAATGTGTTAGAATTTAATTTGCCATCACACGAGATTGCGAAAAGCGGGTGCAAAGGTACGTATTTTCTGCGGATTCTGCAAAGTTTCTATAAAAAAAGTATTAAAAGAGAGTGTTCTCTTGCGTGAAAATTGTTTTTTGACTAAATTTGCACCATATTTTTACGAACACCAATTTATTATTAGAGAATGATAAACAGAGAATTGATAAGAACAAAGGTGGTACAGTTAACCTACGCATACTATCAGAACGGTAATAGGAATATTGATAGCGCTGAAAAGGAATTGCTTTTCAGTTTGACAAAGGCGTATGACCTTTACAACTACCTGTTGCAACTTGTCGTGGAAGTGGCTCGGGAGGAGCGACATCGGCACGACTTACTCACGGCACGGGCACAACGAGAGGGCACACCAGCGCCTTCAGAAAAGTTCGTGGCAAACCGGTTTGCATTGCAACTGGAAGAAAACAAGATGTTGCAGAATTTTGTGGAAGACAAGAAAACGTCGTGGGAGAATGACAAGGAGTTTGTGCGTGGTTTGTGCAACCGCATAGAGCAGAGCGAAACCTACACCAGCTATATGGCCTCGGAGGAGGATTCCTATGATGCTGACAGAGAGGTGTGGCGCAAACTTTACAAACAATTCTTCAAAGACAACGAAGACTTGGACTTGCTGCTCGAAGACAAGAGTCTGTATTGGAACGATGACAAAGAAATTGTAGATACCTTTGTGATGAAAACCATCAAGCGTTTCGACCCTGCCAACAAGGCGGCACAGCCGTTGTTGCCCGAATATGATGATGAGGAAGACAGAGAGTTGGCACGTAAATTGTTCCGGTCTACAATTCTCAATGCCGAAATGTACCAGCGCTATATGAGTGAGGCCAGCAGAAACTGGGATTTCTCGCGTCTGGCATATATGGATGTGGTGATTATGCAGATAGCACTGGCAGAGATGCTCACCTTCCCTAATATACCGGTGAGTGTGACTATCAACGAATATGTTGACTTGGCTAAGCGTTACAGCACACCGAGAAGTGGTGGCTATATCAACGGTATGCTCGATGCCATAGCACGCCATCTGGCCAAAAGGGGCAAGCTCATGAAACCGGTGCCGCAGGTTAAATCGGCACGGCAAGACCATGCTGCCACAGAGGAATAAGTCCTCACGCGCGCGTACTATTATAATATTAATAGGGTTGGGCATATATACCTTACGATTGTAAGGCTTTTCAACAATAATAGATATTTCATAAACAAGCAATAAAAAAAGACAAACATGACAACAGTATTTTTGGCCGCGCAGGCACAAGGTGGAGGTTTCGGAATGATCTTCATGATGGTGGCAATCTTTGCCATTATGTGGCTCTTCATGATTCGTCCGCAGCAGAAAAAGCAAAAGGAATTGCGGAATTTTCAGAATGCGCTCAAAGAGGGCGATAAGGTAGTTACAGGCGGAGGTGTGTATGGCGTGGTTAAGCGCATAGACCTCAACGCTGCAAAGGTGGAAGTGGAGATTGCGAGAGGCGTGACCATTGAAGTGGATAAGGCCTATATTTTTCCCGATACCAAGTCGATGCCACAGGCATAAATGATAGACAATCCCCGACAGCGGCTGTCGTTCAAGAACCTCTTGTTCCTGTTCGTTAACAAGGAGTTCTTGATTTTTTTGTTCTTTCTCGCCTTCAGTGGTGTGTTCTGGCTTTTCATGACGCTGAACGGCACCTACGAGAAAGAACTGAAGGTTATCGTGTCCTATGATCGGGTGCCGAAAAATGTGGTGCTCACCTCGGAAAACACCGATACCATTACCGTGACGGTGAAAGACAAGGGGTTTGCGCTCCTCACCTATATGACGAACAAACAGATGGTGCTCAGCGTACCTTTCGACAATTACGCCAACCGCACCACCTGTAAAGGTACTGTGGGGGCGGCCGAACTTACCAAGATGCTCTATACGCTGCTCTACAGCTCATCGCGCGTCACGGTGGTTAAGCCCGATCGACTGGAATTCTTCTTCAACAACGGACAAGCCCGACGGGTGCCCATAAAGTTTGAAGGGAAGGTGGTTCCGGCGCAAAACTATTATCTGGCCGACATGCATGTCAGTCCCGACTCAGTGTTGGTGTACGCTCATAAGTCTATTATCGACAGTATTAAAACTGTACGTACGGTGCCTGTAAATCTCACCAATTTCGACGACACCGTGACACAGGTGGTAGCATTGCAGCCTGTAAAGGGTATGAAAGTGGTGCCTAAGCAGGTGAAAGTGTCTTTCTATCCCGACATCCTTACGGAGGAAAGTGTTGAGGTGCCCATTACGGCCATCAACATGCCCGAAGGAAAGGTGTTACGCACGTTCCCTTCAAAGGTGACAGTGCGCTTTACAGTAGGAGCCAGTATGTTCCGTAATGTGCAAGCCGACCAGTTTAGGGTGATAACCGACTATAACGACATAGCACAAGGTGCGGAGAAATGTCAGCTGCATATCACGGCCTATCCGCCTACAGTGATGAGATGTGTATTGGTGACGCCCTCTGTCGACTATCTGATAGAACAGCAATGAGATTGTTGTGAAAGCATAGCAAGAAGACTGTCGAATGCACATGGGGAATCCATAAAAGATTAATACGGTAATGAGCATAGCCATAACAGGCGGAATAGGAGCCGGAAAATCCTATCTCTGTAAATTGCTTGAGGCAAGAGGGGTGCGGGTGTACGACTGTGATGCGGCTGCCAAAAGACTCATGCGTACCACGCGAGAACTGCAACAGCGCTTGCGTGAAGTGGTGGGTACAGCGGTGTTTAAAGAAGATGGTACGCTTGACAAAGGTGTACTGGCGCAATTCCTGTTGGCTGGAGAGGAACAGAAACAGGCCGTGAATGCCGTGGTGCATCCAGCTGTGGCTGCCGACTTCATGGCTTCTGATTGTAATTGGCTGGAGAGTGCCATCCTTTTCGAGAGCGGCTTCTATAAGCGAGTGTCTTTTCAAGGGGTGGTATGCGTGACGGCTCCTCACGATGTGCGACTGCAGCGTATCATATTGCGCGATGGCATCTCGCAGGTTCAGGCACAGGCATGGATAGATAGGCAGATGCCTCAGGAAGAGATGGTAAGGCGTAGTAACTTTGAAGTGGTGAATGATGGGGTGCAGTCCCTTGAAGCACAAGTTGACAAACTGCTGGAATGGAGCTGCGCAACGCTTAGGAATAAAATCTTCCTTACAGAAGAATAAAATGTTCATGCAGAAGGAAGCAAAGTCCTTTTCAGAGGATTCCCTTTCGG
>CAMAMZ010000136.1 GCA_945837185.1 uncultured Bacteroidales bacterium | reverse complement strand
ATTATATTTATCAATTCGGCAGCGGATGTGACGCATGCTTCTCGCACACCGGTTTGGATCAAAAAGCATGCTGATTTGTTCTTGGTGCAATGGGAAGAGATGAAGCAGGTGTTTCCTGATGCTGTTTGTTGTGGCGTGTTATGATATTTGCAAGTTTAGGAACAATGGACATGCCGTTTGTGCGCATGGCAGCTGCTGTCGACAAACTGGCTGAAACAATACAGGAAGAGGTTGTGGTGCAGACAGGCTACACGGCTTATCCTTACCGCTATGCAAAGCCGTTTGCGTTTTGCACGAAAGACGAGATGAGTGCCTATATGGAGGCTGCCTCGCTGTTGGTGTTGCAAGGTGGATGGGGGAGTATCTGTGAGGCTATGATGCGCAACAAACCTATCGTGGTGATGCCTCGTCATAATGGTACGGAGCATATTCACGACCAATTTCAACTGGTTCGAAAACTGGAGGCTATGGGTTGTGTGATAGGCGTGTATGACGGGCAGAGCATGGTGGAGGCTGTGGTGAAGGCGCGTAGTTTCAACTTCCAGCCTTTGGTAAAGGGGGAGGCGGCTTCGCTCATTCGTAATCAAATCAAACAATGGTTCCCATGAAGGTTTCTATTATCACCGTATGTTATAATCGTGTGGCTACCATAGGCCGAACGATAGAGAGTGTGTTGGCACAGGATTATGCCAACATTGAATATATCGTGGTAGATGGGGCCTCGACAGATGGTACGAAAGAGGTTGTGGAACGTTATGCTGCTCGCTTGGCGTGTTTTATCAGCGAACCCGACAAGGGAATGTACGAGGCGCTGAACAAAGGCATTCATCGTGCCACAGGAGACATCATCGGGGTGTTGCATTCTGATGATGTGATGCCGCATGCCTCGATCGTTTCTACCATTGTGAAGGAAATGGAGGCGCAAGGGGCAGATATGCTGTATGGTGATGGCTTGTTTGTGCGTGATGGGCGTGTGGTGCGAGATTGGCAGGGTGGCGCTTTCCATCGTTGGAAAGTTAGGTTGGGTTGGTTGCCCTTGCACACCACCTGTTATGTGCGTAGGGAGGTGCAACTGCGGGTAGGTGATTACGATGAGCGGTATCGTATTGCGGCCGATACGGATATGTTGTTGCGCTTGTGTTACGACACTCCGTTGAAGATATGTTATTTGAAAGCCTATTTGGTGAGTATGGAAATGGGAGGACTGTCGACAGATAGCAGGCGCAGAAAGGAAATGTGGCACGAGGATGTGTGTATTTATCAGCGTCATGGCATGGCGGGCAACTTACTCAAAGTGCTGAAGATGGCTTGGAAGATTCCCCAATTTATAAAGGCAAAATGGAAAAGGTTCTGAACGATAGGGAGTTGTTGTTTTTACAGTTTGTTAGAGAGGCCTTATGGCGCAAGGAAGCGCTGCCGAAGGCTATGGATGCGGATGAACTGCAGGCGCTCATGGTGTTGGCACGGCAGCATGCTGTTCCGGCATTGGTGGCAGATGCTGTTGTGCGCAACGGACTGGTAACCAATGACGATTGCACATTGGAGATGGTTGCTGTGTGCATGAAGCATCGTAAGAAAACAAAGATGGTTACGGAGCATCTGCTGGCTGTAACTTCCGTATTGGAGCAAGCGCAGGTTCCTTATGTCATTTTCAAAGGGCAGGCCATGGCAGCTCTTTATCCTGAAGCATGGATGAGAAGTACGGGTGATGTGGATTTTTATGTGCCTGCAAGTGATTTTCAAAGGGCGGTGCAACTGTTGCGTTCACAGTTGCGGGTATCGATAGATGAGGATAAACTCGACAAGCATTATACGTTTACCTTTCAAACCACACGTTTTGAAATGCATTACCGGGTGGAGACATTCGGCTGTGAGAAGCATCAGCAACGGTTTGATGCGTTGATTGATGGCAGTATGATAAATCATCCTGTGGCAATCAAGATAGGGGAGAAGGGATATATCTCTGTCTTGGAGCCTGTAGCCGATATGGTGGTGGTGTTCAAGCATCTCTTTAACCATCTGCTGGTGGAGGGAGTGGGCTTGAGGCAGGTTTGCGACTTTGCGCTGATGCTCTACAAGTATCATGGACACTACGATACAAAGGTGTTGGAACAGCGATTGCGCGAGATTGGCTATCTGCGTGCCTTCCGTGCCATGTTGGCCCTTGCCGTACACTATCTCGGTTTGCAGGAGGCATCTCTCCCCTGGCCTTTGAATCATAATGATGCACGATGGGGAACGCGCCTGATGAAAGAAATCATGCAAAGTGGCAATTTCGGGCGCAAGCGTAGGCAGCACAGAAAAGAGGGTAGGGCAAAGAGTCTGGAAACGGCATGGTATGCTATGCGCCATTGTGTGGCCTTTCTGCCTTTAGCACCACGCGACATCGCTGGCTTGGTTCCCAAGCGCATTGGCATCACTCTTTCGAAATATACAAGAAAAAAAACTTAGCGCGCTTTGGTGTGGGTATAAGGAAAATTGTGTATATTTGCAGCTAATAATAACCAATAAAGCTAACAATATCATGACAAAAAGATTTATGGACAAGGATTTCCTGTTGCAGACAGAAACATCCAAAAAGTTATATCACCAGTATGCTGCTCATAAGCCGATTATCGACTACCATTGTCATTTAGACCCCAAGATGGTGGCAGAAGATCATCGTTTCAAGAATATAACTGAACTTTGGTTGGGGGGTGACCATTATAAATGGCGCGCTATGCGCACAAATGGTGTGCCGGAAAAATACATCACCGGTGATGCCTCCGATTGGGAGAAGTTTGCGCAATGGGCGGCAACCATTCCGTATTGTTATCGGAATCCATTGTACCATTGGACACATCTGGAACTGAAAACGGCCTTTGGTATCGATAAGTTATTGTGCCCGGAAACGGCACGTGAAATTTATGAGGAGTGCAATGAGAAACTGGCGCAACCTGAGTTTAGCGCCAGAGGACTGATGCGGCATTACCATGTGGAAACGGTATGTACGACAGACGACCCTATAGATGACTTGCGCTATCATCAGCTTACGAAGGATAGTGGGTTTGAAATCAATATGTTTCCGGCATGGCGCCCCGACAATGCCATGAATATAGACAAACCGGGTTTTGCCGCTTATATAAAGAAACTGGGTGAGGCTGCCGATGTGGATATACGCACTTTTGCCAACTTGGTTGAGGCGTTGCAGAAACGCCATGATTACTTTGCGGCAAACGGTTGCAAGCTGTCTGACCATGGTATGGACGAGTTCTATGATGCACCTTATACGGATGCACAGATAGAAACGGTTTTTGCCAAGGCAATGTCGGGTATGTTGCTTCCTGATAACGAAGTGCGGCAGTACAAGCATGCCTTCCTGCGTGTGTGTGCAGAGATGGATGCTGATGCCGGATGGACCCAACAGTTCCATTATGGACCTTTGCGTAACAACAATTCGGTGATGGCCAAGAGGGTGGGGCCTGATACGGGCTTTGATTCAATAGGCGAATTTGCCACCGCAACATCGATGTCGCATTTCCTCGATGAGTTGAATAGTGCCGGCAAGCTCACGCGCACCATTATATACACGTTGAATCCGAATGCCAATGAGATGATTGCTGCCATGATAGGTAACTTCCAGGATGGGAGTGAGCCAGGCAAGATGCAGTTTGGTGCAGGATGGTGGTTCAACGACCAATTAGACGGTATGCGCAGACAGATGGATGCCTTGTCGCATTTAGGGTTGCTCTCACGTTTCGTGGGCATGCTAACCGACTCCCGTTCCTTCCTCAGTTATCCGCGTCATGAATATTTCCGCAGATTGCTCTGCGATATGATAGGGCAGGATGTAGAGAACGGCTTGTTGCCCGATGATGAGGCTCCGCTGGCAAGAATGGTGGAAGACATTGCCTATAACAACGCCCGCAGGTATTTTAGATTTTATGATAGTTAACACAAAATAAACAATGGGAAGAAGTAAGTTTTCGGAAAAGGAACTTGAAGAGATTGCATCACTCTTACGTCGTAAGAATCAGGCGAACCGTGCGCAACAGAAGGAGATACGCCATCGCTTGCGTGTGCATTATGAATTTAATATCTCTGATTTTAATGAACCGGGCAAAGCCTTTGGTGAGCATGAGTTGCAGGATGCTATTCGCAGAGGTGCCATCTGTATTCTCGATGAGGCTACCATAGCTGCCATGAAGGCAAAGCGCGAACGCGACAGGCAGAAAGATGCTGCCAAAACTTTCTGCTGTGCCATGTTGCTGATGCTGTGGATGCTGATGCCTCATGCGGCAATGGCGCAGGAAGCACTCCCCAAGATTTACAATGAGGAGGTGAACCCGGTAGTACAGATAGAGCAGGCTGTGGCAAAGGCCAAGCAGGAGGGAAAGCATGTTGTTTGTCAGGTGGGCGGCAACTGGTGCATCTGGTGCTTGCGTTTTGCTGACTATATAACGCGTGACAGCTTGGTGAAGCAGGTGGTGGACGACAATTATGTATATATACATGTCAACTACAATCCTCGCAAGTCGGCAGGGGCCGAGAAAGAGCAATGGGCCAAACAGATGTTGCAAAAGCTGAACAATCCGGCTCGGTTTGGCTTTCCTGTCATGGTGGTGTTAGATGGCGAGGGGAAGGTGCTGCACATTCAAGACTCCAGTTTCCTGGAGGAAGGAAAGGGATATGCACAAAAGAAAGTGCTCCGCTTTTTCCGAA
>CAMAMZ010000135.1 GCA_945837185.1 uncultured Bacteroidales bacterium | reverse complement strand
CTTCTTTTGAAAGCCTTGAACTTGTAGGTAAGAGCCCTATAGCTTCTTTCTTAAGCCCCGCGACTTGGATGCAAGAGCCAAATAGTATCTTTTGTTAAGCCCGCAGCTTGCATTTGCTAGAGCCGTGGGGTTATTCAAGATAGGGCAGCACATGGGTTTCAGCATAAGCCAAATCAGCCTCATCGTCTATCTCATACCAATGCAACCCTTCCACACACAACACATATAGTTTGCGCAGGGTGCGCGCCACATGGAGGAGTTCAAACTCATACCCCATCTTAGGGTTGCTGTCCATCTTGGAGGCATAGTCGTCGCAGAGGGTGTGATAGAAAGCGGATGACAGTTTGCATATTCCCACCAGTTCGCCCTTGGCATGGAGGGCAGTGGCATCGGTAGAGCAGTTCACCAACTGGTGGTTGTTGCCATACTCCACATAATATTGGTCTTGAAACTTGGTGACGGGTGTGATGAGCATGATATCAGGCTCCTCACAGGTCATCAATGCGGTTAGGGCTTTGGCTTCATATACCAAATCGCTCTCGAGCAACAGGAAATCATCGTCGCCAATGACCTCACGACAGTTCCACAAGGTGTACATACTGTTGGTTTCAGCATATCGAGGGGAGAAGACACACACTATTTGAGGGTATTGCGCTTTCAACGCCTCAAAGCTCTCCTGCAAATACCCCGTTCCTATCACGATGCGTTCTATGCCACAAGCCAACAAGGTTCGTATGCTGCGCTCTATCATCGACATGCCTCCACAGGGCACAAAACCTTTGGGTTTAGCTGCCGTGAGGGCACCAAAGCGGGTTCCCATACCCGCTGCCATGATTACTGCTGTTTTTATTGCCATAAATAATCCTTATTCACTACTTGATTCTTACTACCTGTCGGTTGTATTGCCGAAGAAACTTCATAGATCATTTCTTGTTTTCAACAACCGCAAGTTGTATTGTCGGAGAAACTTCATAGATCATTTCTTGTTTTCAACAACCGTAAGTTGTATTGTCGGAGAAAACCCTATATCATTTCTCATTTCCAACAACCACGGAATTTATTGCTGAAGAAATTCCATGAATCGTTTCTTGTTTCTGATGGGTGTTGTCTTGGGGCGCCCTAAGTCTTTGCGGTTGCCTTTCCTTACGCACACTTCCAGAAACACAGGACCATCAGTGCGGTCTGCCAGTTCCTGACATGCTGCTTGCAGTTCCTCGGCCGTTACAACACGGCGCACAGCAGCATAACCCATGGCTTGCGCTATGGCTGTAAGGTTGATTTGCAAGCCCACGGTAGGTTGGCCACCTACAGAGTCGTGTGCCCCGTTGTTGAACACCACATGCACCATGTTACGCGGATGCTGTACAGCCAGAATGGCCATATTGCCCATGTGCATGATACTGGCACCATCGCCATCGAAACACCACACACGTCGGTCGGGTTGCTGCATGGCAATACCCAACGCTATCTGCGAGGCATGCCCCATAGAACCAACCGTCAGGAAGTCGCGCTCATGGCCTTGCCCCTGGGCTGTACGATATTCGTACAGTTCCCTGCTTATCATACCAGTAGTCGACACAGCGCAGTCACGCTCACCCATAGCGGCAGCCACCGTTTGTATAGCCTCTTCACGCGTCATGGCGAAGGCATTGTTGGAAGTGGTTTGCAACACATAAGGTTCGAAGGTATCTTTCTCTATCACCAAGGCATACACCTCGCGTTGCATCGTTACGGCCTCAATAGCCTTGGCTATCTGAGCAGCAGCCTTCTCTTCCTCCTGGGCCAGCACATCGTAGTTCACGCCCATCACGTTGAGCAAACCCGTAGTAATCTTTCCCTGTTTCACATGCTGCGGTTCATCGTGCACACCAGGCTTGCCACGCCAACCTATGAGCAGCAGCATCGGAATGCGGTACACTTCCTTGTCGGTAAGCGAAGCCAAGGGGTTTATGGTATTTCCCTCCCCAGAGTTCTGCATATACACCACTCCCACCTTGCCTGTGGCCAAATGATAGCCGGCTGCAAGTGCCACGGCACCTCCTTCGTTGGCCGCTATGACATGCTGTCCGGGTTCAGCATGGTCGGTAATATAGGCACAAAGGTTCTTCAACAGGGAGTCGGGCACACCAGCATAAAACGTTATATCTTGCGCCTGCAGGGTGTTATATAGAAATTCAGCACTAATCATACACGTTGCTTATTGTTTGGTTCCGGGAATGAGGTTCAGAATATCTTTGATGGGCATACAGTATTGCTCAGCAGCTTCCATGCTGCGACTATGCTCAAGAATGGAGGTGGCGCATTTCACCATGGCAGGATAAGCGCTACGGAGCATGTGATTGGCATAGATGACGATGTTGATGCCCCAGTTGGCCAACTCCTCTTCGGTAAACTGGTTGTAGGTGGTAGGCACGGCCACTATGGGGGTGTGGGCATCCTTCTCGCGGAAGCGTTGGCAGAAACTCTTGATGTCCTCGCCCGACTTGTCTTTCGAATGAATCATCACGCCATCGGCTCCTGCTGCCACATAGGCATGACAACGCTCTAAGGCATCGTCAACCGACTTTCCGGCAATGAGCGATTCGCAACGGGAGATGATCATGAAGTCGCGGGTGATTTGGGCCTCTTTGCCCACCTGTATCTTGTGACAGAAACCCTCTATGGTGTCTTGCGTCTGCACGGCATCCGTACCAAACAGCGAGTTCTGCTTCAACCCCACCTTGTCTTCAATGATAACAGCCGATATACCCAAGCGCTCAAGGGTGCGCACAGTAAATCCAAAATGCTCTACCTTGCCTCCTGTATCGCCATCGAAGATGATGGGCTTGGTGGTTACTTCCAAGGCATCGTTGAGGTCGTGCAGACGCGTTGTAAGGTCAACGGCCTCAATATCGGGTTTTCCCTTGGAGGTAGAGTCGGTGAGCGATGATGCCCATAAGCCATCAAACTCTCGTTCCTGTCCGTCCACATCGACCTTGAGATGCTCGATGATAAGTCCGGTCAATCCATTATGACTTTCCAGAATGCGCGTAACGGGTTTGCATGCCAAGAGACGACGCAGAGAGGAGAGCCGAATCTGTGGCGTTACGCCTAACGTGGCTATCTCTTCCTTCAAACTGGAGTCAGACACACCTCGTGTGTAGGGAATTTCTATCACCTCACCCCCCAAGGCCTTCATCACCTTAAACACCTCATCGCGGATAAAGCGGTCGCTTCCCTTCTGCCAGTCGTCACCATGAATGATATAGTCGGGCTTGTAGCGTTTGAGGTTTTCCACATAGCTCCATTCGTCTTGCGGCACCACGCATGCCACACCTTTCAGATTTTCAATCACATTCTTGCGCTGTTCGTAGTTGAGGTAAGGAAGGCGGCGGTGGGTGGCGATGGCTTTGTCGGTAAACAGGCCAATCATCACATCGCCATATTTGGCGCCTTCGTTGATGATATTGATAAGTCCCGGGTGAATAATATCCCCTATCATTCCGAGGTAAACTGTCTTTGCCATGATTGTATATTGTTATTGAAGGCAAATGTACAAAGATTATTTGTAATAGCCAAGGGATTGTTGCAAAAATGCTGCGAGAAAGGGACGACAAGGGGCAATGGTCTTCTCTGATTGAAAGGTTTTATCGAGAGAGCATAACGCATGGGCAGGCAACGGCACCACTCTTCCTACGTTCTGCACTCGTTCAGCACTCGATGTGCGCTCGTAAAAGTGTGGAGAACAACGAGTGCTGAACGAGTAATCATCGTGCGCTGCACGTACCAAAACAAGGGGAACATTATAAAAACAGGATTGGCGAAAAGTCACCTCTTCGCCAATCCCTACAAACAGGGAAACCTGTAGTTCTATCCTGCTGCCTCACGGCATGTAGCGTGTACAAAAAGAAGGTAGCGCTATTCCAGAATCAGTCGTTGCCTTCTCTGAGAAAAACAAGTCTCGTTATCTTCTAAATGCTAAAATTGTATTATCACTTATTAATACGCAATCGGAAGGCAAAAGGCTACCGTTTTTTATATTTTTTAGCAAAAAAAATACTAAACACTTATTCTTTCAGTCGACGGTAGAAATCACGCAAACTGGCTCTGGGCACACCTTTCCGCACAAGAAACAGCAAGTCTTCCTCAGCCTCACGCTTTCTGCCGAGCGTTAGGAACAAGTCGATACGGTTCACCCGATAGTCGATATTATGGGGGTCGCGTTGTAGGGCTTCTGTAAAGTCGAACACGGCCAACTCAAGCATGCCTCGTTCCTTCTCCATTCCCGCACGGGCGGCATAGGCCAAGGCACTATCGGGATATTGATGAATCAAACTGTTTATTTGGTCGAGCGCCTTGGTATAATGCCTGTCACGCTGATTGAGCAAGGCTAAACCCAGTTGACACTCAAAATGTCCTGGCACGATGTACAGGAGATGTTCGTAGTCGAGCCGCGCGAAATTATAGCGCCCCATGCGTTCATTCACATAGGCACGATAATAGAGTGCTGCCACATTGGAGGGTTCAAGAAAGAGCACTTTGTCGTAGGTATCTTTCGCATAGGCCCACTCTTCCAGACACACATTCCACGAAGCCTTCTTCAGCAATAAATCAACCGAATCGGGATGGAACGAAAGGAGCTGTACGGCTTGCTTCAAACTATCGCGCAGGGCTTTGTTCTGCTGCTGTCGCTGTGCGGCTCCCACCTGCTGGAAACTATCATGCGGTGTAGCCCCTTCCTGCTGGAAACTATCATGCGGTGCAGCCCCTTCCTGCTGAAAGTTGCCACGCCA
>CAMAMZ010000134.1 GCA_945837185.1 uncultured Bacteroidales bacterium | reverse complement strand
AAAAATCCTAACTGCTTCATCCTCGCAGTTAGGATTTTCTTTCTGTACGCCTGATAGGACTCGAACCTACACGTCTGGGACACCAGATCCTAAGTCTGGCGCGTCTACCAATTCCGCCACAGGCGCATCAACGGCATGTTAAGTGCGTGCAAAGGTACGATAAAAAACCTGAAAAGAGGCACGATGGATGGCTTTTTTTATTTCTTTCACTAAAAAATGTCGTTTCCTTGCTACTCCTGCACCAACTGCCTGCGAGCAAACTCAATGATGGTGTCCTTGCCGCGTGCAAAATCCTCATCGGTAAGCGACACCGCATAATCCGGTGCTATGCCATTCTCCGTACTGTTGCCGTTCACATCGAAAGAAGGGCAAGCCGAGAAACGGATGCTCCAGCCGCAAGGCAGCTCACTCGAGAAAGGCATGCCCGCTCCACCTCCTGTCTGATCGCCCACGGTCATCACCTGTGGGCAACACAGCATGTATTTCACAAACTCATTGGCAGCGCTGAAAACACCACGGTTTGTAAGTACGGCCACAGGCTTCTGCCAACGTATGCCGTTGCTGGGCTTGAGCGTCTGTGCCTCCATAGCTGAGAAGTCATTATGCCCTTTGCCCGTTTTGTGTTGGAAATAACCCACGAGGCGCTCCACATTGGTAAAGCGTGCCGCCAACTGTGTGGCAGCAGTGAGCATGCCACCGCCATTGCTCCGTATGTCGATAATCAACGCCCTGCAAGGCGCCAGGTAAGCCATGATGTCATCGAGCGACCCCTCGCCAAAGCCTTGCGCAAAGGTGCTGCATCGCACATAGCCGATGTTGTCATCAAACACACGGTAGGTGAGTCCCGAAGCCATCCGGTAGTCGGTGCCCAGGTATTTGCGGGAGAGCGTATCAGAGAAATTGGTGGGATAGTCCTCACGCCAGCTCCAGTTGCGTCCGGTATCGAACGAGGAATAGAGGTTCACATGACCGTCTTTCAATTCAGCGAGCATGTTGCAGAGCACCTCAAACTGTTGCGTTGTGGTCATGTTGGCATGAAACTGCGGGGCATAACGGGCATGCACCTCATTCCAGTCAATACCTTTCTCCTCAAAGAAACAATAATGCTCGTCGAGAATGCGCCACAAGGCCTCAAAGTTGCCGGAAGGTGTATCGGCATATTCATCTTCATCCACACAGGCGCTGAGACTGCATAGGAAGAACAGGGCGAGTAGGGTGGGGAAGGAAAGAAGTCGTTGCATACGTTTTAAGGATGTCGAAGCGTTTGAATACGGAACTTGCGCACAATACCCACCATGAACAGGTGCGCATAGTTGTGCGCCTTGATTTGGTTGACCGACGATTGGCGATAATCTCCCCAGTAGCCCATGCGGAGCGATGTCTTGCCCAACTGCAGGTCTACTGTTGCCATGTGCCATAGCGAAGGAGCGTTGCCCACCCAGGTGGGTGCGACGTTATGGTCGTAGTTGCCTTGCGTAAAGATTTCATAATACGATTGGCCGAAAGCCGGTGAGAACATGACGCCCACTACAGGAATGCCCACCTCGTAGCGGAACAACACGGGGCGGTTGCCCAAGGAAAGGCGATAAGTTGCCTCGCCTACAGGAGCGGCCTGCAGAGAAAGCTGGGCCTGGGCAGGATTGTTGCTTCCCCGCGTGTTATAGAGAAATCCTATGTGGGCATCGAGATGCACACCCGCATTCAGCGTGAGGAAACCATTGCCCAAAGGGCGTTGCAGGAGATGGCGTTGCCAGCCATATTGAAAGCGGTAATACCCTGCCAGCTCACCACCATTGCCCGAGCGGTTGTCGAGCGTGGCAATGCTTCCTTCATGCATGATTTCCCGATAGCTTTGCACGCTGTCTCTGCCCCGTTGGGTATGGGAAAGGAAGCGCAAGGCTGTGCCCCGGTAATGTTCCGGCGACAGATAGGTGTCGAGCGACTGACAGGGACCTACGCCTATCATACAAGCATTCGTGATGACTTTATCGCGTGTCGTCTCCTGTCCGTAGCCTACTGTCAAGCCACAAAGAAACAGGATTGTGGTGAGGAGGTTAAATTTCATTGTCGTCGTCGGGGAAAAGGTTCAGTTGACCGGTGATTTCATCAATAACCTGCTGTTGGCTCTTGCCGGCGTCAGGGTCGAGGTTCTCTGGCTGTTCGTTAGCAGGCTCCTCATCCGGCTCCTCTGCCATAGGCTCTCGCGTGGGAGGCAGTTCCACGACTTCCGCCACTTGCCATGTAGTGACGCGCTTGCCCTTGGCCTTGAATCCCTTCACGCCGATAAAGCTTTCCACATCAATCTCCATAGGCGGGCGCACCGCATCGGCACCTCCAAAGCTTACTTGCAGACGAGGGTAGGGCGTGTCGATAAGCAGCACCTCACGGTTGGCAGCATTCTCACCGAGATACCCTTGTGGCTTGCGCGCATATTCCGTCGTAAAGCGTTTGAGGTAAAGATAATTGCTGTTGTCGGCATCGTAGAGAGCCACCGTCCACACCTTGTCGGGATCCCATTTCTCAATACGCTGTATGCCTTCTTCATAATGGTTGTTGGCATCAGAGTCGGTAAAACGGAAGGTACCGTTTTGCAAGAACAGCAGGATTTTGTCGTCGTCGTTGAACTCGCCCAAATACATGCCCCGCTCTTCGTAGTTGATGCGTCGCACATCCGGGTCGTACCAAACCTTGCGCCCGCCAAGCGTAGAATGGCCGCGGCTCTTCAGGGTGATGCGGTGTACGGATTGCTTTGTCAGCAGGTTGCCTTTCGCTGTTCGGCCTTTGATGGCAATCTCCGAGAAGTCCTTCTCGAGGAAGATATTCTGTTTGCGACGGGTAGGGTCGGGGTCGAGGGTAACCTTGATCACTTCGGCTTCACCGTTGGAGTTGGCCGTAAAATACATCACCTTCGAGCCTGCTGTACCCTGTGTGAGGTCATACTCCTTGTCGCGTGTGCACCCCGTCACGTTGAAACGTTTGATGTAATAAGGTCCGTGGCGACCGTCACGGTATACGGTGTTGTAGGTGGTGCGGTTGTCGTTCTTCTTGAACACCTGTGCCCATATCACCTGTTTCCCCACAAAGAGCTTGTCGGCCACCTTCACCACCTTGTATTTACCATCCTTGTAGAAGAGGATAATATCGTCGATGTCAGAACAGTTACAAACAAACTCATCCTTCTTCAAACCCATGCCGATAAATCCTTCCGCACGGTTAATGTACAGCTTCTCGTTTGCTTCCACCACCTTGGTAGCCTCAATGGTATCGAAGTTGCGGATTTCCGTCTTGCGGGGATGTTCGTCACCGTATTTCTCCAAGATATAGGTATACCAACGGATGGTCACCTCCGTGAGGTGTGCCAAATCCTGTTCCAATACAGCCAACTCATCACGGATGCGCGCCATGAGTTCGTCGGCCTTATCCTTATTATATTTGAGGATGCGCTGCATCTTGATTTCCAGCAGACGGAGAATATCGTCGCGCGTCACTTCGCGTACAAACGAGGCCTTGTATTTGGCCAGTTTGCCGTCGATGAAAGCCACCACCGTATCTTGGTCGGGCGCCTGTTCAAATCCCTTCTCCTTATAGATACGCTCTTCGATGAAGATACGTTCCAGACTGGCGAAGAACAGCTGCTCTAACAGTTCGGCTTGCCGAATCTGCAGTTCCATGCGCAACAGGTTCCGTGTGCGGTCTACGGAATGGCGCAACACGTCGCTTACCGTCAGGAAGCAAGGCCTGTGGTCTTCTATCACACAACAGTTGGGCGAGATGTTGATTTCACAATCCGTGAAAGCAAAGAGGGCGTCGATAGTCTTGTCGGAACTCGTGCCGGGTGTGAGGTGAATCTGTATCTCCACCTCTGCCGCTGTATTGTCGTCAATCTTCCTGGCTTTGATTTTCCCCTTTTCAATAGCTTTCGTAATGCTGTCTATCAAGGTCGAGGTGGTCTTGGAGTAAGGCAGTTCGCGGATGACAAGCGTCTTGGCATCGAGCTTCTCGATTTTGGCACGCACCTTCAAGGTACCGCCACGCTGCCCATCGTTGTATTTCGACACATCGATGCTGCCACCGGTGGGGAAGTCGGGGTAGAGAGTGAACGGTTCCCCCTTGAGGTAATGGATAGCAGCCTCACATAGTTCGCGGAAGTTATGCGGAAGAATCTTCGACGACAGACCTACAGCGATGCCTTCTGCACCCTGTGCCAGCAACAGCGGAAACTTGACAGGGAGCGTGATAGGTTCTTTGTTGCGCCCATCGTACGACAGTTGCCATTCGGTGGTCTTGGCGTTGAAAACCGTGTCGAGGGCAAACTTCGAAAGACGGGCCTCTATGTAACGGGGTGCAGCAGCCCTGTCGCCTGTCAGAATGTTGCCCCAGTTGCCTTGCGGGTCAATGAGCAGGTCTTTCTGTCCCAACTGCACGAGGGCGTCCCCGATAGAGGCATCGCCATGCGGATGAAACTTCATCGTTTCGCCCACCACGTTTGCCACTTTATTGTAGCGGCCGTCGTCCATCCGCTTCATGGTGTGAAGGATGCGGCGCTGCACAGGTTTCAAGCCATCCTCGATATAAGGCACGGCTCGCTCGAGAATGACATAACTGGCATAGTCGAGAAACCAGTTCTTGTACATGCCCGAGAGGTGGTGTACAGCCGATGCGTCAAACCGGTCGGCAGGTTTGTAATCGGAGTGCTGTTCAGATTCCGGCACCTCCAGAAGGTCGTCGTTCCTGCTGTTGTCTTCGTCCATTGTTGACAAGTGTTTTTTTTGATTGTTTCCTTGCAAAGGTAAGGCTTTTTTGCGACAATCCCAAATATCCCTTTGTCTGATTTCTCTGATACCAAGGAAAAAAGAGCCTCGTCCTGCTTTGGGCGTGGCACAATAGCCTCCTCTTGGCATAGCTGTTTGGCCAAGGCAACAGGGTGCCAATCTT
>CAMAMZ010000133.1 GCA_945837185.1 uncultured Bacteroidales bacterium | reverse complement strand
GGCTTTCGATGGAAACTGGGACAGCCTTTCTTCCGACATCAATTACGACAGCCGTTTGGCTCGCACTATCTGTGTCGACATCCGCTACATGCTCTACCTCATGGACAAGTGGGGGCATGCCGACCGCCTGCTAAAGGAGATGCAGGTTGCCCCCTAAATGCAAGGGAGGAGCTACGAGTGCAGTGGAAAGAGAGTGGGGGGCAAAGTATCTCCCCACTCCTTTTCTACTGAGCCACAAAAATCCCAAATCAGATAACAGATTTGGGATTTATACAGGGTGCTTGGCAGGCTTTGCCTGCTGAGCACCCTGTTATAATTAGCTGACGGTTGTGGTTTAGAACTCGTCGTTGGCGTAGAGGAAGGGGAAGGAACACTGGTCCCACTCGAAGATTTCCTCATCGCGGAAGAATCGTTTCAGCTCTACGGCTGCCGTTTCGGGCGAGTCGGAAGCGTGTACGATATTCTCCTGGAAACTCATGCAGTAAGAACCACGGATCGTGCCGGGAGCAGCATTGCGACCATTGGTAGGACCTGCAAGGGCGCGTACGGCAGCGATGGCATCAACACCCGACAGACAGATGGCCACTACGGGAGCTGTCATCATGGCGTCTTTCACACGCTGGAAGAAGGGCTTCTCGCTCAGGTGCGCATAATGCTCGGAGAGGAGTGCGTCGGTAAGGCGCATCATTTTCATACCACAAATCTGCAGACCTTTCTTTTCAAAGATACTGATAATTTCACCTGCAAGGGCACGCTGCATGGTGCACGGCTTGAGGAGTACTAATGTTTTTTCAATAGCCATTGTATGGGTTCGGTTAGTGTTAGGATTTATATTGTCTAATCTCTGTTATGCAAATGTAGAAAAAAATAACGACCATTCCAACAAATATACGCTTTTTAACATCTTCATATTTCTTTATGTCTGTTTTTCTATAGAAGAGTAACACATTTTGCGCTGATGATAGTGGGTTGTAATATCTTTGTAATTATTTCGTAGTATTCGTTTAGCATGCCTGTTATAATACTGTAACACGCTTAACCTACCTTTGCAAACGGAAATAAAACCCAAAAAAATGAAATGTATGAAAAGTATGAGAAGAGTGGTGGCTACCTGTTTGGCTGTGGCGGCAATGGCTGGTGCAGTGGGTGCCACAGAGAAGACAGATGACCCAGGATTCGGTATTATCAGCGGACAAGTGACGGATGCAGAACGTCACACACTGCCTGGTGCTACCGTGCAGATTGAAGGATTGCAAACGGGTGTTACGGCCGACATCAATGGCTTTTACAAGCTGCCTAACCTGAAGCCGGGCACCTATACGCTCAAGGTAACCTACATTGGTTATACGCCTATATATAAAAAGGTGAACGTTACAGGCAAGGAGCATGTAGCGGATATTGTGATGAAAGAGGGCTTGGAGTTGAGTGAGGTGAAAGTGAAGGGTGTGTTTACCGGTCAGCGCAAGGCCTTGCAGATGCAGAAAGGTGCCATGGGGGTCACCAATGTGGTGAGTGCCGACCAAGTGGGCAAGTTTCCTGATTCAAACATCGGTGATGCACTGAAGCGTATCAATGGTATCAATGTGCAATATGACCAGGGTGAGGCACGCTTCGGACAGGTGCGCGGCACAAGTGCCGACCTGACATCGGTAACGGTAAACGGTAACCGTCTGCCATCGGCCGAAGGTGATACGCGTAATGTGCAGCTCGACTTGATTCCTGCCGACATGGTGCAGACAATAGAGGTGTCGAAGGTGGTGACATCTGATATGGATGGCGATGCCATTGGTGGTTCCATCAACCTCATCACGAAGAATACACCTTTCCGACGTGTGCTCAACTTCACGGGTTCACTGGGACACACATGGATTTCCGGCAAGCAGCAGTGGAGTCTTGGAGGCACATGGGGCGACCGTTTCTTTAACGACCGTCTGGGTGTGATGGCCAGTGCCTCTTACCAATATGCACCGGGTGGTTCCGACAACACGGAGTTTGAATATGAGGAAGAGGATGGCAAGGTGCTGCTCAAGGAAGCACAGGTGCGCCAATATTATGTAACACGTGAGCGACAGAGCTATTCTCTGGCCACGGATTATGTATTTAACCCACAGCACAAGATTTCGTTCAAGGGTATCTACAACCGTCGTAGCGACTGGGAGAACCGTTACCGTATCAGCTACAAGAAGCTCACATCGAAAGCAAGTAGCCAGAGTGTGGTGCTGCAGACAAAGGCTGGTTCCAGCGACAACAAGGATGCACGTTTGGAACTGCAACAAACCATGGACTTCACCTTGGATGGCGAACACAATTTTGGTAGTCTGAAGGTGGACTGGGCATCCAGCTATGCACGTGCCACGGAAGACCGTCCCAACGAGCGCTATATCGGTCTGAAACTCAAAGGAAGTGATGAACTTAACTGGGGTGACTCGTTCCAGGATGTTGGGGGCAAGCAGCCTTATTCTACATTGGCCATACCCTCCTACAATGAAGCAAAATGGTCGGTTGACGAGTTTACCAATTCCGATCAGGCCATCAAAGAGAATGAGTGGAAGGAACGTATCAACTTCACGCTGCCCTTGCAGAAGGGTAAGTATGGCAATACCCTTAAGTTTGGTTATAAATACACGCGCAAGGACAAAGAGCGCAACACGGCCTATTATGATTATGCCGACGTAATAGACCAGTATATACCCGACTGGAAAACAAACCTCACCTATCAGATACGCTCAGGATTCATGCCTGGCAGTCAGTATCCGGCAGGAACGGCCTTTGTGAGCAAGTCTTATCTCGGTGCACTGCAATTCAACCGTGCCGATGGTGCGGAATTGTATGAGGAAGAAGCGGGCAACTATGAGGCTACGGAACAGATTCATGCAGGCTATCTGCGTTGGGACCAGAAATTGGGCAATAAACTGGATGCTACCCTTGGTGTGCGTGTGGAACACACCCAGTTGAAAACCAGCGGTGTGAACTATACGATGGACGAGGATGAGAATGAGTCGCTTAAGCCAACAGGCGAATACCGTAACAGCTATACCAACCTGCTGCCCAGCTTGTTGCTGAAATACAAGATGAATGAAAACGGAAGTGTTAGAGCTTCTATCACCAAAACCCTCTCACGCCCCAAATACTCGGCATTGGTGGCTAACAAGAGTTTCAACCTCGCTGACCAGGAGGCTACAATCGGCGATCCGAACATCAAGCCCACAACAGCATGGAACGTTGACCTCTCGATAGACCATTATTTCCAGAGCATCGGTATGGTAAGTCTGGGTGTGTTCTACAAAGACGTGAAGAACGTGAACGTGGAGACCCTCGGTTACTACAAAGGATCGGAACTCGGACTGACAGGAAATGAGGAAGTCTTTGAGGTGACACAGAACATGAATGCCTACGACGCTCGTGTGTATGGTGTGGAGGCTGCCTACCAGCGTGACTTCGGATTTATCGCACCCGAACTGAAATGTGTAGGTTTCTATGGTAACTACACCTATACATACTCTACCACACGCAACTACAACAGTAGATTGGGCATTGAGGATAGCGACGATGTGAAGATGGCTGGTTCGCCGGAACATACTGCCAACGCTTCGCTCTATTTTGAGAACAAGGGTTGGAACATGCGCCTGTCGTATAACTTCGCCTCTTCCTTCATCGATATGATGAATACAGGTAGCAGAGAGCTTGACCGTTATTATGATAAGGTGAACTATCTCGACTTCAACGCTTCCTATACCTGGGGCAAGCAAACCAAGTTCACGTTGTTTGCTGAGGCCAACAACCTGCTCAACCAGCCCTTGCGCTACTATCAGGGTACTAAGAACCGCACCATGCAGGTGGAATACTATGGTGTGAAAGTGAATGCCGGATTTAAAATTAATCTATAACCCATGCGAGCAAATATGATTATTAAGAAAGAGTGGGGTAGCAAGTATTGCTACCGCCTCTTATTATCGCTCCTGTTTGCGGTGTGTGCCCTGGGCATAAAGGGCCAGACTCCCGCTGAATGGAAGGCCTTGAAGGGTGATGTGAATCTTTTCATTGCCAACGACTTGGGACGCAATGGCTACTACGACCAGAAACCCATAGCCGAACTGATGGGCAATATGGCGGAGGAGATAGGGCCAGAGGCTGTGATAGCGGCAGGTGATGTGCACCATTTTGATGGCGTGGCTTCTGTGAACGACCCCTTATGGCTCACCAACTATGAGTTGATTTATGCTCATCCCGAACTGATGATTAGCTGGTATCCTGTGTTGGGCAACCATGAATACCGCGGCAATACGCAGGCTGTGCTCGACTATGCGAAGGTGAGCCGACGCTGGCAGATGGAAGGCCGTTACTATTCGAAAGTGTTTGTCGATGAAAAGAAGGGCGTCAGTGTGCGTATGGTACTCATCGACACCACCCCGCTCATTGATAAATATCGCCAGGAAACAGACAAGTATCCCGATGCCTGCAAGCAGGATGTGGAGGAACAGCTGCGGTGGTTGGATGCTACATTGCAGTCGGCCCAGGAGGATTGGGTTGTAGTAGTGGGGCATCATCCTATCTATGCGGAAACAAAGAAAGAGATTGCCGAGCAGGAAGCTATGCAGCAACGTGTGTTGCCCATCCTGCATCGTTATCAGAAAAAGGTGGCCATGTATGTCTGCGGACATATCCACAACTTCCAGTATATTACCCGTCCTTCCGACCCGATAGCCTATGTGGTAAATTCCGCTGGGGCCTTGTCGCGCAAGGTAAAGGCCACTGAGGGTACACAGTTCTGCTCGCCTGCCACAGGTTTTGCCGTGCTGAGTGCTACGAAACAGGAGTTGTGCCTGCACATGATAGACAAAGAGGGAAAGGCGCTCTATAGTGTCAAGCAAACACGCTAATTTCCTCCTTCGCTCTTTAGAAACAAAGACAAGTGTCTGACAGGTGTCTTAGAGCGCAAAAATACCCAAAAAAAGTATGTTGACATACTTCGCCATTTATCTTTAGATACTTCGCCATTTATCTTTAGATACTTTGCCAAGTAAGTTGACATA
>CAMAMZ010000132.1 GCA_945837185.1 uncultured Bacteroidales bacterium | reverse complement strand
TCTTCTTGTCCTCGAAGAACATGTGCTCTGTACGTGTAAGACCGATACCCTTGGCGCCGAAGTCGCGTGCAACCTGTGCGTCGTGGGGAGTATCAGCATTGGTGCGAACCTGCAGTTTGGTATATTTGTCGCAGAGGTCCATCAACTCCTTGAAGTCGCCGCTAAGCTCAGCAGCCTTAGTTGGAACCTCACCTGCATAAACCTGTCCGGTTGAACCGTTCAGAGAGATGTAGTCACCTTCCTTATATACTGTGCCGTCAATCTCAACGGTCTTAGCCTTATAGTCAACATTGATGCCACCAGCACCTGATACGCAGCACTTACCCATACCACGTGCCACAACGGCAGCGTGAGAGGTCATACCACCACGGGCAGTGAGGATACCTTCGGCAGATGCCATACCTGCGAGGTCTTCAGGAGAAGTCTCAATACGTACCATGATTACTTTGTGGCCATCGGCATGCCATGCCTGAGCGTCGTCAGCGTGGAATACAATCTGTCCACATGCGGCACCCGGTGATGCGGGCAAACCCTGTGTGATGACTTTGGCCTTCAAAAGAGCCTTCTTGTCGAATACGGGGTGGAGGAGCTCATCGAGCTTCTGGGGCTCACAACGCATGATAGCAGTCTTCTCATCGATCAAACCTTCGTGCAGCAAATCGATGGCAATCTTCACCATAGCGGTACCGGTGCGCTTGCCGTTACGAGTTTGCAAGAACCACAGTTTGCCTTCCTGTACGGTGAACTCCATGTCCTGCATGTCGTGATAGTGCTTCTCAAGCTTGTCTTGCAGATCGTAGAGCTGTGCGTAGATTTCGGGCATAGCTTCTTCCATAGAAGGATATTTGGCCACACGCTCTTCTTCGCTGATACCGGCACGCTCTGCCCAACGCTGTGAACCAATCTTGGTGATTTGCTGCGGAGTACGGATACCAGCCACAACGTCTTCACCCTGTGCGTTGACGAGGTACTCGCCATTGAAAAGATTCTCGCCATTACCTGCATCGCGGCTGAAGCATACACCTGTAGCTGAGGTGTCGCCCATGTTGCCGAATACCATGGCCATTACGCTTACTGCGGTTCCCCACTCATCAGGAATACCTTCCATCTTACGATAGAGGATGGCGCGTTCGTTCATCCAGCTGCGGAACACAGCACAGATGGCACCCCACAACTGCTCGATAGGATCGTTGGGGAAGTCTTTGCCTGTACGCTCCTTGATGGCTGTCTTGAAGAGTTGTACCAGTTTCTTCAGTTCTTCAACAGAAAGATCCTTGTCCAGTTTCACACCGCGCTCAGCTTTCACCTGCTCGATGATTTCCTCAAACGGGTCGATGTCTTCCTTGTTCACAGGCTTCATTTCGAGCACAACGTCACCATACATCTGTACGAAACGGCGATAAGAGTCGTAAACGAAGTGGGGGTTGCCTGTCTTGGCCACTAAGCCTTCAGCAACTTCGTCGTTCAAACCAAGGTTGAGGATGGTGTCCATCATACCGGGCATGGAGGCGCGTGCACCAGAACGAACGCTGACGAGCAGAGGATTCTTTACGTCACCGAATTTGGAGTTCATAAGCTCCTCGGTGTGCTTGACGGCTGCGTTCACTTCATCCTGCAGGATTTCCATAATCTTTTCCTGGCCAACCTCGTAGTATTCATTACAACAACTTGTTGTGATAGTAAAACCGGGAGGAACAGGAACGCCAATAAGGTTCATTTCAGCCAAATTGGCACCTTTTCCGCCAAGAGCTTCACGCATCTGGGCATTACCTTCGGCTTTACCATTTCCGAAGGTATAAACTCTTTTTTCACTCATAGTTATTAAGTCTTTCTATTTTTTAATTTTTATAGTGTGACAATTTCTTATTTCTGCAAAGATAACGTATTTTTAGAAAACCTACAAACATTTACAGAAAAATATGCAACCTCGACATTACATTTTTTGGTATTTTAATTTGGTGTGTGGCTTTTTTATTAATAAAAAGGTGATAAATAGCAATTAATTTGTAACTTTGCTGACAAAAATATTAAGCAAACCCAAAATATGACACGTAAACATAAACCTTTTCCAATCGTTGAGAACGTAACAATCGAGGCTGTAGCAGCAGAGGGAAAGTGCATTACACACATCGATGAGATGGCAGTGTTTGTGCCTTTTGTTGTGCCTGGTGATGTGGTTGACTTGCAGATTCGGAAGAAGAAACATAAATATTGTGAGGCAGAGGCTGTGCGTATTGTGGTGCCGAGCAAGTTGCGCACACAACCCGTGTGCAGTCATTTCGGTGTGTGTGGCGGATGCAAATGGCAAAACCTTTTGTACAGCGAACAACTCAAGGCCAAGCAGCAACAGGTGTTCGACCAATTGTCGAGAATAGGTAAGGTGGCTTTGCCTCCGTTTGATACTATTCTGGGTTCGGAAAAGACCATTGCTTACCGCAACAAGCTGGAGTTCGGCTGTGCCAATAAACGGTGGTTTACAAAAGAGGAACTTGCGGCCATGCCCCCTCGGGAGGAAGGAAACGGCGAGGCTTTGAAAGAATCGGCCATAGGATTTCATATCACGGGTTCGTTCGACAAGATCTATCCGATAGAGAAATGTTATTTGATGGACAATCTGCACAACGACATACGTAACGAACTTCGCGACTATGCCAATGCCCATCAAATCAGCTATTTCGACATCAGAAACCAGACGGGTTTGCTTCGTGATATAGTGATCAGAAACTCCAACACGGGTGAGTGGATGCTCATCGTGCAGTTCCATTTTGAACAGGACGACGATAAGGCGCGTGCAGAGGCCTTGCTCGAGCATATGGCTGAACGTTTCCCGCAACTCACTTCGGTGATGTATGTTGACAATCAGAAATGCAACGATACCTTTGGCGATCTGGAGGTGGTGTGCTACAAAGGGAACGACCACATTTTTGAAACCATGGAAGGATTGCGTTTCAAGGTGGGGCCGAAGAGCTTTTACCAAACCAATACCGATCAGGCTTATCATCTGTATTGTGTGGCAAGGGATTTTGCCGCACTCACAGGCAACGAACTGGTTTACGACCTCTATACGGGCACAGGAACAATAGCCAACTTTGTGGCTCGAAGGGCGCGTAAGGTGGTGGGTATAGAATATGTGCCTGAGGCCATTGCTGATGCCAAGGAGAACAGCAGACTCAATGGTATCGACAATACCTTGTTTTATGCGGGCGACATGAAGGATTTACTTACCGATGATTTTATTGCTGCTCATGGACGTCCCGATGTCATCATCACCGATCCACCTCGTGCAGGCATGCATCCAGATGTAGTAGATGTAATACTGCGGGCGGCTCCCAGACGCATCGTGTATGTGAGCTGCAATCCGGCCACGCAAGCTCGTGACTTGGCACTGCTGGATGTGCGCTATAAAGTGAGTCGGGTGCAACCGGTAGACATGTTCCCTCATACGCCCCATGTGGAGAACGTGGTGTTGCTCACAGCCATCGAATAGGATAGGGAGTGTCTTCTTGTGGAGGGAAGACGCTTTTGGAGCAACATTATGACCGTTATAGAATTAGAACAAAATATACATGACAATAAAAAATATAAAAATGCGAAAATCGATCATTCTAACTTTGGCGACATGCTGGGCAATGGGCGTACAGGCGCAACAGAACCTTGCACAATGGATTAACAATGTAAAACTCTCTGGATATGGCATTATCCAGTATCAGGCTTCTGGTAAAGAAAATGCAAAATCAAACTCGTTCAATTTGCGACTGGCCAGGGTTTCGCTCGATGGCAGAATCCTTGACGACTTTTACTGGAAGGCACAGATACAGTTTAACGGAAATACAAGCACGTTAGGCAGTTCACCACGTGTGGTTGACCTCTTTGCCGAGTGGCAGAAGTATGACTATTTCAAGGTGAAAGCCGGACAATTTAAGCGTCCGTTTACTTTTGAGAACCCTATGCACCCTGTAGACCAAGGATTTATGGGTTACAGTCAGGTGATTAGTGCCATTGCAGGTTTTAGCGATAGGGCAGGTGCGCATGCGAGTAACGGACGCGATATAGGTGTGCAGATTCAGGGTGATTTCCTGAAGAATGCCAATGGGCGTAACTTGCTGCACTATCAGGTGGGCGTGTTCAACGGTCAAGGTACCAACATGGCAGATGTTGACCAGCAGAAGGATATTATTGGCGGTGTATGGGTGATGCCCGTGAAGGGTATGCGCCTTGGTGCCTTTGGATGGCGTGGTTCTTACGCGCGCAAGGGCAGCTGGACAACAGCCAACGGTCAAGCCACCTCTGGCGTGCGCAGTCTGGCACAGCGTCGATATGCGTTCTCGGCAGAGTATGTATGTAACGATTGGACCTTCCGCTCGGAATATGCACATTCCACCGGTGAGGCATTCAAGACACGCTATCAGAATGCGAGCGATGCCAAAGACTGTGCATTGAGTGGCAATGGCGACAAGGCGCAGGGTGTGTATGCAGTGGTCATTGCACCTATCGTGAAGAAGAAGTTTCATGCCAAAGCTCGTTACGACATGTATCAACCTTCTGGCGATGCTTCCAAACAAAAGACACAATATGAGTTTGGATTGGATTATAATTTCACCAAAAATCTGCAGATAACAGGCGAGTATGCCTTTATCAATGATCGTAGCATTGCCGATCCCGACAAGCATAATTATTCTTTGGTAGATATTGAAATGTCGTTCCGCTTCTAAAGCAAGGCCGATTAAGGTATAACGTTTGATGCCTGTTGTATAAGTCGGACGAAATCGTAATAGTTCAGAAAGCCCAGGGCATTGCTCTGGGCAAAAATATCAAAGGGCCGAATACTGAGTGAGGTATCCAGCCCTTTGATGTATTGCTTAAAAACCTTTTTAGCAAACACGATAATAGGAAATAGGTCGCAATAAGCAAAAGGTCGCATTCATCATTTTTAATGTGAAATCATTGCATGAGCATCACGCCATAATTTTGACGAATCTATTTCCTTTCCCATCGCATAGGATGTTTTTCCTAATCGCGAAGGATGTTCTTTCCAAACGCAAAGGATGTTCTCTCTAACCGCTGAACTTTATTTATATTTCTCCAGATACTCGTCAGCTCTCGCATCGCCTAATTCCTTGGCTTTTAGCAAGGCCTTTCTACCTTCCTCTTTCTTGTCGGAAAGCATGCTTGCCAATCCCA
>CAMAMZ010000131.1 GCA_945837185.1 uncultured Bacteroidales bacterium | reverse complement strand
ATAACATCAATCACATACTATAGAATTATGAATAAACTTGTAATAGCAGGAAGGGAATTCAATTCCCGCTTGTTTCTCGGTACGGGAAAATTCAACAACAACAACCTGATGGCAGAAGCTATTAAGGCCAGTGGAACAGAAATGGTGACAGTTGCCATGAAGCGTGTAGAGTTGGAAGACAAGCATGACGACCTCCTTACGCACATCACACAGTTTGCCGACATACAGTTGTTGCCCAACACTTCTGGCGTGCGGAATGCAGAGGAAGCCGTTTTCGCAGCACAAATGTCGCGAGAGGCTTTCGGCACGAACTGGCTGAAGCTGGAAATACACCCCGACCCACGCTACCTTTTGCCCGATTCGGTAGAGACGCTCAAGGCAACGGAGCAATTGGTAAAAATGGGCTTCGTAGTGCTACCATACTGCCAAGCCGATCCTACACTGTGCAAACATCTTGAGGAGGCAGGAGCGGCTACTGTCATGCCTTTGGCAGCACCTATAGGAACGAATAAGGGATTGCGCATGAAGGATTTCCTGCGTATTATCATAGAACAATCTACCGTGCCTGTTGTTGTCGATGCCGGCATAGGCGCACCAAGCCATGCTGCGGAAGCCATGGAGATGGGTGCCGACTGCTGCCTTGTCAATACTGCCATTGCCGTTGCCGGCGACCCTGTCAAGATGGCTGTAGCCTTCAAAGAGGCTGTCATAGCCGGAAGAAGGGCTTTTGAGGCAGGTCTTGGCGCCGTGAGCGATTCAGCCGAGGCAAGTTCGCCACTCACATCATTCCTAAACTTATAACAGGCAGGTTGCGCTACCGGCCCATGAGCGATGCCATGCAGCTTGTAGCGCGCTTGAAAAACTCGAAACAATTACAATTATGCCAAACGACAAAAAAGCATACGCCAAGAGAGAGAAGGCGTATATGTCTGGAAACCTGTTCCCGCAGATCAAGGTCGGTATGACCAAGGTTAACCTGACACCAACCGTAACAAAAGACAAGAACGGAGTTCCCCATGTGGAGAAGAACGCCCCTGTGTATATCTACGACACGAGTGGTCCCTTCTCAGACCCTAATATAGAGGTAGATTTGAAAAAAGGCTTGCCCAGAGTCAGGGAGCAATGGATTCTCGACCGCAACGACACCATACAGCTCAAGGAAGTGACAAGTGCCTATGGCAAGATGCGACTGGCTGACCATTCGCTCGATGCGCTTAGGTTCGAACATATCCGGTTGCCGAGAAAAGCCATGCCTGGCAAGGCTATCACACAGATGGCTTATGCCAAAGCCGGCATCATCACACCGGAGATGGAGTATGTGGCCATCCGCGAGAATATGAACTGTAGCGAATTAGGCATCAAGACACATATCACTCCCGAGTTTGTGAGAGACGAGATAGCGCGTGGCAGGGCGGTACTGCCTGCCAACATCAACCATCCTGAATCCGAACCCATGATTATCGGCAGGAACTTTCTGGTGAAGATAAATACCAATATTGGTAATTCTGCCACCACGTCGTCCATCGAAGAAGAAGTAGACAAGGCCGTATGGTCGTGCAAATGGGGTGGTGACACGTTGATGGACCTGTCGACGGGCGAGAACATCCACGAAACGAGAGAATGGATTGTGCGCAACTGTCCTGTTCCCGTTGGCACCGTGCCTATTTACCAGGCATTGGAGAAGGTGAATGGCAAGGTAGAGGATTTGTCGTGGGAAATATATAAGGACACGCTGATAGAGCAATGTGAGCAAGGTGTTGACTATTTCACCATCCATGCGGGCATACGGCGTCATAACGTGCATCTTGCCGACAGTCGTCTGTGTGGCATCGTTAGTCGCGGGGGCTCCATCATGAGCAAGTGGTGCCTTATTCACGATAAAGAGTCGTTCCTTTATGAACATTTCGATGACATCTGCGACATCGTGGCGCAATATGATGTGGCCCTTTCATTAGGCGATGGTCTCAGACCGGGTTGCATAGAAGATGCCAACGATGCGGCACAGTTTGCCGAGCTTGACACGATGGGCGAACTGGTAACAAGGGCATGGGACAAGAATGTGCAGGCCTTTATTGAAGGTCCCGGACATGTGCCGATGCATAAGATACGCGAGAATATGGAGCGGCAGATAGCACATTGCCATGAGGCACCCTTCTACACGTTGGGTCCTGTAGTAACCGACATTGCTCCCGGTTACGACCACATCACTTCGGCTATTGGTGGCGCACAAATAGCATGGCTCGGTACAGCTATGCTGTGTTATGTAACGCCCAAGGAACACCTTGCGCTTCCTAATAAAGAGGATGTACGAACCGGTGTGGTAACCTATAAGATTGCTGCTCATGCTGCCGACCTTGCCAAAGGACATCCGGGTGCCCAGGTGAGAGATAATGCTCTTTCGAAGGCGCGTTTCGACTTCCGTTGGAGAGACCAGTTCCATCTGTCGCTCGACCCAGAACGAGCCCTGCAGTATTTTGAAGAGGCGGGACATACCGATGGCGAGTATTGCACGATGTGCGGACCCAACTTCTGTGCTGCGAAGCTTACCCACGATTTACGTAAGTTGTAAGAGCATGGTATCAAGATACGATCGTCAACTGCTGTTGCCTGAGATAGGTGTGGAAGGACAGCGCAAACTGTCGGCGGCACGTGTGGCTGTTGTAGGCATAGGCGGACTTGGTTCGCCTGTGGCTACCTATCTGACAGGTGCCGGTGTTGGCACTCTTGCGCTCATTGACGATGATGTAGTGAGCATCACCAATCTGCAACGACAGGTTTTGTATGATGAGTCGCAGGAGGGACTGCCAAAGGTTGATTGTGCCAAAGCACGGTTGCAAGCCATGAACAGCAGTATAAGTGTTGTTGCGCACCACACACGACTCACGGAACAGAATGCCATGCAGCTCCTTGCAAACTACGATATAGTGGTTGACGGCACCGACAACTTCTCGGCAAGATTTGCTGTCAGCGATGCCTGTTGCAGACTGGGAATACCCTATGTGTATGGTGCTGTCAACGCACTCGAAGGACAGGTGTCTGTGCTTTGCTGCGGGCATGCCACATACCGAACCTTATATCCCGACGAGCAGGCTACATTGGCCATGCCCCATCCGGGGAAGGCGGTTGTGGGTGTCACACCCGCTTTGGTGGGGAGCGTACAGGCAAGTCAGGTCCTGCAACTCGTGTGTGGCTATGGTACACCGTTGGTAGACAAGCTGTGGACGGTAGACTTACGAACCTTACAGACTTTTGTTATTGATTTATAAGAAGAAATACAAAGATGTTTTCAGAAGAATTATTGAAAATCAGTTGGGATGAGACAACAAAACGCATAGCAGGCATGACAGAGAATGATGTCCGTCGTGCGTTGGCCAAGCAACATTGCGATGTCAATGACTTCATGGCGCTCATATCTCCTGCTGCAGAACCGTATCTGGAGCAGATGGCGCGACTTTCGAGAAAATATACGGAGGAGCGCTTCGGCAAGACAATGTCCATGTTCATTCCCTTGTACATCACCAACGCATGTTCTAACTCGTGTGTGTATTGTGGCTTCCATCGTTCAAACCCTATGCCGCGCACCATACTCACGCCTGAGCAGATTGAAGATGAATACAAGGCTATCAAAAAACTCGCACCGTTCGAGAATATCCTGCTCGTCACAGGTGAGAACCCGGCCAAAGCCGGTGTGCCTTACCTGGCGAAAGCCATCGATATCGCAAAGAAATATTTCTCGAACATAAAGATTGAGGTCATGCCACTTAAGGCCGAGGAATACCGCGAACTGACTAAGCATGGGTTGAATGGTGTGATATGTTTCCAGGAAACATACCATCGGGAGAACTACAAACTCTATCATCCGGCTGGCATGAAGTCGAATTTCGAATGGCGTGTCAACGGTTTCGACAGGATGGGACAGGCTGGTGTGCATTCCATTGGCATGGGTGCCTTGCTGGGCCTTGAGAAGGAATGGCGTACCGATGTGGTTATGATGGCTTACCATCTTCGCTACCTCCAGAAGCATTACTGGCGAACAAAGTACTCCGTCAATTTCCCGCGTATGCGCCCGGCACAGAACGAAGGGTTTCGTCCCAACTGCTTTGTCACCGACCGACAGTTGGCACAAGTAACCTTTGCCATGCGTATCTTCGACCACGATGTGGATATTTCATACAGTACAAGGGAACCGCAGTTCATCAGAGACAATATGTGCACCCTTGGGGTGACAACCATGTCAGCAGAGTCAAAAGTCAACCCCGGAGGTTATCATACTTATCCACAGGCACTTGAGCAGTTCACGGTGTCTGACGACCGTACCGCCAAGGAAATAGATTGTCGTCTCCGACAATTGGGTCGGGAACCAGTATGGAAGGATTGGGATGCCTCGTTCGACCTGTTCAGGAAATAACTCCTTTGGAGAATAACATCTTTGAAGATGTATTAATTTGAGAAGGCTTCTGTTTGGAGTTTCTTCCTTTGGAGTTTCTTCCTTTGGATCATCTTCCCTTGGAGTTTCTTCCCTTGATGAGTGCTTCCTTGGAGAGAATCCTTTAGTGTATGGCTTCTTTAGGAATTGAAGTCTCTGGAAACGATTACTTTCTGGAGGGTTTCTTTTGGAGAATACTCCCTCGGAAGTGAAACCATTAGTAAACGATTCCTTCGGGATACGATTGCGTGGAAAAGATGTTCAAGACGATAGTGATTACAAAACCCCTCTTTTTTGATGGTGAAGCCGACATGATAGTCCGTCTTCTCCGTCAAGGAAGAGTCAACCTCATACATATAAGGAAACCGGGTGCTGCAAGAAAGGATGTGGAAAGGTTGTTGACAGCCATTCCCTCAGAATGGCATGCGCAACTTGTATTGCACGACCATTTCGACCTTGCGGTGAGCCAAGCATTATATGGGGTGCATCTGAACGCACGCAACCCCAATCCGCCTGTAGGATGGGAAGGCTGCATAAGCAGGAGTTGTCATACCTTGCAAGAGATAAACGTATGGAAAGGACGCTGCGATTACCTTTCTCTCTCGCCCATATTCGATTCTGTTTCAAAACAAGGCTATCTGTCGGCTTTCACAAGCAACGACATCGCAGATGCCTACCAGTTGGGCATTATCGACGAGAAAGTGTATGCGCTGGGTGGCGTCACTTTCAACCGCATAGAAACGGTAAAAGCAATGGGGTTTGGCGGAGCAATGATTCTTGGTGACGCTTGGAAATAGATGAAAGGAGCTGCTTGGAAATAGA
>CAMAMZ010000130.1 GCA_945837185.1 uncultured Bacteroidales bacterium | reverse complement strand
TTTAAGATTCAGATTATGGCCAGTCCTGGGAGAATGCGTACTACGGGGCCCGCTTTCAAAGGGCTCACTCCTATCGACAGCTATGAAGAGGGAGAATATGTGAAGTACACTTATGGTGCATCGACAGACTATAATGCCATCAGGCAGTTGTACCGCACAATCCTCAACAAGTTTCCCGGAGCATTCATCATTGCTTTTCGTGGGACAGAAAAGATGGATGTGAACAAGGCAATACGCGAGTTTTTAAAGAATAAACAAACCAAATAAGTAACTATGAAATCAATGAGCAGAGAAATAAGGATTGCATGTGCTGCCATAGCCGGAATCCTGGTGCTGTACTTCGGCATGAATTTTCTGAAGGGTAAACGTGTCCTTTCCACAGATTCGACTTATTATGTCAAGTTTTCAAATATCAGTGGCCTATCTGCTTCCAATCCTGTTTTTGCCAATGGTTTTCAGGTGGGTGTGGTGAACAGCGTTATCTACGATTATCATCATAACGGTGATGTCGTGGTGCAATTGTCTGCCAATCCTTCACTGCGTATTCCTCGTAACAGTACGGCGGAGATAGAGAGCGATATGATGGGCAATGTGAAGATGAATCTTGTCATGAACCATTCAGAGCAGGAGTTTCTGCAGCCTGGCGATACGCTGACAGGTTCTGTCAATGCGGGCATGATGGGCAAGGTGGCGGAAATGGTGCCTGCCATAGAACGTGTGTTGCCTAAACTCGATTCCATTATGGCCAGTCTCAATGCTTTGTTGGCCGACCCGGCTGTGGCCCAAACACTCCATAATGCACGTGATGTAAGCGAACAGCTCACCACTACAACAGCCCAATTGAATGTGTTGTTGGGCAATGTGAACCATCGCCTCCCAGGGATGATGGACAAGATGGATGCTACCTTGGCCAATGCACAGCAGATAAGCGGCCAGTTGACAGGAGTGGATTTTACCGCCACATTTGCGAAGGTAGACCAGACTTTGGATAAAGTGAACCACTTTACGCAGCAGTTGAGCAATCCCAACGGAACATTGGGCTTGTTGCTCAGCGATCCTTCTATGTACCATAATCTCAATCAAACCCTGCTCAGCACCGATAGCTTGTTGGTTAATCTCCGTCAGCATCCGAAACGTTATGTGCATTTCTCGCTCTTTGGAAGAAAAGATAATTAGGATGCGAAAGTAAATAAATATAGATTTTGTATAAATACAAAGAAAAGCATGTTTCACGCAAAGGTGCGTGTGCATGCTTTTCTTTAATTATAGGCTTTTTTGTGGATGGTAACTCCCATGTTTCACTCAAAAAAGACAAGAATCTGTGAAAACTTAAAAACACATGTGTTTCAATACCTTTGAAATAGCCAAAGGACTTTCGACGAAAAATCCTATGCGCTGGTTGAAACCTCTTGAAACAGTGTTGTTTTCCTTGAGCCATCTTTCTTTGAACGAAATGCTATGATTTGGTGTTTTCAGAAATAATTGCGAAATTTGCATCCTACCAACTAAATCGTTTACTCTGCAGTGCCTTAGCACATACAGTTCATCCCTCTTATGCAGGCGGCAACGCAACACAAAAGGAATCAAAGGAAATAGGAACAATGAAGCAACATATAGCACAACATACTGCCCCCAAAATAGACAGTAGATGGACAGACGCCCTCAACCACGTGCGTCAGAATGTGTCGGAGCAACAGTTCGACACATGGTTCGGTTCTATTCGCTACAATGCGTTCGACGAGCAGAACCGTTCGCTCTATGTGCAGGTTCCCAGTGCCTATGTCTACGAATATATCGAGGAGCATTATGTGAATTTGTTGGCGCAGGCGCTTTTGAAGGCTTTTGGCTTCCGTGTACGATTGTTCTATGATGTGTTGACCGATAAAGAGAATGGTTTGGCACAAACGGTTGAGGGAGATGAAAGCGAAGAGAGTGTGTCGACTGTTCCGAAGGCCACGAGGCAGCGTGCCTATGCAGGTGGAATGGAAGAAGGAGAACCTGTGCCTTTCGACTCACAGTTGAATCCGCGGCAAACCTTCTCGAATTATATAGAAGGCGATAGTAACAAGTTGCCTCGTTCGGTAGGACTTTCCATTGCCGAGCATCCCCAAACGGCACAGTTCAATCCCATGTTCATCTATGGCCCATCGGGTTGCGGAAAAACGCATCTCATCAATGCTATCGGCATGCGTACACGGCAACTCTATCCAGAAAAGCGTGTGCTGTATGTGAGTGCCAACCTTTTTCAGGTGCAGTTCAGCAACGCACGTATCAAGAACACCTTCAACGATTTCATTCATTTCTATCAGAGTATCGACATGTTGATCGTAGACGATGTGCAGGAATGGGGTGCCAAGACACAGGAAACTTTTTTCCATATCTTCAATCACTTGTTTAGAAACGGCAAGCGTATTATTCTGGCATCCGACCGCCCTCCTGTGGAGTTGCAAGGAATGAATGAGCGCTTGATAACACGTTTTTCATGTGGACTGATAGCCGAGCTTGAGAAACCCAATGTGCAACTGTGTGTGGACATCTTGAACAGCAAGATTCGGCGAGACGGCTTGTCGATTCCTGAGGAAGTGGTGCAGTTTATCGCCGAAACAGCCAATGGGAGTGTGAGAGACCTGCAGGGCGTTATCAATTCCTTGTTGGCATATAGTGTGGTGTACAATAGCAGGATTGACATGCGATTGGCTGAACGCGTCATCAAACGTGCCGTGAAGGTTGACGACCGGCCTTTGACAGTTGATGAAATATTGGAAAAGGTGTGTCATCATTTCGGTGTGCAGCAGACAGGGGTGTGTGGCAAGAGCAGAAAGCGTGATTTTGTGGTGCCCAGACAGTTGGCCATGTATTTCACCTCTCGACTCACACGTATGCCTGCCAGCAGAATCGGCCGACTCATAGGAGGCCGAGACCACTCTACCGTGATTCATAGCGTGTCGCAGATAGAGAAGCGTTTGCAAGTGGACGGTTCTTTCGCGGAAGAGGTGCACAGCATAGAGAATTCTTTTCGCTTGAAATGCTGAAAACATAGAAAAGGCGTGTAGCTTGCCGGGAATCCCCGAGGGCTACACGCCTGTTTTTTATTCCTTTTTTTTAGATTACTATTTCTATTGATTGCTTCTTTTTCATTGCCTTTTTTTGCTTGCTTACCACTGCACGGCAACACCTGCCATCAGCCATAAGCCGGGTTGTGGTATAGCGCCCAGGTCATAATAGCGATGCGCTGTCAGGTTATCCGCTTGCACGAAGATACGGTAGTGCGTAGCTGTCCATTGCACTTTGCCGTCTACCTTACAATACGGGCTAAACCCGTTCATACGGTGTTGCCAGCGCACAGACCATTGGCCTGACAAAGGACCGACGATACGATAGTCTACCGTTGTCACCCATTTGTCGCGCAGATACTCCAAGGCATAGAGCGAGCGATAGATAGGCTGCTCGGTGGTATGTTGCTGATGGATGCGTGCATACCCCATGTTGATGCGGGTAATCCAAGGATTAGCCATCCATGCCGTAGGGGAGAGTGACACCTCGACAGAGCTACCCATATTGTTGAGTCTGCCGATATTCGTAGCATGGTATTTCGTGCTCTCTTCCGTTTCATATACCCAGTCAATCATATCCTTGCCATGACTGTAGAAGGCACTCCAGCGCACCTGCCAAGCACCTTGTTGCCAGTCAACTCCCATCTTGTAGGTGTCGTTGCGTTCCGGGAGCAAGTTCGGGTCACCTTGTTGCACCGCATTGGCAGTAAAGAGATCGGTATAGGTGGGCATGCGCAGGGCTTTGTTCCATGAAGCATAGAACTTCCAGGCATCCGACGGACGGTAGCTCAGGTCTACGCCTGGATAGAGCCGATAGCGTCGGTCAAGTCCGTCATTGCGGTTAGCCAGCACACCCGCCGATAAGGTGAAGCCCCCCAGAATGATGTTATGCTCTAAGAAGAAACTGGTGTTCAGACGTTTGGCCTCACGGGAATATTTCCGGTCGCTGCCATGAATGCTCTCCCAGTCTTCTTCGGCCATTTCATAACCCAAGGCCGTACTGAGAATCCGTTCCCTTCTCAAGTCAGCTCCGAAAGCCGTCTTACCCAACAGCCAGGAGAGGTGTGTGTTGACAGAAGCGCCATACATATCCGTGAGATGGTAGTTCTCGCCTGCCGAAGCCCCTTGTTGTCCTCGAATCAATTGGTAATGGTCGCGGAAACGGTTCCAATACACAGTAGGCTTGATTTCCAATCCCTGCGGCAGGTTATGGATGCGTGCAGCCACAGAAGCTACCAGATGCGACGTCTTTTCCCATTGGTCATCATATTTGGCCGAATAGAAGGTGTTGGCACCATAGTCCTGTGTGCTCAGTCCGAGTTGCCAGGAAAGGTCAACGTAGGAGGTGTTCCAATTGCCATCATAGAAACCATGATGCTTTTGGAAATCACTGTGAAGTGTACCGCCATCCGATTGGCTATAACCACCGCTCAGTTGGTTACGCCATCCTTTCTTGCCCACAAACGTTGCCCCTGCCGATGCCATGACCGTACCATAGGAACCTCCTTGCACGGTGGCTCTAACACCCGATTGGGCGTCTTGCCGTGTAACAATATTGATGGCACCATTGAATGCCGAAGTACCAAACACGCGTGCTGCCGCTCCCTCAAGCACTTCTATGCGCTCGATGTCGGAAGGAGAGAGAGGAAAGTCGGAGGCGTTGTGACCTGTTTGCGGATTGGAGATGCAAACACCATTTAAGAGAATGGTAATCTGGTCGAAGGTACCGCCATTAATGGAAATGTCCGTCTGTACACCAAAACCGCCGCGCTGACGGACGTCTACGCCCACGGTTAGTTTCAACACATCGTTCAAGGTTGTCGCTGCCGCACGATGAATATCATCGCGGGTGATAACCTTCACGATTTTTGCCGACTGCAAGGCAGTCAGCGGCGCCCGTGATCCTGTGACCACAATTTCGTTCAGCTTCACTTCCTTATGGCTCAAACTGTCGTCGGCCATGTCTGTACGTGTACTGATACCGTCGGCCTTGGCATAGGTCAAGGTGGCGACACTCAGCACCCCTACAATCACTTCCTTTCCCAAGCAGGAAAAGAGTGCGTAGCCTTTGTTGGAGAAGCGCTTGAAGCGAAACACTTGGCGCGGGTTAAACAATAATTTTCTCATAATCGCCTGCAAAGGTACGGCTTTCCCCTCAAATATAAACAGATGAAAACGATTATTTTGTTTGCAGGAGCGCTTTGCGAGGGAGTGGGGAAAGGGAAGTGCCCTCCATGCCAT
>CAMAMZ010000129.1 GCA_945837185.1 uncultured Bacteroidales bacterium | reverse complement strand
ACTGCAGATTCTGGTCCTGCCTTTCCTGGTTCGAGTCCGGGTATCCCAACAAAGCCAAGGTTTCAAACCTTGGCTTTTTACATGCCCCTACTTTTCTCATCCTGCGGGGGCTACCTTTTTTACAATTCATCGACAGTAATCTCTCCCGAACCGAAACAGCGGTGGTGGGCTTCGTCGTATACCACACAGAACTGACCGGGAGCAACCCCATGTATGGGTGCTTCGGAATGAATGCGGTAAGAGCCCGCAACGGCCAACGGTTCCAAGGTGGCGTGGTAGTGCTCCGGTGTGTGCCGAATCTTGAAGGTGATGGGTTGGGGTGTGAGCGGAAGGGTGAGCGTATGGAAATTGTGTATGGTAAAAGTGCTGCGATAGGCAGTGGCAGGATCATAGCCATGGCTCACGAACAAGGTGTTGGTGGTCACATCCTTCTTGACAACAAACCAGGGACCTCCTCCTAAGCCCAAGCCCTTGCGCTGCCCGATAGTATGGAACCAATGACCCTTATGGGTACCAATGGTCCGTCCTGTTTCGAGTTCAATCACCGCACCTGTCTGCTCTCCTAAATACCTGCGTATATATTCGTTGTAGTCAATGCGTCCCAGAAAGCAGATTCCCTGACTGTCGCGACGGTGGGCATTCACGAGATGCTCCCGCAGTGCAATAGCCCGCACCTCCTCCTTGCGGTAGTGCCCAATGGGAAAGAGTGCCTTGCGCAATTGCCAATCGTAAATCTGGGCCAGGAAGTCAGTCTGGTCTTTAACGGGGTCGGGACAGGTGCACAACCATTTATGGCCGTCAATCCATGCTGTCTGTGCATAATGACCTGTGGCAATAAGGTCGTAGGCATGCCCCATCTTGCGGTCGAAGGCCCCAAACTTGATGAGTCGGTTGCACATCACATCAGGGTTGGGCGTATAGCCATTGCGCACCTTGTCCATCGTATAGCGTGTCACCTCATCCCAGTATTCCCGGTGGCAATCCACAATCTGCAACTTGCAACCATAGCGTGCGGCAACAGCCGTGGCCATTTCCAAATCCTCTTCGGCAGTACAGTCCCATGCCTCCTCCTCCTCAGGTCCTATCTTGATATAGAAACAGTCAGGGTGAAGTCCCAAACGAGCCAGTTCATACACAACCACAGAACTGTCTACACCACCGGAAAGGAGTACGGCAATCCGTTTGTCTTTAATTTCCTCGAGATCGATCATAAGGAGTGAGATGCTTTGTCTAATATTTCCGCTAACGGAGCACGCCAGTCGGCATTGGTCTCAACATGGAGCACCTGGATGCCCAGTGCTGCTGCCGCCTCAATGTTGCGCATGCTGTCGTCAATGAATAAACTCTCTTCTGCACGCATGCCATCAGCGTCCAGGGCCCGCCTGAAACAGTCGGGGTGGGGCTTGCATATACCCAGTTCATAGCTGCAGAAAAGCGAATGGAAATAGTGGGTGATGGGGAGCCCATCGGCACTAAAGGCCTCGCTGCGCATGTGCTGCATGATGAAGGGGTTGGTGTTGCTGAGCAAGCAGAGATGATAGTGGGGCTTGAGTTCGAGCAATGTGTGGAGCCGCTCTACAGGCACATCCTGCAAGAAACCGAGCCAACATTGTTGGGCTTCCTCAAAACTAATACTGGCACGCCCTGTGGCAGCAGCCATACGCTCACAGAAGGTTGGTGCGTCGATGGAGCCCGATTCTACATCGAGGAAGAAACCACGCTGCCCATAGGCCCCCATATATTGCGCGGGGTCGATGCCCATGGCACGAAAGCGACTGAAAGCTTCTTCGGTGTTCTGGCGGAAGATGATGCCGCCCATGTCAAACAAAAGATTCCTGATCATTGTATGCGAGTTAAGTGTGAGAGGGTGTTTGTGTGGTGGGGTAGCCCAAAGCCGTAAGCTGTTGCGTGAGTTCTACAAACTGCGCTATGGTGAGCTGTTCGGGGCGACGTGTCATCACTTCCTGCGTAAAGAAATCCTCTGGTGGCGTGAGCTGGGTCAAGAGCGGACGAATGCTCACACGGAGCATTTTGCGACGCTGCCCAAATACCGTCTTTACCAAACGGCGGAAGAGTCCTTCGTCGCAAGGAAGATGGGTGGTGGCATTGCGTGTCATGCGAATGACAGCACTCTTTACCTTAGGAGGTGGATTGAAGACACCCTCGTCAACGGTAAAGAGGTATTCAACATCATACCAAGCCTGGATAAGCACAGAAAGAATGCCATAGGCTTTCGTGCCGGGCACAGCTGCTATGCGCTGTGCCACCTCACGCTGAATCATGCCCGTGCAACAGGGAATGAGCTGACGGTTGTCGAGCATCTTGAAGAATATCTGCGACGATATATCGTAGGGATAGTTGCCCGTGAGCACGAACGGTTGCCCGTCGAAAACAGTGGTGAGATCCATGCGCAGAAAGTCTTGCCCAATAATGTTGTCGCGCAGGCGAGGGAAATGCTCATGCAGATAGGCCACCGACTCGCGGTCTATCTCCACAGCCTTCACAACACGTGGCTTCTCTACCAGATATTGGGTAAGCACGCCCATACCGGGACCTATCTCCAGTACAGGGAGCTGCGGACAGGCGTCTACCGTGTCGGCAATGCGCTTTGCAATTCCGAGGTCAATGAGGAAATGTTGTCCTAAATGTTTCTTGGGCTTAACTTGTTTCATGCGGTTGGAATTTAATGGTGGCAAAATTACGAATAAAAACCGAAATAGGGGATAACTTTGGCGGGGAAAAGCCAATATTCTTGGAAATAATTTTGCGATGCAACCTTTTTCCACTACCTTTGCAAGAAACAAATCAGAAACAAAAAGGAAAAGACGGTGGAACTGAAAAAAGTTGGCAACGACATAGGGAAAGTGATGCTTTCTTTGACACTGGGAGGTGCCATTCTCTATTGGATGTATCGCGACTTCGATTTTGGCCGGGCCCGAGAAGTGATGCTGAACGGAATGGACTGGACGTGGATGCTGCTGTCGTTGCCTTTTGGTGTTGCGGCACAGGCATTTCGAGGATGGCGATGGAGCCAGACGCTGGAACCTCTTGGCGAGAAGCCTCGCAGTGGCGTGAGCCTCTGTGCCATATTCTTCTCCTATGCCATTAGTCTGGTGGTGCCTCGTGTGGGCGAACTGGCACGCTGTGGTGTGCTGAAGCGCTATGAGGGCATTTCCTTTCCCAAGGCTTTGGGAACAGTGGTAACAGAACGGGCCATCGACTCGGTGGTGATAGCGGTGGTGGCCCTTACCACCTTCTTCTGCCAGTTTCGTATTTTCGATACCTTCTTTGTGCGCACCGGAACAAGGATGGACACGCTGTTAAGCTCTTTCACGCCTGCGGGATGGATGGTAACGGTGCTGTGTGCCCTTGTGGCCTTGGGCTTCTTCGCCTATCAGTTGCGACAGATATCCATATATAATAAGGTGAAGCACACCGTGTGGCAGATAGGACAAGGAATAGCATCGGTGAAAGATGTGCGCAACAAACCACTCTTCGTGACATATACGTTGGCCATCTGGCTGAGCTATTTCCTGCATTATTACCTCACCTTCTTCTGTTTTGAGGCAACGAGTGCTCTGGGTGCCGACTGTGCGTTGGTAACCTTCATCGTGGGTTCTATAGCAGTCATCGTGCCAACACCCAATGGCGCAGGGCCTTGGCACTTTGCTGTGAAGACAATGCTCATCCTCTACGGAGTGGCAGAAAACGATGCGTTGTATTTCGTGCTCATCGTGCATGGGGTGCAGACGCTTCTGGTGGCGCTCCTGGGCATATTGGCCTGGACAAGACTCTCTTTTACAACGGTGCAGACAAAGCAAACGGAAAACAGATAATTCATTTACTACAAAACACATAGTTATGAGCGAAATCAAAAACTTACAACCTGCGTGCATCTGGAAGAATTTCCATGCACTGACACAAGTGCCACGCCCCTCGGGTCATCTCGAGAAAGTACAGCAATTCCTTCTCGACTTTGCCGCAAAAGCTGGCGTAGAGGCCTATAAGGATAGTGGCGACAATATCGTGATGAAGAAACCGGCCACACCGGGCTATGAGCATAAGAAGACGGTGCTCTTGCAGGCCCATATGGATATGGTGCCGCAGAAGACTCCCGACAGCAAGCATCAGTTTGAAACCGACCCCATTGAAACCTTTATTGATGGTGACTGGGTGAAAGCGCGCAACACCACATTGGGAGCCGACAATGGTATGGGTGTGGCTGCTATAATGGCCATTATGGAAGCCAAGGATTTGCAGCATGGTCCTGTAGAGGCTTTGATTACTGCCGATGAAGAGACAGGCATGTTTGGTGCCAATGCCCTGCCTACAGGCGAACTGCAGGCCGACATCATGCTCAACCTCGACTCTGAGGAGTGGGGTGAGTTTGCTATTGGCTCGGCAGGAGGTATCGACATTACGGCTACTCTCGACTACAAGGATGTGGAAACAGATCCCGAGGATGTGGCTGTGCGTGTTACATTGAAAGGTTTGAAAGGTGGCCATTCCGGATTGGAAATCAACCAAGGTCGTGGCAATGCCAATAAGATGATGGCACGCTTCGTGCGCGAAGCCATCGCTTCGTGTGAAGCTCGTTTGGCCTCCTGGCATGGTGGCAACATGCGCAACGCTATTCCTTTTAAGGCCGAAACAGTGCTCACACTCCCGAAAGAGAATGTGGCTGCCTTGCAGGAACTGGTTGAAGCATGGAAGGCCGACTTCATCGATGAGTATAAGACCATAGAGAGTGGCATAGAGTTCTTTGCCGAGGAAGTGGAAACACCGGCTACGGAGGTGCCTGTGGCTATTCAGGATAACCTGCTCGATGCCATCTATGCCTGCCACGATGGTGTGTTGCGCATGATTCCTGTTTGTAGGGATGTGGTGGAAACCTCGAGCAACTTAGCCATCATCAACATTGAAAATGGTAAGGCTGATATCAAGATTCTGGCCCGCAGTTCGCGCGAGGATATGAAGGACTATATCGTAACCATGTTGCAGAGTTGTTTCAATATGGCTGGCATGAAAGTGGAGACAAGTGGCAGCTATGGTGGTTGGGATCCTAATCCAGACAGCGAGATTCTTACATTGCTGAAACGTCTTTATAAGGAGCAGACAGGTAAGGAGAGTGTTGTGCAGGTGGTGCATGCCGGATTGGAGTGCTCTGTAATCTTGGGCAAATATCCCAACTTAGATGTGGTGAGCTTAGGACCTACACTGCGTTCGCCCCATACCACAACCGAACGTTGTTATATTCCTACCGTTGAACCATTCTGGCAGTTGCTCGTGGCTACATTGGCTGCGGTTCCTGAAAAAGCATAAAAACTGTTGCTCCCGGTAGGAACAGTTATACATCCCCCTCTCTGCCCGCCATACCCAAAGCAGAGAGGGGGATTTTTTCCTCTTGTCCTGACATAACTTTCAGGCATCTAAAGATACTTTGCCATTTATCTAAAGATACTTTG
>CAMAMZ010000128.1 GCA_945837185.1 uncultured Bacteroidales bacterium | reverse complement strand
AAAGATTCTTTCTTCACCCCTAAAGGTTTTCGTTACAATCTAAAGAGGGTTCATGCAAACCTTATAAGATGCTTTGTTCTATCCTCTCAAAGGGATTTTCAACCTAAATCTAAAGAGGGTATATGCAGACCTCAAAAGATTCTTTCTTGATCCCTAAAGGGGGTTCGTTTCAGTCTAAAGAGGGTTCATGCAAACCTCTTAAAGATTCTTTCTTCACCCCTAAAGGTTTTCGTTCCAGTCAAAAGATGGTTTATTAGAACTACAAAAGATGGTTTGTTCTATCCTCTCAAAGGGATTTCATCCTAACCGAAAGGGATTATCTTTACCCCCAAAGATATTGTTCTTTATCCCAAAGATGATGATTCTAACCTTGAAGGGTTTATGCCCCTCAAAAAGAGGTGTGGCAAGTATCTCAAGATGTTTTGCATCACACTCACAATATTTCTATTATGACTTAAACAAAGAATCTACAAATTCCTTTTTATCAAAGAGTTGCAAGTCTTCCATCTTTTCACCAAGCCCAATATATTTTACGGGCACCTTTAACTGATCGGAAATACCTATCACCACGCCTCCCTTGGCCGTACCATCGAGTTTGGTAATGGCGAGACTGGTAATTTGCGTTACGGCACTAAACTGGCGTGCCTGTTCGAAGGCGTTCTGACCGGTACTGCCATCCAGCACAAGCATCACCTCGTCGGGAGCTCCAGGAATCACCTTCTTCATCACCTCCTTAATTTTCTTCAACTCATTCATGAGGCCCACCTTGTTGTGCAAACGCCCAGCCGTATCAATAAGCACCACATCGGCCCCGTTGGCTTTTGCACTCTGCAAGGTATCGAAGGCCACCGAAGCCGGGTCGGCCCCCATCTGCTGTTTTACGACAGGCACCCCCACACGGTCGCCCCATATTTGAATCTGTTCAACCGCAGCCGCCCTAAACGTGTCGGCCGCACCCAGATACACTTTCTTTCCGGCCTGCTTAAACTGGTAGGCCAGTTTTCCTATAGTGGTGGTTTTGCCCACACCATTCACTCCCACAACCAGAATGACATAGGGTTTGCGGTCGGCAGGCAACTCCCAATCTTCACATCCATCGGCATGGTTTTCAGCCAAGAGAGCCGCTATCTCCTCTCTCAACATACGGTTGAGTTCCGAAGTCGACACATATTTGTCTCTTGCCACGCGCTTTTCTATGCGCTCTATGATTTTCAAGGTTGTGTCGATGCCCACATCGGAGGTTATCAACACCTCTTCCAGGTTGTCCAACACATCGTCGTCAACTTTCGACTTGCCCGCTATGGCCCGCGAAATCTTCTCAAATACGCTCTGCTTGGTTTTTTCCAATCCCTGGTCGAGTGTTTCCTTTTTCTTCTTGCTGAATAATCCGAATATACCCATATTAATAATGTTTTTTGCAAAGTTACGGTAAAAATCTTGATTATCCGATAGTTTCTGTCAATAATTTCACTCTTCTTCTCCCATATCAAGGCAAAAGGCCCCTGTAGGAAGCCTTCTGTTCAAGGCCTGCACCTCAGGTTTTCCTTCTTGAAAGCGCCCCGCGCCCTTAATATGGTTCTGCACGGTTTCGATGGCCATATAGGGGGTGTTGTTCTCTTCGCTCAGATGGCAGAGCCACACCTGCTGCAGCTTTTCCGATGCCACTTGTGCTATAATCTGTCCACATTCATCGTTGCTCAAATGTCCTACAGGCGACATGATGCGTGTTTTCAGGTGTGCAGGATAACGCCCGTTGAGCAGCATTTCTTTGTCGTAGTTCGACTCCAGCACAAGATAGTCGGCATCGGCTATTTGCTGCGCTATTTGTGGTGTGATGTGGCCCACATCGGTTGCCAGCACCAATACCCTCGAACCACAGGCTATGCGGAAGCCCACGCAATCGTAGCTGTCGTGAGGAACGGCAAAGGGCGTGATGTGCATATCGCCAATATCAAAACCCTCGCCAACCGTAATCTCCCGCCAGTTGGCAGCAGGAATTTTTTTGCGCAAACAATGGTTGGCCATAATGCCACGATTCACGGCTGCCGTGGCATAAACAGGCAGAAAGGCATCTTTGCTGAGTGCGCCCACCTGTCGGGCATGGTCCACATGGTCGTGTGTAACAAGTATGGCATTAATCTTACTGAGCGAAACTCCATATTGGTTAAAGTATTTCTTTAACATGCGCACCCCCAATCCAGCGTCGATAAGCAGCCCGCCTTGTGCCGTATAAAAGTAGTAGCAGTTGCCACTACTTCCGCTGCCAAACGAAAGGAAGTTTAGTTCTTTTTTCATTGAATATATAGCTTAGTAGCGACAAAATTAGCTAAAATATGACGAACAGACAAAATAATTGTTTATTTTTGCAGGTAAAAACAACACATAGCGATGAAAACGTTCCATTTCCTCATAGCGGGCAGCCTGTTGCTTGTTGGCTTGTGTGGCACCTCTTGCACAGGGGCCGACAGCGAGCAGCAACTCAAAGAGCGCGCCACCACCTTTGCCACCCTCTATTTCAACTGGCAGTTTAGCAAGGCCCTTTCTTTCTGCACCCCCGAGTCGAAGAAATGGTTGCGTTATGCCGCCTCACAGGTGTGCCAAAACGACATCGACACGCTCCGCAGTAAGGAGGTGGCGGCCACGGTGCATGTAGCGCACATACAATATGCCGAGAGCGACACCCTTGCCACGGTCCGTCTGCTTGTTAGCGACTGCTGGTATATGGGCAATTCCGACATGCAAGGCACCTATCTGCCCCAAGCGGAGTTCACCCTTCCTGCCGTATGCCGCAACGGCCAATGGCTGATTAAAATGGAAGGCCTACCGCGAAATGAAAAGAAAAGTCGCGACTAAAGTCGGGATGCAACATAGCATAATGCTCATCCCGTGTGTCATAGGCCGGGTTGAGGGCTTTCATACCCATGTCGGCACGCAGAATAAAGTAGTCGAAGTTCAGCCGTAGTCCCACTCCATAGGCCACGGCAATCTGCTTGTAGAACTCATCTACCTTAAACTGCCCTCCCGGCTGCTCCTCGTAGTTGCGCAACGTCCACACATTACCGGCATCAACGAAAAAGGCCCCGTTGAACTTCCAGAACAGGCGTGTGCGATATTCCACGTTGATGTCGAGTTTCATGTCGCCCGTTTGGTTGATGAAGTCTATTCGTCCGTCTTTTCCACGGAAAGAGCCCGGCCCCAGCTCCCGCACGCTCCATCCCCTTACAGAGTTGGCACCTCCGGAAAAATAGCGTTTTTCGAAAGGCAGAATCGTGCTGTTGCCATACGGATAGGCCACTCCCACTCCCACATGCGCCACCAGTTCGTTGTAGGTATCGAACTTCCAGTAGCGGCTGTAGTCGATATCAAACTTGGCATATTGCGCATAGGCTATATCGAAGAGCGTATATTGCCCGTTATCGTTTTTCTTGAAGTTCGACACCCTCGACAAACTTGCCAGCAGGTTGCCTGCCGTTTCCACATTGGCCTTCACCACATGGCGCCCATCGTTATAGTTCATGCCGAATCCCATTTTCATGATAAACAAGTCTTCGTAGTTATAGCGCAAAATGGCATTACGGTTGGTTTCATCGTCAAGATAATCGTTCTTGAACGTTTCGCTAATCCACGGCATATACACGTAGTTCAGGTCAATAAGGTCGTAACGATAAGCTATGTTGCGATGGGTGTCGCTCCAACGGTAGCGCCATCCTGCCGAGAACACCCTCCTTTGGTATTCCGGACGGTTTTGCAAGTTCCATCCCAACGACAGTTCCGATATGGCCTGACTCTTTCTGACGAACGATTTCGAGAGGAAAGGGGCAAGGAACCTCGGGAAAGCCAGTTTCGACTCGATGCTATACTCCTGGTAATCCTGGTCCTTATAGCCTTCCAATCCTGTAATCGCCTCGAAGGCCCCTCTCAGCTCGAGCGAGAAGAGTTCGCTCCCCTTAAAAAGGTTGCGGTTGGTATAGGTGAGCGATGCTGCCGCACCCAAATCGCCTGCCGTATTGGTTCCTTCGGGTTGGAAGGAGATGGTTGATGGTTTGTTCATGGTGAGCATGATGTTACAATCAACTACAGCCGTATCAGCACGCTCGTCGAACGTGATATTGGTATATTTCACGGCTCCGAGTTTGCCGAAGTTATGATAGGTTTGCTGCAACTCGCTCTCCTTGAAAAAACCTCCTTCCTCCATTACCGTGTTGTGCCTCAACACCTTATGTCGCAGGCTCGACGTACTTTCTTCGCCACCATACATATAGTTCACGCTCCCAATCCTATACCTGGGGTGCAACGTGGGCGGCATGTTGTTGTTGCTTCTGTATTTCATGAGGCGCATGCACACATCCACCTCTTTTGAGTTCTGGGCAGAGTCGGCCTCGAAATATATAAAATCCTTGTTAAAGCGATAGTAGCCCTTGTTGAGCAGCAGTTGGGTTATGCGTTTGCGTTCGCCATCCAGCCGGTCGGTAGTGAAGGGCGTTCCCTTTGTAATGCGGTAGGGATTGTTCGGATTGTCGAGGTCAAGTATTTGGGCTATGCTGTCGTCTTCTATGGCATAGGCAAAGTTGCGAATCACATACGGTTCGCCCGGATGCAGATGGTATATGGCCGTTAGTTTCTTGCCCTTTGTGTGCGTTTCCAAACTCACTTGGGCATGCATATACCCCATGTTCTGCATGGCTGTTCGCAAATCGTCCATCGTGCGTTGTGCCTGCACGGAGTCGAACACCACAGGTTCCTCGCCAATCTTCCTCAAGGTGCGGTTCACCCACTTTGTGGTGTCGCGTCCGGATAGCGCATACGTGCCGAGCGGAATCTTAAAGAGTGAGAACCATTTTGAATTGGCTTTTTGGTGCACATAGGGCGCGAGTGCACTTACATCCAGCCGTTTGTCGTCTGTTTGCACCTGCACCTCGTTCAGCAGAAACTGGTTGTCGGCAATATGTTTTGTCGTATTGCAAGCGGCCAGCGTCATGCTTCCGCACACTATCGTATAGAGTGTTGTTCGTTTCAAGTTTGTTGTATCTTTATTATTTTTATTATGTAGGATGGTTCCTATTAGCGAAAAAATGGCTCCTTTTGCAGAAGAGGGGACTATTCGCAGAATGGAGGGTTCTATCTCCAGAAGAAGGGTTCTGTCCTCAGAAGAAGGGTTCTGTCCTCAGAAGAAGGGTTCCATCCTCGGAAGAAGGTTCTATCCACAGATGAAGGATTCTATTCTCGTAGGATTGTCCCCCTATCCTTTCTTTATGGGGTGTTGTTACGATGCGTTGGCAAAGTTACGAAAACTTACGGATAAATAGCAGTATCTTCACTATATTTTTTGCATCTAAGACTTCTGCATGGGTAGAGGTTACACCTTACTTATATACATGCACATGGCTTTCAAGGCGTAGCCCCGGCCAAACGCTTACCGGCCTTCATCCCGCCCTTGAATGTTTGTCAACCACAAATGTATACGCTATGATTCATGCCGCAATATGAAAGCGAGGCTTGAACACATATTATCAATACCGAGTGCTTGTAGTCGAAACGACATCTTGAAGGTATGAAAACTGAA
>CAMAMZ010000127.1 GCA_945837185.1 uncultured Bacteroidales bacterium | reverse complement strand
CGTGGTTGGCTTCGTATGTCTGTGCAATAGTGTAACCAACTTCGTCGAGAGCGTATGTCAGCTTGTCGATCTTGTTTGTAAAGAAGTTATAGATGATAACGGCGAACCAAGATGTCAAGATACCTGATGCTGTGTTAACCAAGGCCTCAGAGATACCAGTTGACAATGCCTGTGAGTCAGCACCACCACCAGCTGCCAAAGCTGCGAATGAACGGATCATACCGACAACGGTACCGAACAAAGCGGTAAGTGTACCCAATGTTACGATGGTAGCAACGATCGGGAGGTTCATCTGCAGAGTAGGCATTTCGAGCTGTGTAGCCTCCTCATGAGCCTGCTGAATCTTAGCCACCTTCTGGCTCTTCTTAATACCAGCGGTCTTCTCCATCTCCTCATAAGTGTTCAAAGAAGCAGAAACCACATTAGCTACAGAACCCTGCATCTTGTCGCAGAGCTTGTGAGCCTCAGCGAAGTCACCCTTTCTAACAGCTGCCTTTACCTGTGCAGTAAACTTAGCGAGCGACATTTTACCGAATGCAGAACGCAGTGCGAGGTAGCGCTCAACACCGAGAGAAATTACAGTAAACAACAGAGTAAAGATCACAGGAACGACGATACCACCTTTATAGATTGTACCGAGCAGGTTTGCAGGCTCACCGCTATTGTCACCTCCGTGGAAGTTAGCGCCATTGCCAAGGAATCCCTCATAGAAAGCGATTGCCAAGCCAAGGCAAATAACGATGATCCAAATTGCGTCTCTTACTCCCTGAAAGCCCTTCTTCTTGGGGCTAGCTGCTTTTTGTGTAGTTGCCATAATGTTACAATTAAATTAGTTATTAATAAAGAAATGTATAAATGATGTCTAAAGTTTAATACGCTTCGGTTATGTTATAGTGTCGTTAACTTATTCTGTATGCAAATATAACAATTTATGATTTAAGTGCATACCAATTAAATAGTTTTAACACTAATATTTTTAACCTTCCACCAAATTCTATCATCAATGTAAGCGCGACAATGCATCTGCAATCCGTCGCATTGCCTCACGGATATTGTCGTCGCTGGTGGCGTAACTCATTCGGAAACAATCTGCGTCACCGAAAGCATCGCCTCCCACAGTTGCCACATGGGCCTCTTCCAAAAGGTACATGGCGAGATCGGTAGAATTGTTTATCACATGCTTGCCGTCAGACTTTCCATAGAAACTGCTGCACTTCGGGAAGAGGTAGAATGCGCCCTGCGGTTCATTCACTTCCAACCCTGGTATAGCTTTGGCCAGTTCCACAATCAAGTTTCTTCGGCGTTCAAAAGCTTGCCTCATTGTTTCCACACAACGCTGGTCGAGGTTATAAGCGGCCTCTGCAGCTTTCTGGCTCACCGAGCAAGGTCCACTCGTATATTGTCCCTGCAACTTATTGCATGCTTTAACAATCCATTCCGGTGCTGCGATGTAACCAATACGCCAGCCTGTCATTGCGTATGCCTTCGACACACCATTAACGATGATGCTACGATCGCGCATGCCCTCAAACTGAGCAATACTCTCATGGGCACCCATATAATTAATGTGTTCATAAATCTCGTCTGCCAACACATAGAGATTTTCGTGCTTCAAGACAACATCGGCCAAAGCACGCAACTCCTCCTTCGTGTAGACACTACCTGTAGGATTACTGGGAGAGCAGAGGATAATCAAACGCGTCTTGGGTGTGATGGCCGATTCAAGTTGTGCAGGCTTCATCTTGAAGTCTTGCTCAAATCCTGTAGGCACGATTACTGGCGTACCTCCTGCCAATTTCACCATCTGTGGATAACTAACCCAATAAGGAGCAGGAATAATCACCTCATCACCGCCATTCACCAAAGCCATTACCGTATTACATACACTTTGCTTGGCACCATTGGAAACGAGGATTTCTTGTATGCCGTAACGCAAATGGTTTTCACGCTGCAGTTTGTTGGATATGGCTTCACGCAAACTGGCGTAACCAGGCACAGGAGAATATCTGGAATAGTTTTCGTCGATGGCCTGCTTGGCAGCAGCTTTAATATGATCGGGCGTATCGAAATCCGGTTCACCCACACTGAGATTAATCACATCAATTCCCTGTGCCTTCATTTCTCCGCTCTTCTGCGACATTGCGAGTGTTGCAGAGGGAGCCAATCGATTGATTCTGTCTGAAAGTTGACTCATAGTTTCTTTCTTTTTTCGTTGTTTCGTTTATTTCATCGTCTCCTCGTCACCATGTATGGTGGCATTTGTTTCGTGTTCTCAAAAACAAATCCACACGACACATCTGCAAAAATAAGCAATAATTTTGTGACAAGGAAGAAAATCTGTCACAAATTCACCTTTCGTGGCAAATTCGCAATATTTTTAACCCAAATGTAACAGATGCCCCATTCTGTCGCGTTTTGTTTTCAGATAGCGCACGTTATAGGGATTAGGAGATACTTCTATAGGCACATTCTCCACGATTTCCAAGCCATAGGCCTCCAGTCCTACACGTTTCACAGGGTTATTGGTGAGCAGGCGCATCTTGTGCACATGTAGGTGACGGAGCATCTGCGCCCCACAACCATAGTCACGCTCATCCGGCTTAAAGCCCAAGTGTACATTGGCATCCACCGTGTCATAACCTTCTTCCTGCAGTTTGTAGGCGGCTATTTTGTTCATCAGACCAATACCCCTGCCCTCTTGTTGCATGTAAATCACCACTCCCTTGCCAGCCTCTTCTATCATCTGCATAGCTTTGTGTAGTTGCTCTCCACAATCACATCGCTTGCTCCCTAAAATATCACCGGTAGCGCAGGAAGAGTGCACGCGCACCAAAACGGGTTCTTGTTCCTGCCATGTTCCCTTTACCAACGCGAAATGCTCCATACCATTACTTTGTTGACGGAAGGGAATCAATTTGAAATTACCATAGATGGTAGGCATATCCACTTCGTCACCCACTTCTATAAGCGATTCATGCTGTAGTCGGTAGGCTATCAAATCCTTGATGGTGATAATGCGAAAGCCCCATTCTGTGGCCATACGCTGGAGCTCTGGCATACGTGCCATTGTGCCATCCTCGTTCATAATTTCCATGAGGGCAGCAGCGGGATAGAGACCAGCCAATTTACAGAGGTCGATAGAGGCTTCAGTGTGCCCACTCCTTCTCAGCACCCCATTGTCCTGCGCATACAAAGGATTGATATGTCCGGGACGGCCGAAAGTTTGAGGAGTAGAAGCAGGGTCGGCCAAAGCCTTGATGGTAGCAGCTCTATCGTGTGCCGACACACCCGTGCTACATCCTTCCAGCTTATCAATTGTCACGGTAAAAGGAGTTCCCAACATAGAGGTATTGTCAACCACTTGTCGTGGCAATTGCAGTTCCTCGCATCGGCTGAGAGTGATAGGGGCGCACAGTACACCTCTGGCATTCTTCAACATGAAGTTCACCTTTTCCGCAGTAATCTTCTCCGCGGCAATAATCAGGTCACCTTCATTCTCACGGTCTTCATCATCTACCACAATGACGAATTTTCCCTCTTCAAAGTCCTTGATGGCATCTTCGATGCTGCTCAGTTTCAAATCTCCCATAGATCTATATTGATATTCCTTATACCTTATTATTATATTAGCTAATCTTCTCGATTCTCTCGATAATCTGTTCACTGGTCTGCTTAATAGTGCGCAGGTCGCGCAACAGACGCAAACGGAAGCGCCACATTCTCAGATAGGTGAAAGCACCCACGGGCACAATAACAGCTGCCAACACATTGAGCCATTTATACTCAAAAGGACGAGTGTGGGCTTTTACCGCAATGATAGGAAAATGATTCAATGCTGCAATAATCCGTTTATCCCTCGAATTAGACAAATCGGCAATTACCGTCTCCAACCTTTCGTTAATCTGCTCTATCACATGGTCAGGACGATAACGGAAGAATACTGTAACCACATTCGGTGCCGACTTCAGGTTATGCTGATTGGAATAGACTGTCAATTCTTCGCATATTGCAGCCAGTTCCGTTGCATCTGCACGGTAATCAGGGTCTTCTATGATCACTTCCTTGCGCATCACACTGCGTTTCATGCGCATACCCAGGAACTTCATAAACAAGTTACGCCATACCTCAGAGTTGAATACCACCGAATCTTTGCTGGCTTTGTAAGTAAAGAACACAGCTATAGGCACAAGAATTGCCATCGACAAGCCCTTGCCGAACCACAGCACCCACAAACCGCTTCGCACCATTCTCGATCCCGACATATCGGTAATCTTATACACCATGAACACAATGACAGAAACGATGACCGGCACACCTAAACCTCCCTTGCGGATAATAGTTCCCAAGGGCGCCCCGATAAAGAAGAATACGAGACAGGATATGGCTAACAAGAATTTGTTCACCATTTCCAACTGATGCCTGCGAATCATGATATCTGCCTCTGCCGTAATGATCCATTTAAATTCCAAATCGTTCCTGGCCATCTGCACAGCTGAGGCAGCTTCGTTTACCACCTCCCGCTTTTCTTGAACACTCAATGCTGCATAAAGGCTATCAAACGGTTCTTTCTTCTTGCTCTTCATCGCCATTGCAACCTGCTTGACTCCCGCTGGAGTCAAACTGTCTTGCTGGTAATAACTTGTACGCGCATACTGCAGATAATCCATACCCAAACTATCATAGTGTAGGGTTAGCGAATCGATATCTTGTCGCAACTTTGATAAATTCTTTGTGATGGCATTTCCAGCCAAATTGGCAGCATCCATCAAACTGAAGTCGCTGTCAAAGTCAAGTACGATACGCTTGGCCACAAACGATTCCCGTCGGTAAGGAACTGCTGCATTGTTGCCAAAGCTCTGCGTCTGCATATTTTCAAACCATTCTCCATCCCACAGCGTCAGCAGAAGATGCTTTTTGTCGGCAGTAGATTGCAACATTCCCGAATCGGCAAGAATGATGGCCTGATCTTCGTAGCTCGCTGTCATACGATAAATCATCATACCATAGAGCTTACCTGTATTCAAATCTTTCTTCTGCACATAAATATTACAGTTCGGAATACCGTTATAGAACACGCCCTCAGGAATTTCCAGTTCAGGACTTTTTTGCTTCATTGAAATAAGGAGCTGCGCCAGCTTGGTGTTGGCCATTGGACCGACATAGTTCTGAAAGAGGAATGAAACAACCATGATCACCATCGCGGTGATAATCAAAGAACGAAAGGTTTGAATCAAAGATATACCGGCAGCCTTAATGGCTGTAAGCTCACAATTCTCACCTAGGTTACCAAACGTAATGAGTGAGGAGAGCAGCAAGGCTAAAGGTAGTGCTTCAGGCACCACCATCAATGCCATATACCAAAAAAACTGTCCTAGAACATCCAGCGTTAGTCCTTTTCCAATCAATTCGTCGACATATTTCCACAAGAATTGCATCATCAGCACAAACAGGCTGATGAAGAATGCTCCCATAAAAAGCAGACTAAACTGCTTGAGTATGAATATATCTAATTTCTTGATTCGAAACATTGAAAGTCTTTCCTTTTTAGCGCAAGCGCATAATTGCTGCAAATTTACCATAAATTTATCACATTCCACCTATTTTTTCCTACTTTTTTCCATAACACCCCCTACCCCTCTTACCTAAAGAGGGCCATTTTCAGAAAAAAGCAATTGGAATGAAGAAAAAACGGCAAAAAATTTTGGCCGAACAAAAAAAAGTATTACCTTTGCAACCGCAAACGAAAACATGCGTTGCATGGCGGGATAGCTCAGCTGGTTAGAGCGTCGGATTCATAATCCGGAGGTCGTGG
>CAMAMZ010000126.1 GCA_945837185.1 uncultured Bacteroidales bacterium | reverse complement strand
CCTAGGCTGAACGGTAAAGTAAGTTATAATCTGTGGCGATAGAAGTTAACTTCTATGACCGTTCAGCCTAGGCTGAACGAAAACAGAGGTTCCTTGAGGCTGTTGTAGCATTTATATTGTTGTTTGGTAGCTATTGCCTTTTAGCGGATAGCTGACTTTAACTGTTTTTACTTCAGATTTACGAGCGCAGAACCTAGGAAGGGTGTTGCCGTTGTTTGTCCTTGAGTTATTCTCGATTAAAATTATCGGGGCACCTGATAAATGTTGCCCAACACATTTTACACAGAGACTTTATTTGTCGGTTTTCTCACAATTTATTTTAAATAACAGAGAAAATGTGTTAAATCAACATACGATATTCAAACCTTATGCCATGACCTGCATCATAACATCGTGTAAACAGTAAGCGAAAAAGATATGAAAAGATTAGGAAAGGGTTTAATAGCTATCCTTGCATTCTCAACAAGTGTGCTCCAAGTGGAAGCACGCCAATGGACACTCAGACAGTGCATTGATTACGCTATTGACAACAACATCTCCCTACAAAAAAACAAACTCCAGCGACAGAGTGCACTCGAAGACATCAAACTAAGTCAGGCTGCGCTCCTACCCTCGCTGAATTTATCTACCAATCAGAATATCTCCTACACGCCATGGCCCCAAACAGGTCGCGCGGTAGTGGCAGGCGATCAAGTGCAGGCCAGTGTAGATAAAACCTATTACAATGGGTCGTATGCCCTCAACGCCAATTGGACCGTATGGAACGGCAATGTAAACCACAACAAAATCAAAGTCAACAAAATAGCAGAACAACAAGCAGCCCTTGATTCTGCTGTTACAGCCAACCAGATTCAGGAGCAGATTGCCCAGCTTTATATTCAAATTCTTTATAGCATTGATGCTAAACGGGTAAACGAGTCGATACTTGCTACCAGTAAGGCCAACGAAGAACGAGGCAGGGAATTTGTGAACCAGAAGAAACTGAGCAGAGCCGATTTGGCACAACTTTCCGCACAACGCGCACAAGACGAGTATAACGTGGTGCAGGCAGAGAGTAATATCAGAAACTACAAACGACAACTGAAGCAATTGCTGCAACTCACGGATGAGGAGGAGTTTGACATCGCTATACCGGAAATGACAGACCAGATGGCCCTCCAGACGATTCCTGAACTGCAACAAGTTTATCTGTCGGCACTTGAACAGCGGCCAGAGATCAAAAACGCCAAATTGGGTATCGAATCGTCTGACATTCAACTCAAGATTGCCAAGGCTGGCCGCATGCCGAATGTGGGACTTAGTGCGGGTTTCTCAACCACAACAACCTCTATGAACACTACCGCCTGGGGTACGCAGCTCAAAAATAATTTTAATTTTGGCGGAGGAGTCAACATCAGCATTCCCCTCTTTGACCAACGGCAAACAAAGACCGCCGTCAATAAGGCAGAGATTCAACGGCAAACCTATATGCTTGATTTGCAAGACCAACGGACAAATCTGTATGCAACCATCGAAAACTACTGGCTGCAAGCTGTAACGAACCAAAACATGTTCAAGGCAGCCCAAGAAAGCCGTAAGAGTGCCGAAGAGAGCTACGCTTTGCTCAGCGAGCAGTTCCGTTATGGCTTGAAGAATACGGTGGAACTCATGACGGGAAGAGACAACCTGCTCAAGGCACAGCAAAATGAACTGCAAAGTAAATACCTTGCCGTTCTCAACCTCGACATGCTCAAATTCTATCAAGAAGGGCAACTATAAAGAATCATTCATCTCCTAATTATATAGTATACAACAATGAATACGAAAAAACTTAGCAAAGTGTGGTACATTGCCATTGCCCTGTTAGTATTAGCTCTCGTGGCATGGTTGTTGTCAGACAGCAAGAAAAAAGAGGAACTTAGCTTTGAAACGGCAAAGGCTGCTCCAGCTGATATTCAAAACAGTGTCACCGCCACGGGAACTATAGAACCCGTTACCTCTGTAACGGTGGGTACGCAGGTATCCGGTATTGTGAGTCATTTGTATGTCGACTATAACAGCATCGTTAAAAAAGGACAAGTTATTGCTGAACTCGACAAGACAAACCTCACCAGCGAGTTAAACACAGCCAAAGCAAACTTGGCCAGTTTTCAAAGCGCTTATAACTATCAAGAAGCCAACTACAAACGCTACAAGGCACTTTTCGACAAAGGATTGGTATGTGCCGACGACTATGAGTCGGCAATGCTGAGCTATCGACAAGCCAAGGAGCAATTGGCCACAGCCCGTGAGAGTGTGAAGAAGGCACAAACCAACTTAGGCTATGCCACCATCACATCGCCTATCGATGGCGTGGTATTGTCGAAATCTGTAGAAGAAGGACAAACTGTAGCGGCCAGTTTCTCTACACCAGAGCTTTTCATCATTGCGCAAGACCTGACAAACATGCAGGTGGTGGCTGCTGTGGATGAAGCTGATATCGGTGAGGTGCGTGAGGGAGAGCGTGTTACATTCACTGTTGATGCCTACCCCAACGACCAGTTTGAAGGTGAGGTAAAGCAGGTGCGTCAGGAAGCTACCACCACCAACAATGTAGTAACCTACGAAGTGGTTATCAGTGCTCCCAATGCGGATTTAAAACTAAAGCCCGGCCTAACGGCCAACGTCACCATCTATACACAAGAAAACAATGGTGTGCTTAGCGTTCCCTCAAAAGCACTGCGGTTCACACCGGAAAAAGAAACAGTTGGCAAGTACAAAATTGTAGATTGCAAGGGGAAAAACAAGGTATGGGCATTAGACGGTGACCGCGTAGTGGCTATTCCTGTGAGCATCGGAATGAGCGATGGTACACACACCCAGATTTTGAAAGGCATAGAAGCCGGCAAGGAAATTATCGTGAATATCCGTACGGGAGAACCAGAGGCTGAGGATAATACCATAAAGGAAAAGAGTCCGTTTGCTCCTGGTCCACCCAGCAAGAAAAAATAATCATGTGTATGGAGAAAGAAAAAAAAGTTGTTATCGAGTTGCAGAACGTAAAGCGTGATTTTCTTGTTGGCGAGGAAGTTGTGCATGCCCTCCGAGGGGTGTCGTTCAAGATTTACGAGGGTGAGTTCGTCACTATCATGGGTAAATCAGGCTCCGGTAAGTCGACCCTTCTCAACCAGTTAGGATGTTTAGATACGCCTACCAGCGGAGAATATCTGCTCGATGGCGTGAGCGTCCGCACCATGAGCAAGTCGCAACGTGCCGTGCTACGCAACCGTAAGATAGGCTTCATCTTCCAAAATTACAACCTCCTGCCTAAAACTACAAGTGTGGAGAACGTGGAATTGCCTTTAATGTATAACGCAGCTATCAATGCCAAAGAACGCCAGGAACGGGCAGAGAAAGCGTTGATAGCTGTAGGACTGGGTGACAGACTCTATCATAAGTCGAACCAGATGTCGGGTGGACAGATGCAGCGTGTAGCTATAGCACGTGCTTTAGTCAACGACCCTGCTGTAATACTTGCCGATGAGGCTACGGGAAACCTCGATACGCGCACATCGTTCGAGATTCTTGTGCTCTTCCAGAAACTACACGCTGAAGGGCGTACGATTATTTTCGTTACCCATAATCCTGATATTGCCCATTACTCCAGCCGCAATATTGAGTTGCGCGACGGACATATCATCAGTGATGAATACAACCAGCATATCCGCTCTGCCGCTGAAGGGCTGGCAGCCTTACCCGCTAACAGTGATGAATAATGAATTATACGAATTTATTTAAGATAGCGCTACGGGCAATAGCTGCCAACAAAATGCGCTCTTTTCTTACCGCCCTTGGCATCATCATCGGTGTGGCGTCGGTAATCACCATGCTTGCCATCGGACAAGGCTCAAAGAAAAGTATTCAGGCCAATATAGCCGAAATGGGATCGAACATGATTATGATTCATCCGGGTGCCGACATGCGAGGTGGTGTGCGACAAGACCCTTCAGCTATGCAGACACTTAAGATTACCGACTACCAAAGCATACGCGACAACTGCCATTATGTGAAAGCCGTGAGCCCCGTGGTAAGCAAATCCGGGCAATGGGTATATGGCAATAACAATACCCAATCGAGCATTTATGGTGTCAATACCGAATACTTGGAAATACGCCAACTTGCCGTGGCCGATGGCACTTGTTTTACGGAGCATGACATCAAGGCATCGGCCAAGGTGTGCATACTCGGACAAACGGTGGTTGACTATCTTTTTCCTGACGGAGGCGACCCTATAGGCAAAACGGTGCGCTTTGGAAGCATACCCTTCCGTGTGATTGGTGTACTGAAGAAAAAAGGCTATAACTCCATGGGATTTGACCAGGACAACCTGGTACTCAGTCCTTATACAACTGTCATGAAACGAATCTTGGCACAAACTTATCTGAGCGAGATTCAATGTTCGGCCGTCATGGAAGGTGTAACCGAAAAAGCCACTGAAGAAATTACGTCGTTGCTGCGAAGTAATCATAAATTACGTGAGGCGACAGCAGACAGTGAGGGTGATAAAGATGATTTCAACATCCGTTCACAGGAAGAACTGGCCTCTATGATGAATTCTACTACCAATATGCTTACCATCCTGTTGGGTGCCGTGGCCGGAATATCGCTCATTGTGGGTGGTATCGGCATCATGAATATCATGTATGTCAGTGTTACGGAGCGTACGAAGGAGATAGGCTTGCGAATGAGTGTGGGAGCCCGAGGTATAGACATCCTGAACCAATTCCTGATTGAGGCTATTCTGCTCAGCGTAACAGGTGGTGTGATTGGTGTACTTTTAGGAGTGGGGGCATCTTATGCCGTGAATATGGCAGTGCATTGGCCCATCTACATCCAGCCGTGGAGCATCATCATGAGTTTCGTAGTATGTACTTTCACCGGTATCTTCTTCGGATGGTATCCGGCCAAGAAAGCGGCCCTCCTCGATCCTATTGAAGCCATCAGATATGAATAATAGCATTTATCCATAAATATAGTTTCTCTCTCGTCGTCCGCCATTCGCTTCTCTTCAATTCAGTTTTCAGGTCTTTGGTATTTATATTTTGAAGGGAACAGATATGGCGGACGCTTTTTTATGCTATCTCAATGTCTATACTAAGGCAATAATTCTAAGGGAGAAGCCACAAAGGTTTGTGCACCATGCGCAAGCAGGAAGTCGCGGTCACGAAATCCCCATAATACGCTGATGCATGGCATACCACTATTGGCAGCCGTTTCAATGTCAACATCGCTGTCACCTATATATACAGCCCCCTCTGCTGTAACACCCAACAAGCGCAATGCCTCGTTCACCGTGTCGGGAGCAGGTTTCTTTCGTATACCGGCACGTTCTCCTATGGCAACATCTACATAATCGCCAAAGAAATGCCGGCACAATTCCTGAGTGGCAGCATAAAACTTGTTGCTCACCACGGCAATATGCTTGTGCTTGGCTTTAAGGGCGGCCAACATATCCATCACGCCCGGATAGGGGGCCGTTGTGTCGAGATTATGCTGCATATAGTGCGTGCGGAAGCATGCAAACACCTGTTCAAAACGGGGATTGGCAGCACCATCGGGCACAGCACGTTCCATCAGTTTTCTTACGCCATTCCCCACAAAGAAACGCACTTCCTCTAATGTTCGCTGGGGCATTCCATAACAGCTCAAAGCATAGTTGGTGCTGGCCGCAAGGTCGGCAAGGGTAGACAGCAGTGTGCCGTCTAAGTCAAAAACGTATGTTTTATATTCTTTCATCGCCTTTATTGTTTTCTATGCAGCTAAGTCTGCTTTCCCAAGAACTCACCTGCGTAATGCAGCTGCAAACTTACACAAAATCTATGGAAAAACCTC
>CAMAMZ010000125.1 GCA_945837185.1 uncultured Bacteroidales bacterium | reverse complement strand
CGGGTATAAGCGTTCAATAGAAAGAAATTAAATTGTATCTTTGCATAAGAGAGGCGGCATCTCAGCATAACACACAAGCGAGCTTGTGTGATTCTGCACGCTACATGATGGCACGACGCTTCTTCCGGAAGCATGCTCTCCTTTATATAATATAATAAGGTATATATATAATAAGGTGGGCACACAATAGAGGATATATCATTCAAGGTGTATATATAATAAGGTATAAACAATAACCAAAAACAAGAATAACATGAAGAAAACATTTCTACAATGGGCTTGTGCCACCCTGTTGGCCCTCGTATGCCCTACCCTGCACGTACATGCGCAAGATGCGCAGGCCGCCAACGCCTTTACAGGAACCATCACCGATGAGAAAGGTAAACCTGTCAGCGAGGTGATTGTGAGCAATGGCTTTCAATGTGTGCTGACCGATGACTTGGGACAATACACGCTTCCTTACCACAAGGATGCACGCTTTGTGTACTTCACCGTACCTGCCGACTGTGAGGTGCCTACCCATTCAGCTACCGACAATACGGCACACTTCTACCAAGCGGTAGAGAAAGACAAGTGGGTGTATGACTTTCGCGTAACCAAACTGCCAAAGGGCAAGGAGAAGCACCATAAGCTGATTGTGATTGGTGACCCGCAGGTGACAAACGCCATCAACCCTTACTTTACGGGGGCCAACGACAACCCTATCCAGAAAAGTGACTTAGACAGATTTGCAGAGGAAACCATGGCCGACATCAAGCGCACCTTGAAATCGTTGCCGAAGGATACGCCTGTATATGGTTTAAGCATGGGAGACGATGTGCAATACTATGGGGGTTACAACGAGAAATTGGAAGGAGCCATCCGTGCGGTGTTGGGCTCCTCGAAGATGAAACTCTTTTCGGTGATTGGCAACCACGACCAGGATGCCAACCCTGTGTACAAGCGGAAATGGGAGGAGGCTTGGGGCCCTACCGATTACTCCTTTGACCGTGGTAACGTGCATTATGTGTGTTTCAACAATGTGATTTACTACCGTGGCCATGCCTACTGGCAACCCGGTGAACTGACCGACGAGCAACTGGCTTGGTTGGAAAGCGACCTCAGTTTGGTGCCTACCTCTAAGATGGTGGTGCTGGCCTATCATATCCCCCTCACCTTTGGCAACCGCACAAAGAAAGGTAATCCACATGCCATCGGTGCAGGTCACTACGCTTCCTCGCGCATTGAACGCATCTTAGACTTGGTGCGCCCCTTCAAAAGCTACCAACTCTTCTGCGGGCACACCCACTTTGCCGTGAACAACGAGATAGAAATAAACGGTGAGCCTGTTCTGGAACATTGTCACGCTGCTGCCTGTGGCGACATCTGGCAGTCGAACGTCAACATCGACGGTGTGCCCAACGGCTATTACGTGTATGATATGAAAGGGGCCAAGGTGAAGGACTGTTATTATAAAGGTACGCGGTGGCCTCAATCGCGACAGATGGCACTCTTCCTTGCCGATACCGACTTCAACGGTGAGAGCTATGCGGCAGACTGGAATCTGCCGAAGGGTAAAGGTATCGTTGTGGCCAATGTGTTTAATGCCGATTCGCAATGGAAGGTGTATGCCATTGAAAACGGGAAGAAGACAGAGATGACCCGATTGGAAAAGACTCCTAACCAAGATGCTTTTGCGGTGGGTTATCACCATCGGTATGCCAAGTCGAATGTATACAACTTCTTCAGCAAGAAGAACGGCTATCTGAAGATGAACCACTGGTATTACTACCAGCCACAAGACCCGACGGCCCTCATCACCATCAAAGTGACAGACCGTTATGGCAACGTGTACACGGAAACCAGCGACCACGTGGTGAAGGAGCCCTTCTATAACTACGCACACTTCTACGGCAGCGACACCGAGTAGTCCTTACGCATACGCAACCTTGCCAACCGCACGAGGAAGAGGATTCCGCGGAAGGTAAGTTCCAAAGCCATGGCCACCCACACGCCCTTCAATCCATAATGCGGGGCAAGAAGGGCGGCCATGGTTAGTCTTACACACCACATGGAGAAAAGGTTTATCAATACGGGTCGCAAGGTGTCGCCCATGGCCACACACACACTATAGACCACAATCGAGGCGGCAAAGAAAGGCTCGGCAAAGGCTTCTATGCGCAACACCTCGGTACCTAACTGGCAGATGGCATCTACCGGCGACAGGATGGCCATCATGTCAGCGGCAAAGAAGAACAGCAGGATGCCCATCACAGCCATGACACACATACCCGTAACGACCGAAAGCCTTGCGAAGCTGTGGCAAAGGTCGGGGCGACGCGCACCATAGGCTTGTCCTACCAAGGTGGTGGCAGCATCACCGATGCCATTGCCCGGCATATAACACAAACTCTCTGCCGTGATGGCAAAGGAATGGGCAGCTATGGCAATATTGCCAAGAGGTGCTACTATCAGGGTGCTCACTACCTGTGCGCCACTCATAAAGACAGACTGCAGGGCGATGGGCAGACTCAAACGGAAGGCATTGCGCACATACGACCAACCCCACCGAAAAGGAATGTTGTCCTGACCAAGGGCCAACATCTTGTTGCGACATGTGGCTATCCAGGTGATGAAGAGCGCACTCAGTACATAGGCCAAGGCCGTGCCAAGGGCAGCTCCTACCACACCCCCATGAAAAACATAGATAAAGAGGAAATTGAAAAGCACGTCGAGCACGCACATGGCCACACTCACCGCACTGGTGACACGCATGTTGCCTGCACTCTTGAGCAGGGCACTACTCATCTGGTAAAGCTGCAGGAAGGGAAGGGCAAAGGAAAATACCAAGTAATAGGCTGCGGCATCGGCTGCAATGTCGGCTCCCCCTCCCAACCAGAAAGGAAGACTGCGATGACACACCACTCCTACCGCACAGAGCAAACTGCTGATGCCCAAGCCACAGAGCAGGGCATGCCGAAACACCTGGCGCGCCTGAAAGAAGTCGTTTGCCCCTATAAAATGGGAAGCCTGCACGGAAAAGCCCAAGGCCACAGCCGACAAGATACCGCCCGTGAGCCACATGGTGGATTCTATCAAGCCGATACTGGCCGATGCTTCGGCTCCCAAATGTCCTACCATCGCAGCATCAATAAAGAACATGAGCACCAACACCAACTGGGCCAGCATAGAGGGCACACTCAGTTCTCCTATGAGATCGAGTTTATCCCGCAGCGACATGGTCTCGCCCCTGCGTATCTTCTCTAACAACCGTTCACTTTTCTTTGCCATGCTCTCCTTGCGCTCTTTTAGCAATGCAAAGGTACGCAAAGGAAACGAAAAAAGCGACTCCATGCACATGGAATCGCTTCTGAAACTTGTTTTCTACGCTTTTTTCTCTCAAAAATTTCTCTATCCCTATTCAAATGTTACCCTTTGGTTCCAGTCTGTCGTCACGACAATTTGCGGAACACATCATCTTAATCTTTTTATCTAAAAGAATACTTACCTATGTATTTCTTTCTGTTTACAGATGTATTACAATCTGCTTACATATGTATTTCTTTCTGTTTGCAAAGTTACGATTTTTGCGACATATAGCTATAAAAGAAAGCGTTCAAACTTTACAATTTGAACGCTTTCTTGACTTACGTCAAACTCCTTATCAAGGAGCTCCTTTCCGCCTGTTTTTGATAGGATCACTCCGAAACAGGCCGATGGAAGGATACCAAGGTAATATCGAAAATCAACGTACTATAAGCAGGTGTGGTAGACGAGGTGGAGGTGTAGTCGGAGGTGCCATAGCCTAAATTGTAGGGAATGGTGACACGCCACCTATCGCCCGGCTTCATATACAGCAGCGCAGTGGTGAACCCGTCTATCAATCCTCCAACAGCAAAGGTAGTGGGATTCATAGTGGCCAAGTCGTAGTCGCCCGTCCAGCTTTGGTCGAAGACATATCCTGCGGGGAATGAAGTGGTAGGAATATAATAGCCCCGATAGTGCACACGCACGGAATCGGTATAGAGGGGCGAAGCACCGGCAGGCCCCTCGTTGAGCACCTCCACCACAATATTATTGTCTTCGCTGACCGCCACATTCTCCTCCAACGACCAACAGCGTATAATCTTATACCTGTCGGGGTTGGCCTTGGCTGTCTGATAGGCTTCCGAGAAATAGGTCTCGTTGCGGCTCTGCCAGTTGGCCAACTCACTGGTCTCTCCTTCTGTCTCCGAGCATGCGCATGCCAGCAATGGCAGCAACAGCCCAATACACTTGCTGATGTATTTGTTCATGCTTCCTGTCGTTAAATCAATTTCTTCAGCAGACTGGTGATGCTTACACGATCCTCGATGATGCTGCGCAGCTCGCTGACAGGCACACGCTCCTGCTTCATCGTGTCACGATAGCGCAAGGTAACGGTATTGTCCTTGAGGGTATCGCCATCTACGGTTACACAGAACGGGGTGCCAATGGCATCCTGACGACGATAACGCTTGCCGATAGAGTCTTTGGCCTCGATATGGGTGTTGAAATGGAAGCGCAACTCGTTGACAATCTCCTGTGCCTTCTCGGGCAGACCATCCTTGTTCACCAAAGGCAAGACGGCGCACTTCACCGGTGCCAGCGGCTCGGGCAAACGGAGCACAACACGACTGCCATTCTCCAACTGCTCCTCGGTATAGGCATGACACATCACGCTGAGGAACATACGGTCGACACCGATAGAGGTTTCCACATCATAGGGCACATAGCTCTCGTTGGTTTCGGGATCGAAATATCTGATTTGTTTGCCACTATACTTCTCATGCTGCGACAAGTCGAAATTGGTACGGGAGTGAATACCCTCCACCTCCTTGAAGCCGAAAGGCATGTGGAACTCGATATCGGTAGCTGCATTGGCATAGTGTGCCAGTTTCTCGTGGTCGTGGAAACGATAGTTCTCATCGCCCATGCCCAAGGCCTTATGCCATGCCAAACGGTGCTCCTTCCAGTAGTTGAACCATTTCATCTCTGTGCCCGGCTGACAGAAGAACTGCATCTCCATCTGCTCGAACTCACGCATGCGGAACACAAACTGGCGGGCTACAATCTCGTTGCGGAAAGCCTTACCAATCTGTGCGATACCGAAGGGGAGCTTCATGCGACCTGTTTTCTGCACATTGAGGTAGTTTACGAAGATACCCTGTGCTGTCTCAGGACGCAGATAAATCTTACTTGACGCATCGGAAACGGAACCCATCTCGGTAGAGAACATCAGGTTGAACTGGCGCACATCGGTCCAGTTCTTGGTGCCGCTGATAGGGTCGACAATCTCCTCATCGAGAATAATCTGTCTGAGGGCTTCCAGATCAGGACCTTGCATAGCCTCCTTATAACGTGTATGGAGGGCATCACGTTTCTGCACCTGCTCCAACACGCGAGGGTTGGTGGCACGGAACTTTTCCTCATCAAAATCAGCCCCAAACTTCTTGGCAGCCTTGGCTACCTCCTTGTCAATCTTCTCATCGTATTTGGCTATCTGGTCTTCAATGAGCACATCCGCACGATAACGCTTCTTGCTGTCGCGGTTGTCAATCAAAGGGTCGTTGAAAGCGTCCACATGGCCCGAAGCCTTCCATGTGGTGGGGTGCATGAAGATGGCGGCATCGATGCCCACGATGTTGTTGTGGAGCAACACCATCGATTTCCACCAATATTCCTTAATATTGTTCTTGAGCTCCACACCGTTCTGACCATAGTCATACACAGCGCCGAGGCCATCATAGATATCTGAACTGGGAAAAACAAAGCCATATTCCTTGCAATGGCTTACAATTTTCTTGAAGACGTCTTCTTGTGCCATAATTCTGTTATTTTCTACTAAATTGGTTGCAAAGTTACGACAAATTGAACATACCGCAAAACAAAGCCTATATTATTTAATATTTTTTTTTGCTGAAATTGAACAACTTTTGCCACTTTTGCGTAAGTTCCAAATCCCAAAAACCAGGATAA
>CAMAMZ010000124.1 GCA_945837185.1 uncultured Bacteroidales bacterium | reverse complement strand
GCCTGCGGCAACCTTTTTAGAGATGAGAACCATTCAGAATGCTCACAAATAATCTATTGCACTACAAACGAAGCTTTGAGTGGCAGGTTGTCGGCAGCATTTCCTACAAGTGCCGTAAACGAACCTGGTTCCACTACCCATCCATTTGTACGCTCACACCAGAAACGCAGGGCAGTGCCATCGATGGTTATCTGCACATCCTTGCTTTCACCCGGCTGCAGCATCACCTTGGCAAAACCTTTCAGTTCCTTGTAAGGTCTGTCAACCGAAGCCTCTTGGTCGTGCAAATAGAGCTGCACCACCTCAGCACCGGCCACCTTGCCTGTATTCTTCACCTGTACAGTAACCGTCAGCGTGCCGTCCTTGGCCATGACGGGTGCTGACAAGCGCAGATTGGAGATACGGAATGTGGTATACGAGAGGCCATGTCCGAAGGCAAAGGCCGGCTTCACCTTTTCCTTGTCGGCCCAACGATAGCCTACATAGATTCCTTCTGTGTATTCCTCTTTGATAAGTTTTTTGTAGCCTATGTAACGCTGTTTTTTCTGCAGCTCATCATATACCTTGTCTTGTTCATACCACGTGCCGGGATAAGTTTCCAAGGCATGTGCACCATACTGCTCCAGCTTGTCCATCCATGTAAACGGCAACTTGCCACTGGGATTCACCTCACCCGTCAACACCTGTGCCAAGACGCGGCCTGTTTCGGAGCCCAGATACCATGCCTGCAGAATGGCTTTGGCCTTCGCACGCCAAGGCATGGCCACGGCAGTACCCGAGATGTTCACCACCACAGTATTGGCATTGGCCTTGAGCAACGCCTCGACAACGGCATCCTGCCCATAGGGGAGTCCATATTCCTTTCGGTCATGCCCCTCGCAGTCCTGGTAATCATTCTTGTTAAGGCCACCTACAAATATCACATAGTCGGCTTCCTTCGCTTTGGCCACAGCATCAGCTATCATTTGCTCGGCAGTGCGTTTTTCTTCCGGCATTTTACCGGCAGAAAGTCCATCTTGTTCAGGAGACGACTCACCACAATATCCACGTTCGTAAACGATTTCTGTCTGTGGACTATGGCGTGCCATCCACTCCTGCAGCCCTTGAAGGGGCGACACCTCGTGTTGGGCTTTCAATGAAGAAGAGCCTCCGCCAACCGTCATCATTCTCAGGGCATTCTCTCCTACTACGAGCACCTTCCGCATCTTTTCAGTACGCATGGGCAACAAAGCCCCTTTGTTCTGCAACAACACCACGCCTCCGGCACCTATCTCCCGTGCCGCAGCATAATGGTCGTCGGAACATAAGAAGCCTATAGCTCTGTTAGGATTCATGGTTGTACGGAAAAAGAGTCGCAGCACCCTGCGCACCTTATCGTCGAGCGAGGCCTGTGGCAAGATACCCGCGCAGATGGCTTCCCGATAAGGTTTGGCCATATAATATACATCATAGGCATTCTCCTTACCTTTTTTCAAGCCATCGGTGAAAGAGCCAAATTCCATGTCTAATCCGTTCAAGGCAGCCTGTTTAGTGTCACGGCAACCTCCCCAGTCGCTCACCACAACACCATCGAAGCCCCATTCTTTCTTTAATATTTGGTTGAGTAGCAGGTCGTTGTGACAACAGTATTGCCCCCGGAACAGGTTATAGGCACCCATAACAGCCCAAACACCACCCTCTTTGACCGAGGCCTCAAAAGCAGGCAGGTAGATTTCGCGAAGAGCTCTGTCGCTGGCTTGCACATTGACCTTCATACGGTTTTCCTCATCATTATTGAGGGCAAAATGCTTGACACAGGCTGACACACCTGTCGACTGCAAGGCTTTTATATAGGGCACCGCCAAGCGCGCAGCTAAGAAAGGATCCTCGCCCATATATTCAAAGTTACGGCCGTTGAGGGGTGTACGGTTGATGTTTACGCCCGGAGCAAGAATCATGTCTTTGTCACGATAGCGTGCTTCCTCTCCCAACGCCCTTCCGTAGCGATATGCCAACGCTGTATCGAACGAGGCCGCCAAGCAGGTGAGTGATGGGAAAGCCACACAAGAGTCATTGGTCTGACCTGCCTGTTTCCATTTATCCCACATGGTATTGGCACGAACCCCATGAGGTCCGTCAGCAGTCCAAAAATCCGGTAATCCCAATCGGGGGACACCTGCCGATGAAAACTTGCTTTGTGCGTGAATGATTCGGATTTTCTCCTCCAATGTCATCAGCTTCAGAGCACTCTCTACCCTTTCCTCAATGGGTTTCGTTGCATCAAGATAAACCGGCAATTGTGCTTTCATCTGCATCACCGACAAACAAAGTGTCACAAACAATAAAGTTACTCTTTTCATACTTAACAAATTCAGGTATTACATTTTCTGTTGTTGCAAAGATAAAAAAAAAACAGCAAACACATCTTACTATGCCCGATATTTTGTATTTTTGTTGCCAATTTTATTCATAGAACTTTGATTATGGATGCAAAGGAACTGTATGAACGCTATAAGCAACATCCCGTTGTAACGACCGACAGTCGCAACTGTCCGGCAGGAAGTATTTTTATTGCCCTTCGTGGCGCATCTTTCAACGGCAACCAGTTTGCCAAAACGGCACTTGAAAAAGGCTGCGCTTATGCCGTTGTCGATGAGGAAGCCTACTATTGCGCTCACGATGACCGTTATATTCTTGTTGACGATTGTCTCACAGCCTTTAAAGAGTTGGCACGCGAGCACCGCCGACAGTTCGACATTCCTGTCATTGGCATTACCGGCACCAACGGAAAGACCACTACCAAGGAGCTCGTCTCTGCCGTGCTCTCCGAATGTTTCCGCGTGATGCACACAGAGGGTAACTTCAACAATGATGTCGGTGTACCTAAAACATTATTAAGACTACAGCCGGAACACGACATCGCTGTAGTAGAGATGGGCGCTTCGCACCCCGGCGACATACAAGCATTGGTAGATTATGTGGAGCCCACTTGTGGCTTGATTACGAATGTGGGACGCGCGCATCTTCAAGGCTTTGGCTCTTTCGAGGGAGTGATGCGCACCAAAGGGGAACTCTATGATTATTTAAGTGCCCATGATGGACTCACCTTTATCGATGCCGCCAACGAGCATTTGGTTGCCATGGCCCAAGCACGCAACCTGAACCGCATGGTAAGCTATTCGGCCGATGCAGAGAGTGCCGCCACGATAGAAGGGGAAGTCATCAGTTGTGCACCCCTGCTCCGCATGGCCTGGTGGACAGACAACGGCGGACGCCATGAGATTCAGACACAACTGATAGGCACCTATAACGTGACGAATGTGCTGGCAGCCGTGGCTATAGGTTTGCATTTTGGGGTTTCGCCCACAGCCATCGACCGTGCCCTGGCCGCCTACCATCCTTCCAACAACCGTTCGCAACTTACCGTAACGCCCCATAACCAATTGATTGTGGATGCCTACAACGCCAACCCTACCAGCATGAAGGCTGCCATCGACAACTTTGCCTTTATGGAGGTGCCGAATAAGATGGCTATCTTGGGCGACATGCGTGAATTGGGCGATGCCTCTGCCGAGGAGCACCAGCGCATTGTCGACATGCTGCAAGCCTACAATCTGCATGACGTGTGGTTGGTAGGTGATGCTTTCGGTGCCACCCATTGTCCCTACAGGAAATTTGCCCATGTAGAAGACGTCAAAGAGGCGCTTGCCGCCTGCCCTCCGCATGATTGTTATATTCTCATTAAAGGGAGCAACGGCACGCGCCTCTTCGAATTGCCCGCGTTGTTATAGGTTTTATTCCACCGTCACCTCATCGATAAAGAACCAGGCCGGATAGCCCACACCATAGTGCCATGAGGGGCAAAGTCCCAAGCCTTTGACCTGAATACGCACGTAACGGGCAGAAACAGGAGTGGAAGCAGAAACGACTGCAGGCACAAATTTCACCGATACATCACGGTCATCGGCAAAGGTATGGGTACCTATCTCCTGGAAGGTTTCCCCATCGGCCGACCATGAACAGGTGATGCTTTGGGGCTGTAGCACCCATGCTCCCAACTGGTGCAGGAAGTCGGTGGTAATCTTGCTGAAGGTCTTGGCCTCTCCCATATCCAATACGAAGTCGGCATCCTCACCTTCCCAGCCTACCCAACTCTCCACAAAGGTCGTACCCCCATACAAGCCATCTGTAAGAGCTTTCTCGGCAATGGCCTGATAGCGCTTTGCCGGTGCATTCTTCCATATCACCTTCGCACCGGCAGCCTTGTTGGTATTGGCACGAGGCAGGAAGCGTTTGGCATAGAGAGCACAATAGTCGGTAGCCAGATTATTCCGTTCGTTCAAACTGGTGATACCGTAACGTTCGGCATGCTGTCGGAAGATTTCCAAGTCGTGCCGTATGGCTTGCGCATCACCCCCTTGACGTGTGCGCGCTATTTCCAACTTGCTATACCGCAGGGGCAAGCGTGCTGTCTGCACACGTCCCAACAGTTCCTCGTTGCCGGCCACAGCCTTCTCCGCTTCATCAAAGAGCGCATCATACACTTTGATGAGTCGGTCGTTGAGCATACCCGTCTTATGCGAAATAGGAGAATCGTAGATCCATAGAGGTATGTCGGAAGAAAGCAGTGCCCCCTGTTGGATTTGCAGATAGCGGTAGAGAATAGGCCCGGCGGCTCCATAATACCCATTCAGGAAGGTTTTCATCAGGGAATCGGTGTCGAGATAAGGATTCCACATCAGTTTGGCCAGCATATAGGCACGCAATTCTCCAAAGTCGGTACCACGCTGGCGTCCGCCGTTCACCTGTTCAAAGAGCATGGTAGCATGGTGTTTCTTGAACAGTTGGATATTAGGTTGCAAAATATGGAAATTCGGGAAGGGTGCCACCATATTGTCAAAGTTGATGCCATAATCCCACACAAAGATATTGTCGGATATACGCGCCCATCCCTCTATGGCCTTCACAAAATCCTGGCCCGACGCATTATCAGTCAACGGCACCTCACGCTTGCAGTCAATATCGCAAAGCATGATATTGACATTGGGCAGGGGTTTGACATGCTTGGGTGGGTGCATGCTGAACAGATAGGCCAATGTAGAGAACTGCTTGTCGGGAAACCGCTGAGCCAATTTGTTCAGGAACCGTATGATGCTCCCCGAGGGTCCTCCTTCATACGCATCCACTTTCTTGCAGGCTTCACACTGGCAGTAGGTATTGTTACCATCGTTCTGGCTCACGCTGATCATTGTCTTCCCCGGGTTGGCACGAAAGATGGAGTCTATCTTATGTGCCGCGAGTTCAAAGACCTCCGGATTGGAGAGACACCATTGACTGTGTTCTCCCGGTCTACGTTCACCGTTGATAAAGGAATAGTATTCGGGGTGCGACTTCCCATATACGGAAGAAGGGAGGATACGGTTGAAGGTGTGCACCCACAGGTTATCGGCAAAAACATCCTGCTGTTTGTTCAGTCGGAACCATCTCACATACTTAGGGTCTTCATTGCCATAACTGAAGGTTTGGCGAAAACGGAAAGCAGGTGTTTCCGCACAATGCAGTTGGGGTATCGTTACTGTTTGCATGGGTGTAAAGGTATAGGCTTCATAGGCATAGTAGGCTACGCCAAGCCAACGCTCGAGCAAGGTTGCCACACCATAAGCAGCTCCAAAGCCCCCTCCCGTCTGGATGTGCAACACACCCTTGCTACAATCGAGCGCAAAACCTTCATAGCCTGCCTCTTGGGTAAGTTCGCCTATGAGCACACTTCCCGATGTAGCCTTTTCACCCACCGAAACAGGCAGTGCTACACCCGACATTTTCTGCAGGAAGAAGTTCAGGAGTTCTGCCGCTTCCTTGTTGACGGCATTGTCCTCGACCAGCAAAATGCGGGCCTGGGCTTTTTTATTCTTCACAAGGGTAATCTGTGCCATGGACAGCATAGGTATCCACAGCATCCACAGGAGAAATAAATTTCTCGTTACAATTCTTTTCTTGCACTGCATAATAGACATTTTGAGGTTAGTTTTATTTGCAAAGTTAGGCTTTTTCAGAAGCGGCAACAAATTTTTTCTCTGAAAGTTGCTTGTATTTCATATTTTTGACGTATCTTTGCACCCGCTATCGGGATGTAGCGCAGTTGGTAGCGCACTACGTTCGGGACGTAGGGGTCGGGC
>CAMAMZ010000123.1 GCA_945837185.1 uncultured Bacteroidales bacterium | reverse complement strand
GAAGAATTGACTCATACGTTAAAAAAACGCTTCATGTTCAACCGCAAACTTATATTGCAAGCGCTGTTCCTTTGTTTCCTCATCGTAGGAAGCATCGTTATCATACAGCAACAGCGGAAGGCGCCCTACCAACATCATAAAGGTATGGTGTTTGGCACCAGCTACAGTATTATCTACCAACATTCCAGCAATCTACAGACACAAATCCAACGCTGTCTGCAGGATGTTGACGATGCTTTGTCGCCCTTCAATCCACATTCGGTCATCACACAAGTGAACAACAACCAACCGGTGCAGGTGAACGACATGTTTGTCGACGTGTTTGAAATGGCGCAAAGTGTGGCTTCTGATACCCATGGTGCCTTCGACATTACGGTGGCTCCCCTTGTAAACGCATGGGGCTTTGGATTCAAACACAATCGGTTTCCCGAACCAGCCGTTGTCGACAGCTTGCGCCAGCTTGTGGGTTACGATAAGGTGAAACTCACCCCACAGGGTATAGGAAAATACAAAGTAGAGAAAGGAGATGCTCGCATGATGCTCGATTGCAGCGCCATAGCCAAAGGATATGGCTGCGATGCTGTGGCACGTTTGCTCCGCAAAGAAGGCATCACCAATTTCATGGTAGAGATTGGCGGTGAAGTGGTGGCACAAGGGCACAACGAAAAGCAGCAGGCCTGGCGCATAGGAGTAAGCAAACCCATTGATGATTCGCTTGCCGTGCACACAGAACTGCAAACGGTGTTGCACATGACACATCATGCCATGGCCACCAGCGGCAACTACCGCAATTTCTATTATAAGGATGGAAAGAAATACGCACACACCATCGATCCACGCACAGGCTACCCCGTGCAACACAGCTTGCTATCAGCCACAGTAGTAGCCAAGAGTTGCGCATTGGCCGATGCCTATGCCACAGCTTTCATGGTGATGGGAGTGGACAGTGCCCGACAAATCTTGCAACGCCATAGCAATCTCTCGGCTTTCCTTATCTATGCCGATAAAGAGGGGAAACTTGCTACTTGGCACTCTCCTCAACTGGGGCAGTTGTTGAAGGAATAAACATAGCGGCAAAAACATCATAAAACTTGAACAACCTGCAACTATACAACAAACTTCTGCAGTTCAACCTATTCCAAGGTATGAGCAAGGACGACTTGGCGCAGATTGTCACACACATCCGGTTAGGATTCCATAAGTTTGCTCCAGGAGAAACTCTTGCCACTAACGACACTCCCTGCACGCAACTCTTCTTCCTCGTTGAGGGAGAGATACAGATACACACTCATGCCACCAACCATGCCTATACCATCATAGAGAAAACTCACCACCCGGCAGTATTCCAACCCGAGAGCCTGTTTGGCATCCACCCACGCTTCAGTCATAGCTATATAGCATACACCCCTTGTAGCATCATCACTATCGACAAGGCAGAGGTTACAAAACTATTCGAGTCGTTCCCAATCTTCCGCATCAACTTCCTCAACCAGCTGTCCACACGCATCCAGAAAGGCCATATACGCACATGGCGTGAGGCACCCACCACAACCCGCCAACGCATCATCCGCTTTTTTGAATCCCATTGCTTGCATCCTGCCGGAGAGAAGCAATGCCGTATTCTCATGCGTCAACTGGCCGATGAGATAGGCACCAAGCGCCTGTATGTGTCACAAGCACTCAACACCCTGCAGCAAGAGGGAAAAATCGTATTACGGAGAGGATGTATCGACATTCCTGCCCTGGAAAAACTCCTCATGTAAAAATATTCGTTAAAAAAGCACGTTAACCTCTGTATTGTCTGAGTTTTTCACTATTTTTGCATGAAATATAAACCGATATCATTTAGCATATTGAAAGACGTTAGATAATGGACGAAGTAAAGAATGCCACCGGTCGCACCAACCCGTTTCTTGTGCCCTACAATACGCCACACGACACTGTGCCGTTTGAGAGGATAACTTTAGAGGATTACGAGGAAGCTTTTCTTGAAGGTATACGACGCGATGAGGAAGCCATCGAGGATTTAGTGAACGACCCTGCTGAACCCACTTTTGAGAACACCATCATTCGTACAGATGAAAGCAAAGGCCCGCATTATTACGACCTCTTGGATAGGGTATCGAACGTTTTTTCTTGCATGTTGGGTGCCGAAACCAACGACGAGTTGGATGCATTGGCACAAAAAATGAGCCCTTTGCTCAGCAAGCATGCCAACGATGTGGCTTTCAATGAAAAACTCTTCCAGCGCATTAAGCATGTATATCACCACCACCGTGAGTTGACGGCCGAGGAACAGATGCTGCTCGACAATGCCTACAACGGATTTGTGAGGAGTGGTGCCCTGCTTGACAAGGAAGGCAAAGACACGTTGCGGAAACTTACAGAAGAGGCCAGCATACTGTGCCTACAATTCTCCCAAAACCTGCGTAAGGAAACAAAAGCTTACACCCTGCATATCACCAATATCGGCCAGCTGAAGGGATTGCCCGAAACGGCCTTGGAGGCTGCTGCCGAAGCTGCGAGTGAACGGAATCTTGACGGATGGGTGTTTACCCTCGACATGCCGAGCTACCTGCCGTTCATTACATACGCTGAAAACAGAGAACTGCGCAAGGAACTTTTCACAGTAAACAGTCAGTTGTGTACCCACGACAACGACACCTGTAATCTTGCCATTTGCCAGCGCCTGGTAAACCTACGAAGGGAAATGGCACAGCTGTTAGGTTTTGAAACCTATGCCGACTATGTGCTCGTGCAACGCATGGCAAGTTCTACAGCACGTGTGTATCAGTTGCTCAACGACCTTATAGACGCCTATAAGCCGGTGGCCCTGAAAGAGCATGCCGAAGTGGAACAGTTGGCCAAACGGCTGGAGGGCGATGACTTTGTTATGCAGGCATGGGATGTGAGTTTCTACACCCACAAACTGAAAATGGAGAAGCATAACCTCGATCCCGAAATGCTCCGCCCTTATTTCCCGCTACACAAGGTGATAGAGGGGGTGTTTGGATTGGCCACACGCTTGTATGGCATCACGTTCAAGGAGAACAACGACATCCCGGTTTACCATCCCGATGTGAAGGCCTATGAGGTGTTTGATCGCGATGGCTCATACTTAGCGGTACTCTATGCTGATTTCCATCCTCGAAAAGGGAAACGCAACGGTGCCTGGATGACGGAATTTCAAGGGCAATGGATAGACCGGAAGGGGAACAACATACGGCCCCACGTGAGCTTGGTAATGAACCTTACAAAGCCCACACCGCAAAAACCATCGTTGCTTACTTTAGGTGAGGTGGAAACGTTCCTGCACGAGTTTGGACATGCCTTGCACGGCATCTTTGCCAACACTCGTTTCCAGTCGCTCTCGGGAACCAATGTGTGGTGGGACTTTGTAGAGCTGCCCTCGCAATTCATGGAGAACTATGCCACCAACAAGGAGTTTTTGCATACCTTTGCTTTCCACTACCAAACAGGGGAGCCCATTCCCGATGAACTGATAGACAGGGTGCGAAAAAGCAGCACTTTCATGGCAGGAAAAACAGGATTGCGACAGGTGAGTCTGGGGTTGCTCGACATGGCATACTACACGCTGAGTACGCCCTTCGAAGAACCCATTCTACCGTTTGAGAAAAAGGCATGGGAGAAAGCATTGATAGCACCTCTTCCGGAAAAATCCTGCATGACCACACAGTTCTCGCACATCATGAGCGGTGGCTATGCAGCAGGTTACTACAGCTACAAATGGGCAGAAGTGCTCGATGCCGATGCTTTCAGCATGTTTAAGGAAGAGGGAGTGTTCAACTCTACAACAGCTCAGCGTTTCCGCGATGAGATATTGTCGAAGGGTGGCACCGAGCATCCCATGACTCTCTACAAACGGTTCAGAGGCAAGGAACCTACCATCGAGGCACTCCTTGAACGTAGCGGAATCACCCCTAAAAAATAAACTATGGCAACAACGAACGACAACAAGCATGGCAAACTCGACCAGCGATACCTCCGCATGGCGATGATATGGGCGGAAAACTCCTATTGCGAACGACGGAAGGTGGGGGCCATCGTGGTGAAGGATAAAACCATCATCAGCGATGGTTACAATGGTACGCCCAGCGGCTTTGAAAATGTTTGCGAGGATGAGAATAACCTCACCAAACCCTATGTGCTGCACGCTGAAGCTAATGCCATCACCAAACTGGCACGCAGCAACAACAATAGTGAGGGAGCTACACTCTATGTCACGGCTTCGCCCTGTATAGAATGTGCGAAACTCATTATTCAAGCGGGCATCAAAAGGGTAGTCTATGCGGAAAAATATCGTCTGGAAGACGGCCTCCGTCTTTTGGAAAAAGCGAATGTTGAAGTAGTGCATTTAAAGACAGACAACCATGAATCAGAATAGAAACAATCGTTATGCTCCTGTACTTATGGCCATCAGCATGGTCATCGGTATCGTCATAGGCACGTTCTATGCCAATCATTTTTCTGGCAACAGGTTGAACATCATCAACAGCGGCAGCAACCGACTGAATAACCTGCTGCATATCATCAACGACCAGTATGTGGACGAGGTGAACATTGACTCGCTGGTAGATAAGGCTATCCCGCAGATTCTCTCTGAGCTCGACCCACATTCTGTGTATATCAACGCCAAGGATGTACAAACTCTCAACGACGACTTAAAGGGTTCCTTCTCGGGTGTAGGTATCGAATTCAATATCCGACAGGATACAATTCACGTACAGAATGTCATCAAAAACGGTCCGGCGGAGAAAGCGGGATTGATTGCCGGTGACAAGATTGTGGCCATTGACGGGAAACCGTTTGTAGGCAAGCAGGTTACAAACGAGGAGTCGATGAGGCGCCTCAAAGGACCTAAAGACACGAAAGTGATCATTGGTGTGAAACGCTATGGCACCCAAAAGATCTTGTCGTTCACCGTGACCCGTGGAGAGATTCCTCAGCATAGTATCTCTGCTACCTATATGCTCGACGAGCATACTGGCTATATCCGCATCAAGAACTTTGCGGAAACTACTTATGCCGAACTGCTTATTGCCTTGGCCAAGTTGTCGCAGGAAGGGTTTACAAACCTCGTTATCGACCTGCGCGACAACTCCGGAGGCTACCTTGAAAGGGCCGTGCAGATGGTTAATGAGTTCCTGCCCAAGAACAAGCTCATTGTGTATACCGAAGGCAGGAAACAACCGCGACAGGAGTATCGTTCTGATGGGCATGGAAGTTATAAGGAGATTCCGCTGGTGGTACTCATCAATGAGGGGTCGGCTTCAGCATCGGAAATCTTTGCGGGAGCTATTCAAGATAACGACCGGGGCACCATCATTGGCAGACGCTCTTTCGGCAAGGGATTGGTGCAGAAACAAATAGAGTTCCCCGATGGCAGTTTGGTACGCCTCACCATAGCACGCTACTACACTCCCTCTGGACGATGCATCCAAAAGCCTTACATCATGGGGGGTGAAGCACAGTATGCGCAAGACCTCATCACACGTTATGAACATGGCGAGTATTTCTCGGTAGATTCCATCAAACATACAGGACCTGCCTACCACACGGGATTGGGACGTGTTGTTTATGGTGGAGGTGGCATCACGCCCGACATCTTTATTCCGGAAGATACCTTGGGCATGACCTCATATTATAAGCGTGCGGCAATGAGCGGATTGATTCTTCAGTTTGCTTACACCTATACCGACAACAACAGATTGAAACTGAACAACTTCACGGAGATGATGGCGCTCTACGACTACTTGAAGCAGCAGGGCATGGTGGATCAGTTTGCCAACTATGCCGACAAACATGGTTTGCAACGTCGCAACCTGATGATTCGCAAGTCGTATAAATTGCTCGACCAATATATCAACAGTCGTATCATCTACAACATCCTCGATGAACAGGCATGGAACCAATACCTCAACCTTAACGACAACGCTATAGAAGCGGCAAAGAAGGTGTTTGAAGAGGGGGCGGCTTTCCCAAAAGCTCCGAAGCCAACCAACGATGCTACGAAAAAAGAAACATCTAAGGCTCCCGCTGTAAAGAAACAAGCTACCAGACACAAGTAAACAGAGGTGCGTCGGGTGCTTGCTACAGCAGGAGGAGCTATGCTATACCTACAAAGGTAGAAGTGTAATCCGAACGGATAAACGTGAAGGA
>CAMAMZ010000122.1 GCA_945837185.1 uncultured Bacteroidales bacterium | reverse complement strand
TGCTATGTTCCCATCCTGGGGGATTCAAAGGGAGCTGGCCGTAAGAGACTTGCCCATGTGTGCTTGTTGTAAGCGGGTGCAAAGATACGCTTTTTCCATACAATACAATACAAACAACCTCGTTTTTTCAATGACTTTAACATTTGAAAGGACATCCACACAGGCGGAAGGCACACTGTGAACTGTTGCTTGCAAATTAATTGGCAACAAATATTGCGTAATTCCAAGGAAATTTCTAAATTTGTCGACATATAACAAAATAACAAGAAAAAATATACTTATGATAGACGTAAAACAAGTTTTGGGCGAAGCCGAAGAGCGAATGGAAATGGCTGCCATGTATTTGGAGGAGCAACTGGCACGTGTGCGTGCCGGCAGAGCAAATGTGGCTATCCTTGATGGGGTGCGCGTAAACTCGTATGGCTCGATGGTGCCGCTCAACCAGGTGGCTACTGTTTCGGTGCCCGATGCACGCACCATTACCATACGCCCATGGGACAAGAAGGCTATTCGTGAGATTGAGAAGGGTATCATGGACAGCGATGTGGGCATTACACCAGAAAACAATGGTGAAATTATTCGTCTGAACCTGCCTCAACCTACTGGTGAGCGTAGACAGGAACTGGTGAAGCAATGCAACAAGATTGGCGAGAAAACCAAGATTGAGGTGCGCAACGCCCGTGGCGATGTGAAAGATAAACTCAAGAAAGCCATTAAAGACGGTTTGTCGGAAGATTTGGAAAAGGATGCTGAGGCCGACTTGCAGAAGATTCACGACAAGTATATCAAGAAGATTGACGCGCTGCTCGAAGAGAAGCAGAAGGAAATCATGACCGTATAGGTGAAGGGACTGGTAATCAAGAACACAGGTAGCTGGTATACGGTGCTCACCAACGAGGGGGAAACCGTGGAATGCAAGGTGAAGGGCAACTTCCGCTTGAAAGGCATACGCAGCACGAATCCTGTTGCTGTGGGCGACAGGGTGGAGATAGTGGGCAACGCTGAGGGTACGGCTTTCATTAAGGCCATTGACGACCGTAGGAACTACATCGTGCGCAAGTCTATCAACTTGTCGAAACAATGCCATATCATAGCGGCCAATGTGGATTTGGCACTACTTGTGGTAACTTTGAAGTATCCGGAAACTTCCACTATCTTCATCGACCGTTTCCTGGCTTCGGCAGAGGCTTATAATGTGCCGGTAGTGCTGGTTTTCAACAAAACAGATTTTCTTACACCCGAAGAGCGCGACATACAGGAGGGCTTGGTGAAACTCTATGAACACGTGGGGTATGAATGCCTGCAGGTGTCGGCACAAAAAGGCATGGGCATGGAGGCCTTGCGCCCTCTTTTGCAAGACAAGATAACGGTGCTGAGCGGCAATAGTGGTGTGGGGAAATCTACGATTATCAATGCTTTGATTCCAAGCGCTAACCTGCGCACAGGAGATATTTCCGATGCACACGAAACAGGCATGCACACTACAACGTTCAGCGAGATGCTTGCGTTGCCGGAAGGGGGTTATGTGATAGACACGCCTGGTATAAAGGGCTTTGGGTCGTTCGACATGAAACCGGAAGAGATAGGGAGCTATTTTAAGGATATTTTCCGCTTCTCGGCCGATTGCCGCTTTTCCAACTGCACACATACCCACGAACCGGGATGTGCCGTGCGTGAGGCCGTTGAAAACTATGACATAGCACCATCACGTTACGCTTCCTATCTTTCCATGTTGGAAGACAAGGACGAAGACAAATATAGGGCAGCCTATTAAGGTTGCCCTATATTTGTTTGCTGCTTCTTTTCCATCCTACAGCCTTCAGGCTTTGTGGATGACAATATCGTATCGACTCACAAAGCTTGCACCGGGCAAGAGTTTGTTCATCAAATACTTATCTTTAAACTCACCGGCAAACTGGTGCCAGTCGTGTATGCCATACCACGGCTCAAGACAGATGAAGGGTGCGTTCTTGCCTGTGGGGCTCCAGATGCCTACGGCAGGAGCATTGAACAAGATACTCACAACGGGTTCCTGCGCATTGTCAAGCAGGTCGACAGCACTTATCTGCTTCTCATCAAAAATGAGAGCGTCATCGTCAAAGTCCTTGCCCGTAAATTCCCAAACATTGTCTTTGATATTGATGGCATGATGGCCGGGGGTGATACATCCCTCTGTATTGCCATAGAGGCGTTTCGGACACGGATTGTCGAAGCGTAGGAAGCCATGCAGCGGGTCGCCCTCCTGCATATCGGGGATATTGAAAGCCGGATGCCCGCCTATCTGGAAATAGATATCTTGCGTGTCGAGGTTCTGCACATGCCATAGCACCTGAATGGTGTTGCCTTCCAATACGTAGTTAACGTTGACACAGAATTTATAAGGATACACCTTGAGCGTATCGTCAGAGAATTGCAGCGAGTAGGTGACGCTGTTCTCCGTGTGGGATAGCAACGTGAACTCGCTCTTGCTGGCAAAGCCATGGCGTTTCATCTCATACGTTTGTTCACCTATGCGGTAGCTGTCGCGCCATAATCCGCACACAATGGGAAAGAGCAATGGCGAACGCTTGCCCCAATAGGCAGGATTGGCTTGCCACAAATATTCATGTCCTTGCTTGTCTTTGATGCTTTGCAGCTCGGCACCTCTACTGGATACGGTTACCGAAAGCTTGTTGTTGGTTAGTTGTTCCATAGTTCCTGTTGTTTGGCTGTATGATGCGAATTTACATTATTTTCCTAATATCACCAAGCATTCGCCCCGCAAATTCATCCCTAACCTAAAAATCCACTACGGTGATGCCTGCCCCACCAAACTGCACATGCTCGTCGGCTACCCGTGTGATATTGGGTTCGGTGGAAAGATACTGCCTGATGAGTTGGCGCAGAATACCATTTCCTTTGCCATGGAGGATGCGCACACGTTGCATGCCCATCAGAATGGCATCATCGATGAAATACTGCACGGCAGCAAGGGCCTCATCGCCCCTCATGCCCCTCACATCCAAATCTTGGTGGAAATTCTTCCGATGCTCGTCGATGGTGTTTTGGGTGGCATGCGAAATGTTTGCCACACGCAAACTCTCTTTGCGCTCCTCTGTTTTGGAACGTTGCACGACAGCAGGAGCGGAGGCTGCCACACGCTCCAGACGTTCGATGCGCAAACGAGTGCGTATGCCACCAAAAAGCACAGAAGCCATATTGCCATCTACCCGTTCGATGGTTCCGGGTGAGGTTGTACCTTTAATACGCACGGCATCGCCCTTCTGCAAAGGCTTTTCTGCCTCACGCACAGCTGCAGCTTCCCGTGCAGCTGTTTGTTCCTTGCGTGCCTGTTCGGCCTTCTTCTGCTCCTTGCGTTGCTGCTTACGCTCCTTGCGTTGTTGTATTTGGGCAATCTTGCGTGCTATGGCATCATCATCGGCAAGGGTGTCAATGCCCTGCACTTCCTGTTTAAACTGTGCCAGTTCTTCCCTCACGCGCTTGGTTTCCTCTTTCTCGGCTTGCGCCTCTTTAATCTCCCTGATGGCATTCTCTATCTTGCGGTTACTCTCACGCAGGAGTTCTTCCGCCTCCTTCTTCGCCTTGGCCAGAATCTCCCTCCGTTGCTCCCGAATACGGTCAAGGTCGCTCTCGTACGAAGTGATTTGTTTTTCCAGTTCCTTTTCCCGCTGGTGGATGCTTGCACGCTTGTTTTCCCAATAGCGTTTGTCGCGCACAATATCTTGCAGGTATTTATCGCTCTGAATATAGTCGGAACCAACAATAGCACTCGCTTCCTGTATCACCTCTTCGGGCAATCCTATCTTGCGCGCTATTTCAATGGCAAAGGAACTGCCCGGGCGACCGATAGACAGTTGGAAGAGGGGGCGCATTTCGTGGCGGTCGTAGAGCATAGCACCATTTGCAATGCCTTCGTGGCGGTCGGCAAACTGTTTCAGGTTCTGGTAGTGAGTGGTTATCACACCCCAAGCATGCCGTTTGCGGAACTGATTGAGCACACTCTCAGCAATGGCCCCTCCTATGCCTGGTTCGGTGCCCGTGCCAAACTCATCGATGAGAATGAGGGTGTGTGCATCTGCCTGCTTCATCATGTTCTTCATGTTGAGCAGATGCGACGAATAGGTAGAGAGGTCGTTCTCCAAACTCTGCTCATCGCCCATGTCCATCATGATGTCGCGGAAGATGCCTGTTTGAGAACGTTCGTCGACAGGTATTCCCAATCCGCATTGCAGCATATATTGCAGAAGTCCAACGGTTTTCAAACATACCGACTTGCCTCCGGCATTAGGTCCCGAAATGATCAGTATATGCCGCTCTTTGCTGAGGGTGATGTCGAGAGGCACCAAGGTGTTCTCCTTGGCCAACTGGCGCAACCTACTTTCCAACAAGGGGTGGCGGGCACGAGTCCAGTCGAGCGTAGGACAGGCGTTTAATGCAGGTTCGCAACATCCCATTTGTATCGATAGCGATGTTTTGGCTTGAATGAAATCGATGGCTGCGAGGAAAGTAAGGGAAAAGAGTATCTCCTCCGTATGCGGACGGATGTCGGTGGCAACTGCCTTGAGGATACGCACAATCTCATGGCGCTCCTCGCTTTCCAACTCACGCACACGGTTGTTGGCTTCCACTACCTCAGCAGGTTCAATATATACCGTGCGCCCACTGGCCGATTCATCATGAACAATTCCGCCAATCCTACGCTTAAGACCGGGAGCCACAGGCAGAACCAACCTACCATCGCGCATGGCAGGCGTAACATCCTTATCTACCAATCCTTCGCTCTGTGCCGAGCGCAGGATATTGTTGAGAATGCGCGAGATGGAATTCTGCACGCGTGACAGTTCATGACGTATGGTTGCCAACTCGGGCGATGCAGTATCCTTCATTTTCCCTGCCTTGTCGAGAATGCCTTCTATGCGTTTCACAATCTGTGGCATGGGAATGACCCCTTCTGCTAATGCTGCCAACGTGGGATAAAGAAGTGGCGTTTCCGTATCATCATACCCATTGGGATATTTCAGGTAGTTCACCAAACAGTTGATGGTGTGGAGCGTGCGCATCACATCGAACAATTCGCCTTCTTCCAAAAAGGTGCCACTCATGCGCAACCTTTTCATACTCTCCCTTACATCGAAGAAAGTGCCGAGAGGCAGTTCCTTCTGACTCTCACGAATGGCTTTCATTTCCTTTATCTGCTCCAATGCAGTATGGAGCATGTCGTAATCAGCGCTGAATGCCATAGCATCCACCTGCCCTTTGCCAAGCGGTGACAAACAATAGGTCTTGAGCTTTTCCCTAATCTCATGAAAACCTATCTTGCTTTCAAAATTTGCCGGATAAATCATGGTGCAAAATTACATAAAAAGCCCGATTTATAAGTCTGTCGTGGTAAAAAACTAAGGGCACAGACAGGATATTTTCAAGGATTTGGGGGTAGAATGAAGAAATTTCATAAAATAATGCCCCAAAAATTTGGTGAAATCAACCAAAACCCTTACCTTTGCACTCGCTTTACCGCATGAAGGAAATCATTCCTTCGAAAAGGAGAGATGGTAGAGTGGTCGATTACAGCGGTCTTGAAAACCGCCGTACCGAGAGGTACCGGGGGTTCGAATCCCTCTCTCTCCGCAAAAAAAAAGGTTTACAAATTTTTGTAAGCCTTTTTTTTGTTCAACAAATAGATGGGTTTTCTCCTATTCTGCTAAAACTTCAACCGTCGAAATGTTTATTTACAAGGTATTTTGTCTATTCGACATTGATGGCGTCCGCCTTCAAATTCGGTGGTTAAAAAAGTTTTTACTAACGAAAGTGCCTTTTCTTGGGAAATAAAACGTGCCGGCAATGTCAAAATGTTTGCATTGTTGTGCCGACGAGCAAGTGAAGCCAACTCGGTATCCCAACATAAAGCAGAGCGAATGCCTTGGTGCTTATTTACGGTCATGTTTATGCCGTTGCCACTGCCGCAAATGGCAATACCATAACGGCAAACTCCCTTTTCAACGGCTTCGGCAAGCGGATGCGCATAGTCGGGATAGTCGCAACTTGAGGTGGAGTTAGTACCAAAATCCATCACCTCAAAATGATTATTGTTAAGCCATGTCGTCAAGTATTGTTTCAGTTCGAAACCGGCATGGTCTGATGCAATTCCTATTTTCATATAATTATTCAAAAGAGTTCCAACCTTGTGCTTTGAGTTTAAATTCCTGTCCGTCGCGAGTAACCAAACACGCTCCTTGCTCGGGCGAGGTAATGTGTCCGATCACTTTTATCTCCTCAATGTTTTTTACTTTATCAT
>CAMAMZ010000121.1 GCA_945837185.1 uncultured Bacteroidales bacterium | reverse complement strand
CTTGGCTGAACGCAAAATTAATATAATTCCCCATCATTAAAGAAGCATTGTGTTTTGCTGAAACATATTATCTATTTGGGCGAAACAGGCTGTATGTTTGGACGAAACTCCTTTGCTGCCTTACCCCGTGGAAACGCTACTGCCCTTGTTTCGGCTGACCCGAATTACAAATACGTTGATTATAAACAACAAAAAAAACGCTTTCAGCAAATGCTTGAAAGCGCTTTTTGTTGTTCTAGGCGGATTCGAACCACCACAAACAGAACCAAAACCTGTTGTGCTACCATTACACCATAGAACAATCTGGGTGCAAAATTACTACTTTTTACTGCAACAACCAAATTTTTCGGCATTTTTTTTGTAATTTTGCCCTCATGAATACAATCTCACCTTTTTCACGGCCCCTTTATGTGATGCTAAAGCCTGTAGGAGCCCGTTGCAACCTTGCCTGCAGCTATTGCTATTATCTGGAGAAATCGAAACTCTATGCCGACACCTCCCGCCACATCATGAGCGAGGAGATGCTGGAACGCTTTACCAAAGAATATATCGAAGCGCAGACCATGCAACAGGTGCTCTTTACCTGGCATGGCGGTGAAACGATGATGCGCCCTTTGTCGTTCTACCAGAAAGCGATGGAGTTTCAGCGTAAATATGCCAATGGGCGGACCATCGACAATTGCATACAGACCAATGGTACGCTTCTAACCGATGAATGGTGCCGCTTTCTCCGCGAAAACAATTGGTTGGTGGGTATTTCCATCGACGGACCACAGGAGTTTCACGACGAATACCGTCGCACCCAAACGGGCAAGCCGTCGTGGATCAAGGTGATGAAGGGTATACAGTTACTGAAAAAGCATGGCGTGGAATGGAATGCCATGGCGGTGGTGAATGATTTCAATGCGGATTATCCCTTGGATTTCTACCACTTCTTCCGCGACAACGGATGCCGCTACCTGCAGTTTGCGCCTATCGTGGAACGCATTGCCCCCCATCAGGATGGCCGACAGTTGGCCTGTCTCAAAGACGGTGAAGCTTGCGAACTGACTGAGTTCTCTGTGACGCCCTTGCAATGGGGTAAATTCCTTTGTACGCTTTTCGACGAATGGGTAAAGCAGGATGTTGGCAAGATTTTTGTTGAGCTTTTCGACTGCACCTTGGCCAACTGGGCAGGCATGCAGCCCGGCATCTGCATCTTTGCCAAGGAATGTGGACATGCGGGGGTGATGGAATTCAATGGCGACGTGTACAGCTGTGACCACTTTGTATTTCCGGAATACCGTTTGGGAAACATACGTGAGCATACGCTCATTGAGATGCTCTACGGCGAACAGCAACGTGCTTTCAGCGCCTTGAAACATAGGTCGCTTCCGCAACAATGCCGTGAATGTTCATTTGAATTTGCCTGTCATGGCGAATGTCCGAAGAACCGTTTTGCGAGAGACCGCTATGGGAATCCCGGTCTCAACTATCTTTGTCAGGGCTACCACATGTATTTCGAACACGTGGCTCCCTACATGGATTTCATGAAAAGGAAACTGGATGCGCAGGAGGCTCCTGCCGATATTATGGAGGCTGTGCGCAAAGGCTATTTCAACAGATAGCCCCGACACAACCTGAGGGCTGGCCGGGGCATCTTATATATAGTGTATCTATTCTGTCGAATCCTTATTTTACCGTAATGAGGTAATAGTTCTTCTTGCCACGCTGCACGAGCAAGTACTTGCCATTGATAAGGTCTTCCGATGTCACCACACGGTCGAAGGCTGCCAATTTCTCTTTGTTGAGCGAAACACCACCGCCTTGCACCAGTTTACGCATCTCGCCCTTGCTGGCAAAGACCTTCACCTCGTCGCGGGTGAACAGTTCCACAGCAGGCTGACCCAAAAGGGTTTTGTCCATCTCGAAATGGGGCACACCGGCAAAGACATCTAAGAGTGTAGCCTCGTCCAGCTGTTGCAGGTTTTCTCGCGTGGCTTTACCGAAAAGGATATTGGAAGCAGCCTTGGCCATCTCCAAGTCTTCCTGCGAATGAACCATGACTGTCACTTCCTCTGCCAAACGTTTCTGCAGCACACGGAGACCAGGGTCCTGACGATGCTCGGCAATCAGATTCTCGATGGTTTCCTGCTCCAAAGAAGTGAAAATACGAATATATTTTTCCGCATCTTCATCGCTTACGTTGAGCCAGAACTGGTAGAAGGCATAGGGAGTTGTACGGTTGCGGTCGAGCCAGATGTTTCCGCTCTCTGTCTTGCCGAACTTCTTGCCATCGGCTTTGGTGATGAGCGGACACGTGAGGCAGAATGTTTCTGTTTCATTTCCCAAGGTGCGACGAATCAGTTCCGTACCAGTGGTCATGTTGCCCCACTGGTCGTTGCCACCCAACTGCAGTTTGACCCCATGATTCTTATACAGATAAAGGAAATCGTAACCTTGCAGCAACTGATAAGTGAACTCGGTGAATGACAGTCCGTCGCGGGCCTCACCATTCAAGCGCTTCTGCACGCTGTCCTTGGCCATCATATAGTTTACGGTGATATGCTTGCCCACCTCACGTGCGAAATCGAGGAAGGTAAAATCCTTCATCCAATCATAGTTGTTCACCATCTCAGCCTTGTTGGGTTCCGTACTTTCGAAATCGAGAAACTTAGACACCTGCTTCTTGATAGCTTCCTGATTGTGGTAGAGCGTGGCAGTATCTAAAAGGTTACGCTCCTGACTCTTGCCCGAGGGGTCGCCTATCATTCCCGTAGCACCTCCTACCAACAGGTAAGGTTTATGGCCGCAACGCTGCAGATGACGCAACATCATAATGCCGCAGAGGTGCCCGATATGCAACGAATCGGCAGTAGGATCGGTGCCCAGATAAGCTGATACCATCTCACGCTGCAACAATTCTTCTGTGCCCGGCATCATCTGAGCCAACATGCCCCTCCATTTCAACTCTTCTACAAAATTCTTCATCGTTATTATTGTCGTTATATTGTTTTCTCTTTTACGATTGTCCTATCTGCATCACTGGAATCCTCAGGGAACAGGGTCGTAACCCGAACCGCCCCAGGGGTGACACCTTAGCAGTCGTTTGCATGCCAACCAGGTGCCTTTTACGGGACCATATTTCATTAAAGCCTGACGCGCATACTCCGAACAAGTAGGCGTGAACCTACACGAAGGTGGGGTAAAAGGACTGATGCAATGCTGATAAAACCAAATGGGTAAAAGAAGGAGTTTTGTCAGCAGGTGCGACAATGCATGCAACATCGTTTTCATAGGCTTTCACTGATACGCAGCAACAAATCCTTGACGCGCCGCTCTACCCTACTGCTTGTGCAGAGCTCATCGGCAATCCAGATAAACGCCACCACCATGTGTCGCTGCCTTGCCATCAAAGCATCAGCCAATATGGCTTTGTTGCGGCGATAGGCTTCACGCACCTGCCGTTTCACCCTGTTACGATCCACAGCCCGCTTATGGTACCGCTTGGGCACACTGATAAGTATTTGGATTGGCGGAGCATCCTCCTCCGCCTGAATGTCCAAGAAAACGGCCCTCACAGGATAGGCTGCCATCGACTTGCTTTTCCTATCGTTGAAAAGGCGGTCGACAACTTTTTTACTACAAACCCTTTCTTGCTTGGTGAAGGCATGTTGTGAGGGGGGCATAAGATCTGAATCAGGATGGTTATTCTGCTTTATGTTGCTTTAGGAAAGCCTTGAGCGCACTGGTCATTGACGGGCATTCCTGCGTAGGGGCATGCAAATCCAACCGCCACCCTTCTTCCTCTACGGTCTTGGCTGTAGCCGGACCAAAGGCTCCTATTTTCACATCTTTCTGATCAAAGTCAGGGAAATTCTTGCGCAGGGCCTTCACACCGGTAGGGCTGAAGAACAACAGCATGTCATAGTCGAAGCTTTCACGCTCCTCGTCGGTGAAATCGTTGCTCACGGTGCGGTACATGACACACTCCCTGTGCACCAGCTTCTTGTCGGAAAGCATGTTGCACACATCGTCGTTATGCACATCGCTCATCGGGACCAGATACTTTTCCGATTTATGTTTTACCATCAACGGAACCAAGTCGTTCATCTTGCCCGTATTGGTAAAGAATACCTTACGCTTGCGATATTGCACATATTTCTGGATATAGAGGGCAATGGTTTCAAGCACACAGAAATATTTCATATCTTCCGGAATGGTGATGCGCATCTCTTTGGCAAGCTTGAAATAGTTGTCGATGGCATGACGGGATGTGAATACTACAGCCGTGTAATCAAGCAGATTCACTTTCTGCTGCCTGAACTCTTTGGATGTTAACCCCTCAACCTTAAAGAACGGACGGAAGACACATTCTACCCCATACTCCTTCTCAATGTCATAATATGGAGACTTGTCGCTCGACGGTTTCGGTTGCGAAATCAATATCTTCTTCATATTTTTTCCCTAAAAATTTATTTTCAAATATCCATTTATCATCCTCAACACACCCCAACATGCAAGCAAAGGGATGATTTCAAGGGCACAAAAGTACAAAAATAATTGCAAATAAGCCCCCTTGTTCTTAAAAAAAATCGCAAAAAGCTTATAAATGGCTAACATTTTGCCAATTAAAACAACAAAAACGACATATATGAGAAGGAAATGCAACGATAAATCGAAGAAGGTTTGCACCATAACAGCAGGGAAAAGTGCCACCCCTTCCATCGAAACGAGGAAGAGGAAAGTATGTCGCCATTGTTTATTTTTTTTACGTTCAAAGAAAACCCATCCCAGACCACTGTAAAGCGCCATGCGCAGGATATAATACGCCAATACGATTCCTGCATAGATAGCTATTACCTGATAGGATTCGGGCATATAGGTGCCACCCACATACACCCGGTCGTAGAAATAATAACACAAGCCAAGCATCAGACAGGTATGGGTCATGAGGAACACCTGGACACGTACCTCTGAGGATGTTTCTGTCATGGGCACCCCATCTGTATTCGCCACTCTGAACAAATCCTTTGCCTGACGTGCTATGAAGTGTTTTGACCGTTTGATAGCGATTACGATGGCAAAGAAACAGGCAAGAAGGATGCTGACAAAGAAACTATCGTTGGCAATGGTATAAGGTATAGGGTCGCCTGCCACGCCTAAACGGCCTCCCGTCAATTCCGGATGAAAAAGCGAATCCTTAGAGAAGAACGACTCCCGGTAATACTGCGGCAACTGCACATTCCTAAAGCTCTTGGCAGGCTTATGTCCGGGCAAGTGTAACGTGTCGGGACATTCACTCCAATGGATTTCCGAGGGTTTGATATACTTGCGAACCATCGAATCCATCTGGGCAGGCGTAGCATCTTTTGGCAGCCAGCTGATCACCTCTTCCGGTGTCAGTTGGCTGCCATGTTTTACTACCTGTTGCGCGGTATCAGCTGCAACCGTAGTATGAAGTGTATCGGTATGTTGTTGTGTCATTCGAGACCGAATTCACGACGAATGCAATCCACGCTATCCAGCTTTTCCCACGTAAAGAGTTCTACCTCCATCTCCTTTGTTTCGTGATAATGACTGGTGAACACCTTTTTCACCACTTCATTTTTACGACCCATATGCCCATAGGCTGCGGTTTCAACATACATAGGCTGACGGAGTTTCAACTTGCGTTCGATAGCCTTCGGGCGCAAATCGAAGAGTTGCTGAATCTTTTGCGCTATCTCACCATCGCTCATAGCCACACGGCTACGACCATAGGTATTGACATAAATGCTTACCGGCTTTGCCACGCCAATGGCATAGGCCAACTGCACCAGCATCTCGTCGGCCACACCTGCTGCCACCATATTTTTGGCAATATAGCGGGCTGCATAGGCTGCAGAACGGTCTACCTTGCTGGAATCCTTGCCAGAGAAGGCTCCGCCACCATGGCCACCTTTGCCGCCATAGGTATCAACAATGATCTTGCGTCCCGTCAGACCTGTATCACCATGCGGACCGCCAATCACGAACTTTCCGGTAGGATTGACGAAATACTTGATATCATCGCCAAATAGGGCCAACACCTTTTCCGAATGGATGCGCGCCTTGACCCTCGGCATCAGAATCTGCAATACATCCTCGCGAATACGCGCCAACATGCGTTCGTCGTCTTTGTCGAACTCATCATGCTGCGTTGAAACCACAATGGTATCTATGCGTTGGGGAATATTGTCGTCGCTATACTCCACCGTCACCTGACTCTTGGCATCAGGACGAAGATAGGTCATCACCTTGCCTTCTTTTCTGATTTCGGCAAGCGTTTCCATAATCAGATGAGCCAGATCGAGCGAAACAGGCATATAGTTCTCTGTTTCAGTACAAGCATAGCCGAACATCATGCCCTGGTCGCCGGCACCCTGGTT
>CAMAMZ010000120.1 GCA_945837185.1 uncultured Bacteroidales bacterium | reverse complement strand
GAGGGCACACGTGCCTCAATGGACAAAGACACCTGCACCCGCATGAACTTCTTCTCACGCCTTTCAAGCATGAAGAAACAGGAGGCTGACGGAAGCGCAGCACCCATGTCGGTCGAGGAGCGCCATAACCTATATACCAGTATGGCAGACGAAGCTTTTGATGAGGAGGAAGGAAGATGAACTGATGCCTTGTCCCATGTTATGCTTATTGCATGAGGATTATTCAAGCAGCGCACGAGGAGTATTCAGGTAGCGCAAACGATTCACAAGCATCTTGTTTGCGCGCCTCGTGTGCTAATATTTGGGGTGGCAACTTGGGTTGCGGCATCCATCACAGCGCCAACATCCTATTGGGTTTAGGGGTGAGGAATGGCCCGTGCAGCAGCCTTCCGCTTGTCGTATTTTACAAACAAACCGGCAAGAATGGTGCCTGAGATGGAATGGTAGGCACAGCTGATGGCACATGGCACCACACACAGGATGGCCTCCGGAGAGTGGGCGAGGATGTTGTCGTTGGCAAAGAAAGCTGTTGCAAGCACTGTTGCCATTCCTGCGTTTTGCATACCCACCTCGATGGATATGGTACGTTTCTTAGGGAGCGGAAAACGGAACAAACGTCCCACATTGTAGCCTAAGATGTAGCCAAGGGTGTTGTGGCAGAACACAACGGCAAGCATCAGCAGAAACAGTCCCATGCCATGAAGCATGAGTTGCGGCTTCACTTGCGACACCACACCCGCTACAATGAGCGCCAGTCCCGTGACACTCACGCCTGGCATCATCCGTTGCACATCGCCATACCAAGCGTGTCGAGTGGAATAGTGGTTTACCGCAAATCCTATTGCTACAGGAATGATGGTGATGAGGAGTATGCCCCGGAACATTCCCAGTGTATCAACTTCTATGCGTGTGTCGGCAAGCCACCATACCAAGAGCGGTGTCATAAAGGGTGCAAGCAGGGTGGAAGCGGTTGTCATACCTACAGAGAAAGCCACGTCACCCTTACACAAAAACGACATGATATTGCTCGATACACCTCCCGGACAGCATCCCACAAGAATGACACCTATGGCAAGGTAGGGGTTCAGACCGAACACTATGGTAAGGATATAGGCAATGAGGGGCATGAGGGTAAACTGGGCGCATGCGCCAATGAAAATGTCCCATGGTCTGCTGAAAAGAATGCGAAAGTCATCTGTCGACAAGGTTAAGCCCATTGTAAGCATAATCACACCGAGGATAACACTCGAAACATCGCCCTTTACCCACCCGAACGCTTCAGGCAAAATAAATGCCAATATGGCTGCAACTATAACATAAGTAGATGAGTGTGAAGCCATCCAGCCACTCACCCTTTGTATTGCTTCTTTCATATCATAACATTTATGCCATGCTGAAGGCGGGTATGCGATGTCTTGTTGTAGCCCTCCCATCTCACCCCTCATGGCCGTATGCTTATCGGGTTGCAAAGTTACAAAAAGCTTTTATGAATAGTTCCTTTATCTCGAACTTTTTCATAGCGAATGTGTCTTTTGTTGATAACTAACGGCCATTGCCTTTTGTAGAGCAATGGCCATGAGTGGGAGAGGGGAGAACCACGCGCAAACTTATTTCAGTAGTGCCTGTACCCTGCTTAGTTCATATTCATACACACCCGAACAAGGTTCGTATTGATGAGGAATATACTCAAATAGCTGCAAATAGGCCTTACCAGACTTTTTACCATAATATATTCTTAACAACAACACTTGTCCCTTGCCCTCTTCGCTCAGTGAAATCTGCTCAGGAGAGGCAGACAAAGCCGACAAGATGGGTGTTTTCATGTTTCCAAGAAATGAAAGTTCCTTTTTGAAATACGTTTCCTTTGTTTCAACATCTCTGTAACCATTCTTGAGCGCAACGGCGAGTATACTGCCTGTTGCAATGAGCAGATAGCCTGCCAAGTGAACGGTGCCCTGACAAGGAATGAAGGCCAGAATGATACCTATTATAATAAGCAATGTGCATAGCGTGATGTCTTTGACAGAGCGAACTCTTTTAATTCTCTTTTCCATATTCATTGTTTTTTTTGCGGTATACGCTTCATACAATGGTGCATACAAGTTGTTTGCTTTTTACATATACATTTCATACGATAGCGCATACAAGTTGTGTTGCGTAATGTGTATAGGGGTATATGGCTTGCCTCAATGGGCAAACCGAGCGGCATCGCCCTGCCACGCAGGGAAATGTCGTTGATCATTTATATGTTGTACCTACCGCTAAATAACCAGTTTGCCAAGACTAATCAATCGTGTAATAGGCTTGACAAACGCATACCGGATATGAAAAGATGCTTGTTGAATGAAACTATATGTTCTCGCATGGATAGCGCTCCCTGTTCTGAAAAACAGGAAGTTGTAACGTTGTGTAGAGCTTGTTCTGTGTGGGGTGGTGTGTGTGCGAAGTGCATTGACCAATGAAATCTGACTCGGCAGATGCAAATCGAAATGCATCGTTGAGGTGTCTAAACAACTCGCTGCTTTTTCAGATACGGAGGCTTCCATCTGACCCACTGTGACGCTTGTGTCAGATTTCCCGGTGTAACATGCAAGCGCAATTGCAATGAATACAAGAGGAATAAAGATTTTCAGCAGTTTCTTCATTTGAAAATGAAAATTTTGATGGTTTGCCTCGATGCCGCATGACTCCTAAAAAGTCAATGCAAATAGCGTGCAGAGATGCCAAGCTTGCTGAAGCACTATGCCGCATGACTTCTGAAAAGTTAATGCAAAGGTAAATATTTCTTCTCTTTGCAGCAAATTTCCCCCTTTCAATTGATGTTTATTAACTTAGTCAGCTGTAATAAGTGATGCTACACTTTGGGTGTTGTTGCGCAGACCTTGTGTTATTGACTTTCATGGATGGCTTGATTTAACGTAATTTGGGAATATTAAGGGCTTTGATGTTTGCATATCTCACTGAATATGAGTATCTTTACAATCGATTCTGAATGGGGAAATGTGTTGCTTCTGTATAGTAAACATGATGCTTGTTAGACCTAAAAAATATTGATTGCTTATGTTTATAACCCTTGCCATTTTAGCTGTGTCCGCTGTGTTCTTTGCCCTTGGTAGGATTCGCTCAGACATAGTGGCCTTGTGTGCCTTGCTGCTGTTGCTCTTTTGTGGTATTCTCACCCCTGAAGAAGCCTTGTCGGGTTTCTCTAATCCTGTGGTGGTGATGATGGTGGGCCTCTTTGTTGTGGGAGGTGCCATCTTCCAGACTGGTTTGGCCAAGATGGTGAGCGGACGCATCATGAAACTGGCGGGCACACACGAGCTGACACTCTTTTTGCTGGTGGTGTTGGTGACGGCTGTGATTGGCGCTTTTGTGAGTAATACAGGTACAGTGGCCTTGATGCTCCCTATCGTGGTGAGTTTGGCCAGTGCCACCAAAATGAATGCATCGCAATTACTCATGCCCCTTGCTTTTGCCAGTAGTATGGGTGGCATGCTCACTTTGATAGGTACACCCCCCAACCTGGTTATCAATGAAGTCTTGGTAGAAGCAGGCTATCCGTTGCTGTCGTTCTTCTCGTTCTCCCCGGTCGGCATGATTTGTATCGCAGTGGGCATTGTGGTGATGTATCCGCTATGCCGATGGCTTCTTTCCGGGCAGAGAGAAAAGGATAGGCACAAAACTAACAAGGGCAAATCGCTCCGCCAGCTTGTGGATGAATATCGCCTTACCGATGATCTCGCACGATATCGGGTGCCGGCTTCCTCCCCCTTGAAAGGCATGACGATAGGAAAGGCCGACATACATAACCGTTACGGACTGACGGTGCTTGAACTGCGTAGGGAAGGCGGTAGACAGCATCATCTCTTGAAGAATGTGGCACAGCAATTGGTGGGTCCAGGTACAGTGGTTGAGGAGGGCGACATTCTGTATTTGTCGGGCGATGGTGAGCAGGCGCAACGTTTTGCGGCCGATTATGGTTTGCAGACGGATGAGAATCTGTCGACACAGACCACGCTCGACTTCTATCATATCGGCATGGCCGAACTCGTTTTGCTTCCCACTTCGAGATTGGTGAACCGACAGCTCAAAGAGGGTGGTTTCCGTGGCACCTATAGTATTAACGTGATAGCTATACGTAGAAAGGGGGAATATATTATGGAAAGTCTGCCCGATATGCGTTTGCAGGCTGGTGATGTACTGCTGGTGCAGGGAACATGGGATAATATTGCCCGTTTGGGCAACGATGAAGACCGATGGGTGGTGTTAGGGCAACCGCTTGATGAGGCTGCCAAGGTGACCCTTGACTATAAGGCACCTTTGGCTGCTTGTATCATGTGCCTGATGGTGGCCTCCATGGTGTTTGATTTCATTCCCATTGCTCCCGTAACAGCTGTCATCACAGCGGCAGTGCTCATGGTGCTTACGGGTTGCTTCAAGAATGTAGAGGCAGCTTATAAAACCATCAATTGGGAGAGTGTGGTGCTCATTGCCGCCATGTTGCCTATGTCGGTGGCTTTGGAGAAAACCGGGGCCTCGGCAATGCTATCCCACATGCTTGTAGCTTCACTGGGCAACATAGGGCCTTTATCGCTTTTGGCAGGTGTATATTTCACGACATCGTTGCTCACCTTATTCATTAGCAATACCGCCACAGCAGTGCTCATGGCACCTATAGCGCTTTCATCGGCTGTAGAGTTGGGTGTGAGTCCTTATCCCTATCTCTTTGCTGTTACAGTGGCTGCCAGCATGTGTTTTGCATCGCCCTTCAGCACACCGCCTAATGCGTTGGTAATGCAAGCCGGGCAATATCGTTTCATCGACTATATACGTGTCGGGTTGCCGTTGCAGGTGATAATGGGCTTGGTGATGATAGGGGTGCTCCCATTGCTGTTTCCACTAACGCAATGAGTGTGTGCCCAGGGGCAATCAATCCCTGCGGAATATGTCGCGGGTGTAAACCTTCTCTTCAACATCGGTCAGCGAATCATCGAAACGATTCGCAATGATGGCCTTGCTCAACTGTTTGAACAGGGCGAGATCGTTCACCACACGACTTCCGAAGAAGGTGGTGCCATCTTCCAGAGTAGGCTCGTAGATAATCACCTCGGCACCCTTGGCCTTGATGCGTTTCATAATGCCTTGAATGGCCGATTGGCGGAAATTGTCGGAATTGGATTTCATGGTGAGTCGGTATACACCAATGGTGCAGGAACCCTCTGCCTCGCCTGCTGTCGAGACACCGTATTGTGAATGGGTGGTATAAGCATACCAGCCGGCTTTGCGCAGCACAGCATCGGCTATGTAGTCTTTGCGTGTGCGGTTGCTCTCTACAATAGCTTCTATCAGATTTTCAGGCACATCTTTATAGTTTGCCAGCAGTTGCTTGGTGTCTTTCGGCAAGCAGTACCCCCCATAGCCGAACGATGGGTTGTTGTAGTGGGTGCCAATGCGCGGGTCGAGCCCTACACCTTCAATGATCGAACAGGTGTCGAGCCCCTTCATCTCGGCATACGTGTCGAGTTCGTTGAAGAAACTAACACGCAAAGCCAAATAGGTGTTGGCAAAGAGTTTTACGGCCTCTGCTTCCTTCATGCCCATCAAGAGGGTAGGAATATCCTTCTTGATGGCACCTTCCATGAGCAGGCGCATGAAGATGTGGGCTGCCTCCTGCATCTTCGTCACATCGGTAGCACGCAGAATGGCATCATCTTCGGCCTTGTATTCGGGCAGGCCAATCACCTTGGGGCATCCCACGATGATACGGGAGGGGTAAAGGTTGTCGTAAAGCGCTTTGCTCTCACGCAGAAACTCTGGCGAAAAGAGGAGATTGAAAGGCTTGTCCTGTTGCCCATATTTCAAGTAGAGACTACGTGTGTAGCCTACCGGTATGGTTGATTTGATAACCATGACAGCTTCGGGATTCACCTCTCGCACAATATCGATGACATCTTCGATATGATGCGTGTCGAAGAAGTTCTTTTGAGGGTCGTAGTTGGTAGGGGCGGCAATGATGACAAAGTCGGCATCACGATAGGCCTCACGGGCATCGAGCGTGGCGGTGAGTTGCAAATCCTTCTCGGCAAAATACTTCTCGATATATTCGTCTTGAATGGGTGAGATGCGATGGTTTATCTTATCTACCTTTTCTGCCACAACATCTACAGCCTTTACGGGATGATGCTGAGAGAGTAGGGTGGCCATTGACAGTCCCACATAACCTGTTCCGGCAACTGCGATGCGTAAATCTTCGAAATTCCTCATAGATATGTACTTAAAATAGGGGTTGATATACCTTTTTGTATGCCACAAAAGTACATTTTTTCATTCAGATAGGCAAGTTTTTTAAGGAATTTGTGGTTTCCCTGGAAAATCATGTGTCTGATGAAGCATCATCAAATCGGAAATCAAGCCCTTGAGCTTGCTGCCAAAAGG
>CAMAMZ010000119.1 GCA_945837185.1 uncultured Bacteroidales bacterium | reverse complement strand
CATTTTATCTTTCGCCAACACAATAAAAATAGCTATATGCTGTTTATCTTTATATATTGATAATGTGCGAACAGCAATGCCGCACCCTTACATGCCATTATGGAAGAAAAGAAAGAACGGAAAGAAATAAGTCTGCGGGAGGTTGCCCATATGCTATTTGCCCGACGCACCACATTCATGAAAGTGTGGCTTACGGTGGGCATCTTGTCTGTTGTATGGATTTTGCCACAACCCCGCTATTACAAAAGTAGCGTATCGCTGGCCCCCGAAGAAGCGGGGAGCAACCTGGGAGGCGTAGCCTCGTTGGCCTCGACGATGGGCATTAATCTGGGAGGGGGAAACGATGCCATCTATCCCCAGTTATATCCCGAGCTGTTTGAGTCGCCAGAGTTTCTGGTGGGCTTATTCCCTATTACCGTCACTACCTCTGATGGCAGTTGCCGGAACATGGCTTATGCCACTTACATGCGCGAACACCAGCAAAAGAACTGGTTGCTCTACCCTATGAAACAGGGAGTGAAAGCCTTTGCAAGTCTGTTTGTGCGGAAAAAGAAACAGCAACAGGCGGCAACGGCAAGACCCAACCCCTTTCGCCTGTCGGAAGCCGACTATGACTTGATGAACATCATCCGACGGAAAGTTTCGTGTGCCGTGGATCAGCGTACCGACGTCATCACGATTTCCGTGAAAGACCAGGACCCTTTGGTGTCGGCTCTGCTCACCGATTCGGTGCGGACGCATCTGCAAGAATACATCATCAGATACCGCACCTCGAAGGCACGCCTCGACGTGGAGCATTATGAGGATTTGGTGAAGCGTTCGCGCGAGGAATATGAGAAGGCTGTGGCGCGCTACAGCCGTTTCTGCGATGCCAACCAAGAGGTGGTGCTCCAGACGTATATTTCACAACGCGACCAACTGGAAAACGAGATGCAGATAAAATACAACACCTATGCAGCCACACAAACGCAGTTAGAGGCCACGAAGGCTAAGCTCCAGGAAAAGACTCCCTCATTTACGGTGTTGAAGAGTGCCACGGTGCCGCACAATGCTGCGGGGCCAAAAAGAATGTTGTTCGTGCTGTCGATGTTACTGCTGGCCACTTTCGTTACGGTAATGGTCGTGTTGCGAAGGTTCCTTACCCAACAGCTCAGGGTTTACGGCAAGGCAAAAAAGGAATGAATGAAAGCAACTACAGGGCATAATAGGAATGAACTCGAAGACAAAACCGGAATGATTGAATGAGAACATACTGGAATCGTAGCATAGCGTTGTTTACCGGGCGGGAGGCTTTTCTGAACCTGCTGGTTTGCATGGTGTGGGGCATGATGCTTTTCGACTACCTGCGAGGCATTGTGAACCATTTGCCCGTGGTGAACAACTTTACCGACCAGATAGAGATAGGGTGCGTGTTGCTACCACTGTGCTTAGCCATGCCCGCGCTCTTAACGAAATTCACCCTGCTCGATTATGGCATCTTCTTCTTTTGGGTCATCCTATTCGTGTGTGACTATGCCCTTCATCCCGACAACACCCTTGCACAGAACGAATTTGCCTTGCAATGCCTATGCGTGGCTTATCCAGCCTATTTCATAGGGCGCATAATAGACATCAGGAAGTTCTATCACGCCTTTTTCCTCATTTCGGCTGTGTGTATCTTGATGTCGCTCTACTATTTCTTTCACTACATACAAACAGCCAAAAGCATTGCCGACATTGAAAGCAACGAAAACATGTATGCCGCCTATTGTGCCCTGCCTCATGTAACGCTGATGCTATGGGCAGCCTTGCGCCATTTCAACATCGTGGCTATGTTGCTGACACTTGCGGGGGTGGTATTTCTGCTTTCCTGTGGCACCCGAGGTCCCCTGCTTTGCTTAGGGGTGTTCGGCATGTGCTACTTTCTCGGTTTCATGAATTTCAAGCATGCCTATGTTGTGAAAGGCATATTGCTGGGCGTGGCAACCTTGGCGCTGTGTTTTCTCAAGGAGATTATGGTGGGGTTAGTGCTGCTGTTTACCCGTTTGCATCTGAGCACGCGTGTGATAGAGAAATTCCTGAGCGGAGAGATTGGGAACGACACGGGACGGGAAAGTGTGCGGAGAGCCTTACTGAACTATATGGACACTTATGGCGACTTCTTCGGATTGGGCTATTTCGGTTCCACCCGTTTTGGCTATGCCTATCCACACCATTTCTATGTCGATTTCTGCATTACCTATGGCTATGTGATAGGCACGGCCTTATTTGCGGTGTGCCTCCTTTTGCTCGGTTCCTCCTTGCTGAAAGCCCGCACCACGGAAGCCAGAGTATTTTTGTGTCTGCTTACCAGCATTACGGTAGTGAAATATTTTATGAGTAACACCTTTGTGAGCGACCCCTTTTTCTTTATGTTGTTAGGTTACTGCATGCGCGTGCAGCTCAACACAAACACCGTTGACCATGGCTGTATCAACAAATAGAATTATTTTCGCCTTTCTATGGAAACTGTTAGAGCGGTGTGGCGTGCAGGGCATAGGCTTTGTGATGGCTGTTGTGTTGGCACGCTTGCTGCAACCTTCGGAATATGGCGAGATAGCGCTCGTTTTGGTATTTGTGAACATTGCCAACGTGGTGGTTGACGGTGGGTTGAACACGGCTTTGATTCAAAAGAAAGATGCCGATGGCCTTGACTTCTCGACCATTTTCCACGCTTCTGTGTGCATGGCATTGCTCCTTTATGGCGTCATCTTTGCACTGGCACCTTTCATTGCTGCGTTCTTCGGCAATTCCCACATGGCAGTGCTCATCAGGGTGTTGGCCTTGAGCTTGGTTTTCTATGCCGTAAACTCCCTGCAGCGTGCCTTTATTTCGCGCCACTTGCTATTCAAGCAATTGTTCAAAGCCAGTGTGGTGACTGTAGTGGGGAGTGGCGCCATAGGCGTTCTACTGGCCTTGAAGGGTTTTGGAGTGTGGGCATTGGTGGCTCACCATCTGTCGTCGGCCTTGTTGGCATGCGTAGTAACAGGCGTCATGCTTCGCTGGCGCCCTACCCTGCACTTTTCTTTTGCGCGCTTTCGACAACTTTTCGATTATGGCTGGAAGATTTTCGTCTCTAATCTGCTCATATCGCTATTTGTGAACATACGTGGATTGGTGATTGGCAAGTTGTATGCACCGGCAGCGCTGGCCTTTTTCGACCGTGGCAAGCAGCTGCCCTCCCTCATTATGGAGAACCTTAACACGTCGTTGCAAACGGTGTTGTTTCCGGCCTTTTCGGCAGAACAGGAACATCGCGACAAGCTGTGTGCCATGGTGAGCAGAAGCATAAAAACAAGTAGTTTGTTGGTATTTCCCATCATGGTATGGTTGTTTGTGGTGGCCGAGCCGTTGATACGGCTGTTGCTTACCGACAAATGGTTGCCTGCTGTTCCATTTGTGCGCATTTTCTGCCTGTCGTATATGCTCATGCCCCTGCAAACCGCCAACCTGGAAGCCATCAAGAGCATGGGGCGTAGCGATGTGTTTTTGCGGTTGGAACTGGTGAAGAAGGTGCTGGAAGTGTCGATATTGGTAGGCACGGCATGTGTGAGTGTATATGCCATAGCATGGGGCGTAGTGGCTTACAACAGCATCTGTCTGTTTTTGAATCTGCACCCGAGCAAGCGACTGCTGGGTTATGCGCTCCAGAAACAACTGTGCGACATGTGGCCACCTTTAGCGGCATCGCTGGTCATGGGGTGCCTCATCTATGCCTTCAGCTGGCTGCCTCTACCCTGTCTTCCTATGCTGCTCTTGCAGACATGCGTCGGGGGCATGACCTATCTGCTCATTTGCCATTTCAGCCACATGGAAAGTTTCCGCTATGTGCTCCACCACGTGCATTCCATTCTTTCACACCCTAAAGGTTTTACCAATAGTTCACTAAAAGATCACCAAAAAGGTTCACCATAAATTCACTTAAAAGGTTCACAAAAAAGCTTATCAAAGAGTTCACCAAAAAGGTTCATCAAAAAGTACACTAAAGAGTTCACCAAAGAGTTCACCAAAGAGTTCACCCAAAAGTTACACCCAAAAGTTACACCCAAAAGTTTCACCATAAGTTCACTAAAAGGCTCTCCAAATCTTAGCTGTTTATGAAGAAAAAAATATTGTTGGTATTCGGCACACGCCCTGAGGCCATTAAAATGTGCCCGCTGGTAGTAAAGATGCGACAAGCGCACCCGCATTTTGACACGATGGTATGCGTGACAGGGCAACACAGGGAATTGCTTGACCAGGTGTTGGACGTGTTCTCGGTGAAACCCGACTACGATTTGAACATCATGCGCCAAGGGCAAGATTTGCACGACATTACTACTAAGGTGCTGTTGGGCATGCGCGCAGTGCTGCAGGAATGTCGTCCCGACATCGTGTTGGTGCACGGCGACACTACCACCTCCATGGCGGCCGCTTTAGCGGCTTTCTACCACCATATTCCTATAGGACACGTGGAGGCAGGCTTGCGCACCTATTGCCCTGAGGCACCTTGGCCGGAGGAAGTGAACAGGCAACTGACGAGTCGCATGGCTACCTATCATTTCGCTCCTACAGCTCTGGCAGCTAAAAACTTGGAAGGAGAACAGGTGGCGGGCCAAGTGGTGGTGACGGGGAATACGGTTATCGACGCATTGCATGCCATCTTGGAAAAGATGCAGCAAGATGCCTCTCTGGCCGAAAAACAAGCACGCCTGTTGGCTGCGGCCGGCTACGATATGCAGCGGTTGCACGAAGGTCGCCGACTCGTTTTGATAACCGGTCACCGAAGGGAGAACTTCGGCAAAGGATTCGAACATATCTGCCAGGCCATACAACAGCTCGCGGAGAAATATACAGAAGTGGATTTTGTTTATCCCCTGCATCCAAACCGCCATGTGCATGAGGCTGTTCACAAGGTGTTTGGCAGCACGCTGCAACGCTATGAAAACCTCTTCTTCATTCAACCGTTGGAGTATACGACCTTTGTATGCCTGATGGAAAAGGCGCATGTGGTTCTTACGGATTCTGGCGGCATACAGGAGGAAGCGCCTGGCATTGGGAAACCCGTGTTGGTGATGCGGGAAACAACAGAAAGGCCGGAGGCTGTGGAAGCGGGCACCGTGCAATTGGTGGGTACAAACTGTCAACGTATCGTGCAGGGTGTGTCGGCCCTTCTTGATGACGACATGCGACACAAACAGATGAGTCGTGCCGTGAATCCTTATGGCGACGGGAGAGCGGCCGACAGGATTATTGACTTTTTAAAAACATTATGACAACAATGGCACACATTTTAGATATACTGTTCAAGCGTTACTATGACGAGAAAGGGACAGCCGCAACCATTGGTGGCATTCAAACCTATATTACGAACTTGGCACACTTGGCCGTGCGCTGCGGATGGCAGGTGCGCATACTGCAATTCACGGAACAACATGTGTGTAAAGAGATCGGCAAGGGTATACAACTCATAGGGTTTGCCTCGCACCAAAGTCAGCGCACACCCGACAAGCTCTATGCACGCACCACAGCATCGAGAAATGACACCGACCACTATCTGACACTCTTTGCTACCGACACCCAACTCCCCCACCAGCATGTGTCTCACGCCATAGCCATTCAGCATGGTATTTGCTGGGACATTGACGATGGCCTTCAACGATCCTTAATCAGAAATGTGGCAAGTAAGGCAATTGATGCTTACCAACGTTTGCGACGCTTGCAAAATGTGGATGTTGTGGTGTGCGTGGATCATCATTTCATTGGCTGGTATAGAACACAGGTTCACCATATCTGTCAACGGTTAGTTCCGATCATGAACTTTACACGAATTGACCCGCACCTGCCCGAGAAACAACACCACGACGATTGCGTGCGTATTGTCTTTGCACGACGCTTTTTCCCCTATCGGGGCACACGATTGTTTGCGAAAGCCCTACACCAATTGTTGACAGAGCAGTTGCCCATAGAAGTGACCTTGGCAGGAGATGGACCCGACAAGGATTGGCTGCAGGAACAGTTTCGCGCCTATCCCAACGTGCGGTTCACCCAATACGCTGCTCCCGACAGTCTGACCTTCCATGCTGAATTCGATATTGCCGTGGTACCCACGATAGGCTCGGAAGGCACTTCGCTTTCCTTGTTAGAGGCCATGGCCGCTCAATGTGCTGTGGTGTGTACCAATGTGGGCGGCATGACCCATATCGTGATTGATGGCTACAATGGGTTGATGGTGATGCCCGAGGAACAGGCTCTTTATCGTGCCATCAAACTCTTGGTGCAAGACAAAGCATACCGCCGTTCGTTGGCGCAACGGGGCTTCGATACGGTAAAGAACGCTTTCTCCTTAGAAGTGTGGGAGGAGAAATGGGAAAAATTGCTGTTGGAGATGTGGCCCAAAGCGCAACGTGAAGCAGAAAGGTTGTAAAATTACATCTTTCATTACTACGACGCCGATGAACACCATAGCGCCATC
>CAMAMZ010000118.1 GCA_945837185.1 uncultured Bacteroidales bacterium | reverse complement strand
TCCGAAGGCCTGAGCCAGCCAGCATACAGCATCGTGGAAGTTGAGGTTCATGACGTGCATACACAGATCAATCGGTCCGCCATAATGGTCGCACACATAGCAACGATACTTGTTCTTGTTGACCCGATAGTAGAGCGAAGGCTTGTTGTCCTGATGGAAAGGGCACAGGCTCCAATGCCTTTTTACCGTGAGCCCCAGGGCATCGGCCACCTGCTCTATGGGCAGGCTGCCGACTTTCTGAATGTCGGAATGTGCAATCATAGCTGCTTCTGATAAACATTCTTACGAAGTTTCACTATCCAGCCCTTGGACTTCCACTTCGCAACATAGAATCGTGCTTCGGTATCGAGCTGATTCTTCTCGATGAGCTCCTCCAGTTGTGCACGGGTGAAGACGTTGGTAAGCTGCTCGATGAGTGGTTTACACTTGTCTATCTTGGCTCCCTGCTTCTGTTTGCGATAACCTTCCTCATAAGTCTTTCCCCAACGGTTGGTGTCGCTCTTCAGGCAATAGGCCGAAAGAAAACGATAGCACTTGACGCAGCATTTGCGGATAGCCTCTTCCGTGCGAAGGATAGTGCCTTCAATGCCTTGCTCTGCCATGCGGTTCTCAACCAGATAGAGGTAGTACATGAGGCCCACCGAACGGAAAGCATTCACCGACGAACGCTTGCGATAGTGGTCGAGCGACATCCATCCGGGTTCACCGGCAGTTTTCATCTCCACCACCTTTTTGGCGGTATCATTGGTGAAGCGGTCTATATGCGTATTGAGCCATTCGGTATCGAGCTGTATAATAGGTTGCAAACCTCCCTCGTCATCGTAGGTATCGCGCATCATGAGGTCGAGAGCAGTGTTGATGAGATGGTCCTCTTTCTCGGTGAACTGACGAAAGAGAGCAGGTTTTGCACCGGCTTCATCTTCGAGCGTCACGAGCATCACACGGCTGGAACCACCTCCCATCACCTCCTTCTTGGTGTAAATCTCGTCTACATCCTGTGGTGTGGCACAGAACATGGAGCAGATGCACACATCGGCATTGCCCGAGTAGGAGTTGTCGGAAGCAAAGTCCTGTCCAAACTTTGAGCCAAGGTCGTAGGCTATACGCATCACGGTACGAAGGTTGGAGAAGCCACTCTTGCCCGCATCGCCCAGCTGGGCCAACTCCTCAGCCCACATCCAGAAGGTAAGCGTATCGCCCAAAACACGCTCGTAATAGTCGGCACGTTTCACGATAACCGTCTTGCTGGTGGCCGGAGGGATGCATCGGATGGTTGTTTTAGGAGCTTGCCCGATCTTCTCGTTCTGCGTTCGGGCATTCTTCTTCTCCCGGTACTCCTGTTCGGCTCTACGTTGCTGCTTGTCAAGGTGTTCGAGTGTGGGCTCCATGATTTGGTTCACGATATTGGCAAAACATCGTTTGCCTGTTGAGGGAGGTGCCTCGATAATGGTTTGCAGCAAAATGGCGTGTGGCTGAATGTCATACGGATAGGTTAGCCGCACACGCGTGGCAAGAGCACCCAGCGGACTGAGCCCGGAGATGAAGATGGGCACCTTGCGGTTGGTGGGTGCAGAACCAATCTGCTGGCGCATGATGATAGGGAAATCGCGTTCCTTGAGTGGAAGCTTCTGGTTCTCTACCGGACGATAGGGCTTGTCCCAGTCGTCATCCTCTTGGTCGTCGTCGCCTGTTTCAACCGAATCGGCTGTTCCAATGTCCGGTAGGGGCATCTGCCCTTCCTCGAAAGGGAGGGCAGATTGCGCTTGGGGTTGCAGGGTAGTAACTGACATCATTATGCGATAATTTCAAATGCTGATAGAAGTTCCAAATAAACCTTGAATGCAAAGCTGTTCGCATCGCTGACGGCAGAGGCGTTGATGGTTTTCATGTGTATCTGGTACTTGCCGTTCTGCATGTGAACCAATGAGCAGTAGTTGCCATCAAAGAGTTTGGGATTGCGCCTGTTGTGTTGCCTGCGTACAGACTCCTCAAAACGGAATCCGTTATCGGCTTTGCTGAATACGCCACTGAGGCACTGATTGTTCTCGAGGTCCTCAACCTGCTGGAAGGAGCAGGTGAGGTCAATGTTGCAATAAGTTTTCTTCTTCATGAATGTAGATGGAATTAATGATGGGTAAACGATACAAAATCCTGCATGGTGATGTCTTGATAGGTGGAACCATTGTATTGGCGAGCTGCAAAGCGAAGGCTTGCCCAGATAACATCGCCGGGATAGAACTTCGGCTGATTGCCCAGGAGCGAAGCAACGTACGAGTCTTCATACTTGCCACCAAACTCCTGTAGTACAACGGTCGTCTTCTGCGTGGTGCCATTTTGCGTGTTGATGGTTATCGGGTCAGTTTGGCTGACTACCTTGAAAAACGTCTTCATCATGAGGTGAGGGATGAGTGATTAAGAAATGAGGTCTTTGGAATTGAGATGTGAAAAGAAGCGGTTGATGATGTCGCCTGCCTGCAAAGGTTCCTTGTTTCGACAGCAGAGCGGACGGATGATGCGCTTGTCGTCGGCACTATCCTCCTCGGGCAGATTGTAGCGCGTGAGATAGATGAACATGCCATCAACCACAGCATTGTGGGTTATGCTAACCTCACCGTTTTCGAGATAGTCGAGCAGTGAGATGCAGAGCTCCTCCTGAGCCGGCTTCTTCATCACACGAAGAATAGGTTTGATGTACTCCTGCTGAGCAGGCTTGAGGTAGTTGAAGAGATCGCTTTGAATGCTGGGAGGAAATTGAAATGCTCCCTTGTCGGTTGTTTTCTTTGAAACTGTCATACGCTATGAATGATTAAAATGTAATTATATGATTCTTCTTGTTCATCGTTAGTGATGCAACTGCTTTTCATACAGCAATTCGAGTTCCATTCATGCCAAGAAAATTTGAAGAAAGAAAACGCAAACTTTCTTCTTTCTTTCACTAAAAAACACAGGGAGTTGCGAGCGAAAAAAGAAAGTTTTGCACAGCTGACTTTCTGTCGCTACCATGCAGACTGTCAGTCGGTTCGACATTCTGTCAGACATTGCACCGGGTGCACATTGTCGCTTACGAGCCCTTTCCTTGATCAGCCTGCAGGATGGCTCTCCTTATCAAGGGGAATTACCCACGTGCAAGGAAATCTCTGTAGCAAGTCGAAAAAAAAGTTCCTTCTGATACAATAATGAAATAAGAGTTCCGTTTATAGGAGTAAAAACGCAAACCATAACGAAAAAACACAGGTTTTATGGCATGCGCATCAACACGGTATGTGAGAAACAAAAAAATAATAATAATAAAAGACGTGTTAACCGTTAGCCTTTACAGCCGGCACGTACTGAAAGGCTCTCTCCTCTTCACACTTAAAGAAAAATCACAAAACAATACGATATGAAATTTGACAAAGACTTCAATCCCGGTCAGGGAAACACATATAACGAGTGGAACATAGAGCATGTGGAAAACCTCAATCCGGCTGCCACCACCGTTACTACCACCCATCACCACTATGGCGAAGAAAAGGTGGCAGATGGGGGATGCAAAAAGTTGGACGACGAACAGAAGGAAGCCCTTCGGGCAGATATATTGGCGTATGTAGGGAGGCTTACCAATTGCGTAAAACAAGAATGGAAAAGCAAGTATGCCACCCTTTGGAAAAAAATACTGGCTCTACCCGAGGTGGATACAAAGATATACTATCCGGGAAGGCAGAAGAACACCACTTTCAACCGACAACTTGTGGGCAATATCATCAAGCTGCTCATAGGAAAGGTGCTGGAGGGAAATCCTACCTCCTTGGCCACAGCGTTGGAAGGAACTGCCGCTCATTCGGTGCGGACGGATATGGGCAATGACGCGCCCGAAGAAATCCGTAAAGCAGTATCGCAATTATTGGCATGATTAAGGTATCGTGGAAATATGAACACAGCAGAACTGAAGAAAATAGCGGAAGGTGGCAGTGGCAGCACCATCAATGCTTATAATATCTCAACGGTGCACAATCTGAATCCGGCTGCCACCACTGTTCATAATTACAATTTTAAGCCCGTCAGGCCCTTGTTCATAACAAAAATCATCAACAGGCTGTCGGATCCGTCTTTTTCACAAGTAACTCCGAAAGATATTGATTACAAGCTATACAAGATAGATAAGAAGGAAGACCACAACAAACTGAAACGATGGAAGGACGACATCAAACGCTATGCTCCTTTCAAGAAATATGTGGAGGGCATTTACAAGGAGTTTGACAGTCTGGGGCAAAATAAGCGTGAAAGCGTGTACCAGTGGTTGCACAGAGAATATGAACGACTGCACGACACATGGGAAGCCGATCAGCTCTTTGACGAACTGAAGAACTTTGTGAGCAACAAGGTGAGTGAGGACCTCACGTTGTTTGATGGCATCTGTTTTGAAGAGATGGAGAACAATGTGTGTATCGTGCTCGTTGATGCCTTCATAGAATGTAGAATCTTTGAAAAACCCTAACTGACATGCTTATACCTCTCAACAAAAATCCCGACGATTGCATCTATTACAAAGCTACCTTTGTGCTGAAGGTATTGATTGAACATAAACAGCTGTCAACAACTGAACTCTTCTACTATGTGAACCAATCGTGCAAGATGACCTATTTCGTCTTTATCCTTTGCCTTGATTGGCTCTATCTGATAGGAACCATTCACTATACCCATGACGCTCATATACAAATTAAACTATGTACCTGAAACACCTCATCATAGCCAATCGCGAAGAAGAAATTCGCAACATCGTGTTCCACCCGGGAATGAACCTGATTGTTGACGACACGTTGGCCGATAGCGAAATGACAGGCAACAATGTGGGAAAAACCACCGTGTTGCGACTCATCGACTATTGCCTCGGTGCTGATGCACGGCCCATCTATACGGCTACCGATGGCAGCCTGAATCAAAAGGTGAAGGCGTTTCTTGAAAAGACGGGGGTTTATGTGGAGGCTTGTTTCGTTTCGACCTTCGTTGAAGATAAAGGTTATAAGGTGGTGGTAAGGCGTAATTTCATGAAGCGTAAAAATGCGCTGAACGAAATCAATGGCAAGAATTATCTTGCAAAAGACTATGGCGAAGCGCTACAGATGGCACTGTGGGGTGTGAACACCAAAACGCCGGAGTTCGCGCATATCATCTCCCATTCCATCCGCTTAGACAGAAACAGGCAGGAGCTGCCATTGCTAACTCTTGGAAAAAAACAGGCTGTGCTTTATGAAACGTTGTTTCTTTTCCTGTTCGGACTTTATGAGGATTTCTGTGCGGAAAAACTGGAATTGCGAAAAAAGATAACCAAAGAGCAGCAATTCAAGAAACGTTTGGAAAAAGACTCTTCTCCTCTCAGCGAACTGAAGACAAAGCTGAGAAGAGTGGAAAAAATGATCGGGCAGCTCAACGAACAGAAGGAGGCACTGAAGGTGAACCCCAACTTTGAAGACGACCTGGAAAAACAGGTGCTGATAAAGCAGGCGCTCACGCGGTTGGCCATGAAACAGAATTGTCTGGAACTGAGAAGAAACCTTATAGAAGAAACTGTGGCAGAAATGCAAGCCATGAAGGCAAAAGCGCAAACCGAGGAGGTAAGGTCAATCTACGAACAGGCAAATGCGTTCGGCACACAGATGCACCATACGTTTGAGGAGTTGGTGGCGTTTCACAATGCTATGCTGTTGGAAAAGGTTGCCTTTATTCGTCGTGAGCTGCCTGACCTCGACAAGCAGATTGGTGATTGCTATCGCGACATCAATGCGGTGAGAAAAGAGGAAATGGCTTTAGACAAGAAACTGAGGTTGTCGGTTTCATTTGAAACCTACGAGAAGATTAGCGAAAACCTGTTCGAAAAAGGACAGGAGAAGGCAAAGCTGGAAACCGATATTGGCCGGTTGGAAAAAATACAGCATGTGATACGGCAAAAGGAGGAAGAACTGAAACGAATTGACGACCGACTCTTTACAAAAGAATATACGCAGAAGATTGACGACCGACTGGATGTGTTTAACGATTTCTTCTCTGGTGTATCGCGCAAGATGTACGGAAAGGATTTCACCATACAGCAGGAAAAGATTACTTCGCCCGATGGCAAGCCTTGCTACAAGTTCAGCATCGCTGACAACGGTAACTATAGCGATGGCGTGAAAAAGGGCGAAGCAACCTGTTTCGATTTGGCTTATGTGAGTTTTGCCGACAAGATGAAAATACCGTGTCTGCACTTCATCCTGAACGATAAGGAGGAGCTGCTGCACAACAACCAGCTAACCTTGATTGCAAAAATCGTGGAGGAACAGAAGAATGTGCAGTACATTTCTTCTATCTTGAAAAGCAAGTTGCCGGAGGGAATCAACGTGAATCGTTACAGGGTGCTCTCACTGGCAGAGAACAACAAACTCTTCAGGATTCCGGATGAGCAGGATGTGAAAATGTGAGTTTGTTCATGCGGAACAATGTTTCTGCAATTCGCAACTGAGATTTCAAGGTTTTGTTGCAATATGTTAAAATGTGACTTTGTTACTTTGTTACTTCACTAAATTTGGGTTTGTCCC
>CAMAMZ010000117.1 GCA_945837185.1 uncultured Bacteroidales bacterium | reverse complement strand
ATTTAATTCTCCAATTAATCGAATGATATTACCTATTTATATATATGGGCAACCGGTGCTTCGCCAAGTGGCAACGGATATTACGCCCGACTATCCACAACTCAACGAGTTGATTCAAAACATGTATGAAACCCTCGATGCATCGGAAGGAATTGGTTTAGCCGCTCCCCAGATTGGTTTGCCCATCCGCGTGGTGGTGATAGACCTCGATGTGCTCAAGGATGATTTTCCCGAGTATGCCAACTACCGCCATGTGTTCATCAACCCACATATCATAGAGTTCGATGAAACGGCTCCTAAGGAAACGATGGAAGAGGGATGCCTGAGCGTGCCGGGCATTCACGAACGTGTAACGCGCCCTACGCGTATTCGGGTGCAGTATCTTGATGAAACAATGCAGAGTCACGATGAATGGGTGGAAGGCTACCTTGCCCGAGTAATGCAACACGAGTTTGATCATCTTGAGGGCAAGATGTTTGTCGACAGAGTTTCGGCTTTGCGCAAACAGTTGATAGGTGGCAAGCTAAAAGCTATGTTGCAGGGCAAATACCGTTGCAACTACCGCACCAAGGCTCCACGCAGATAGAACAAGGTGTAGGGCCTGCATGCGAAGATAAGGCCATATAAAGACGAGCGCAAGACCATATAAACGAGCGCACAAAGTCGTAAATGCGAGCGCAAGGCACATGTTGACGGTACTTGCAAAGTAAGAAAACAAGCAAAACGCAAACACAGGATAAGTATGATGGGTAAAAAACAAATGGCACGAGGCATGATGATTCTGCTGGCGTTGGTAGGCATGCTGCCTGTAAAGGCACAGTATAATACCGACCGATTGATGACCAGTGGAGAGATAGCCTTGCATTATGAGGATTATGTGCTTTCCATACAGTATTTCAATCAAGTGATATCGTTGAAGCCCTATCTGTATCAGCCATGGCAATGCAGGGGTGCGGCAAAATATTACTTGGAAGACTATCTGGGTGCCGAAAACGATGCTACGCAGGCCATCAAACTTAACCCCTACATAGAGGCTATCTACGATTTGCGTGCCATTGCGCGCATACGGCAAGACAAATACAATCTTGCCATTGAAGACTATACGAAGGCCATCAAGTTGAGTCCCGACCAACGTAACTTCTGGTACAACCGTGCCATTTGTCGCATGAACCTTAAGGACTATAAGCAGGCACAACTGGATATTGACACCATCGTGAAGAAATGGTCAAAGTTCGCCAATGCCTATTCCCTGAAGGCTGAAATACTGCTGCACGAAAAAGATACTACCGAGGCTGCGAAATGGCTCGACAAGAGTCTGGACATCGACCCCTACGATGGCAGCACTTGGGCCACACGTGCCTATATTGCCATGGCACGAAAAGAATGGAAGGATGCCGATAACTTCCTTTCCAAAGCTATCAAACTGCGCCCAAGGGTGGCCAACAACTATGTGAATCGTGCCTTGGCACGCTACAGCTATAATAACTTGCGGGGCGCTATGGCCGACTACGATATGGCTCTCGATCTGGATGCCAACAACTTCATGGCGCATTACAACCGTGGACAGCTGCGTATGCAATTGGGCGACGACAACCGTGCCATTGAAGACTTTAACTATGTGATACAACTGGAGCCGGAGAACTATCTGGCCATCTTCAACAGGGCTTTGTTGCACGACCGTACGGGCGACATACAAGCTGCCATACGCGACTATACAACGGTTATTGAGCAGTTCCCGAACTTCTGGACGGGGTTGTCGTATCGGGCACAGGCCTACCGCAAACTGGGAATGACTGCCAAAGCAGAACTCGATGAGTTCAAGATTCTGAAGGCACAGATGGACAAGCATCAGGGCATACAGCCGCGTTGGAGCAAGAACAAGCGGAAGGCTGTGCGCAAACGTAGCGAAATTGATCCCAACAAATATGCGGAAATGGTGGTGGCCGATGAAGCGGAATCGACCTCTGAATATAAGAGTGAATACCGTGGCAAGGTGCAGAACCGAACGGTCAACGCAGAGTTTATGCCTATGTATGCCCTTTCTTATTTCCAATACAACAATGGCGTGAAGAGCTATCAGGCTTTCGACAAGAATGTGGAGGAATTCAACACACGTATGCGAACGGGGTTCCGTATCTATGTGGCCTGCAATCCACCACAGCTCACGGAGGCCGACACACGGGCCTTCTTCAACCATATCGATACGCTCTCTGTGTCGATAGCAGCGGTTAACAAGACAGGAGGTGTGGGGCGTGAACTCTTGCAGCGTGCTGTGGCCTATAGCGTGGTGCAGGACTATGATGCTGCGATTGCCGATCTCACTACCTGCATGCAGATGAATGGTGCTTCGCCCATGTGCTACTGGCAGAGGGCCGTATGCCAGATGATGATAAATGATTTCGACAGCACGCATGGGGCACCAGGGGCAGAGGTGCGCGCCAACATGCTGAAGGTGAAGGAGGATTTCGACAAGGCCATAGCGCTGGAACCCAATAGCCCTTATTTGTTCTACAACCGTGGCAATATGTATGCTTCGCAAAAGGTGTATGCCAACGCTATTGACGACTATACGAAAGCCATTGCACTCGATGGGGCGCTGGCAGAGGCTTACTACAACCGCGGTTTGGCCCATCTGCGCAACGGCAACAAGACACAAGGCATTGCCGACCTGAGCAAGGCAGGCGAATTGGGACTCTATGCGGCCTATAGCGTCATCAAACAAAGTGGTGCCGGAAAGGAATAACCTCATTTTTTGTGGTCTGTGTGCAAATTAAAGGTATTTTTATTCCATATATTGCAAACAAAATATTACTTTTGTAGCCGATTAAGAATAAACTAAGTTGTATGATGGTTAAAATCACATTTCCCGATGGCTCTGTACGTGAATACGAGAAGGGCGTAACGGGGTTACAAATCGCCGAGAGTATCTCACCGGCTCTCGCTCGCAACGTTGTATCTTGCGGTGTAAATGGTGAAACAGTTGAACTGAACCGCCCCATCAACGAAGATGCTACCATAGCGCTCTATCGTTTCGAAGATGAAGAGGGCAAGCACACCTTCTGGCACACTTCTGCACACCTCTTGGCAGAAGCATTACAGGAACTCTATCCTGGCATACAGTTCGGATTCGGACCTGCCATAGAAAATGGCTTCTTCTACGATGTGATGCCTGCCGAAGGACAAACAATCTCAGAAAACGACTTCCCCAAAATTGAAGAGAAAATGCGCGAACTGGCTAAAAAGAACGAGCCTGTTGTGCGCAAGGATGTGTCTAAGGCTGCCGCTCTCGAAACATTCCATGCAGACGGTCAGGAATACAAGTGTGAGCATATTGAGCAGGATTTGGAAGACGGTACAATCTCTACCTATACACAAGGTAACTTTACCGACCTCTGTCGTGGGCCACACCTCGTATCTACGGGCGACATCAAGGCTATCAAGATTACCAGCGTGGCGGGTGCCTTCTGGCGTGGTGATGCCAAACGCGAACAAATGACACGTATCTATGGCATCAGTTTCCCGAAGAAAAAGATGCTCGACGAATACCTGCAGATGCTGGAAGAAGCAAAGAAGCGCGACCACAGAAAGATTGGTAAGGAGATGGATCTCTTCTTCTTTTCCGACCGTGTGGGCAAAGGATTGCCTATCTGGTTGCCTAAAGGAACCGACCTGCGCATTCGCCTGCAGGAGATGCTGCGTCGCATACAGAAGCGTTTCGGCTATCAGGAGGTCATCACTCCGCATATTGGATCGAAAAACCTCTATGTCACATCCGGACACTATGCGCACTACGGCAAAGATAGTTTCCAGCCTATACACACGCCCGAAGAGGAGGAAGAATATATGCTGAAACCTATGAACTGCCCGCACCATTGCGAGGTGTTCGCTCATAAGCCCCGTTCTTACAAAGATCTGCCTTTGCGCATCGCAGAGTTCGGAACTGTATACCGCTATGAGAAGAGTGGTGAGTTGCATGGACTCACCCGTGTGCGCTCGTTCACACAAGATGATGCCCACATCTTCTGTCGCCCTGATCAGGTGAAGGGTGAGTTCCTGCGTGTGGTAGACATCATACAAACTGTGTTCAAAGTGTTCCAGTTCGAAAACTTCGAGGCACAAATCAGTCTGCGCGACCCCAACGACAAGGAGAAGTATATAGGTTCCGATGAGGTGTGGGAAGAGAGCGAAACAGCCATCAAGGAAGCTTGTGCTGAAAAGGGTCTCAACGCACGTATTGAATATGGAGAGGCTGCTTTCTACGGACCCAAGCTCGACTTCATGGTGAAGGATGCCATAGGACGCCGTTGGCAGTTGGGTACGATACAGGTCGACTATAATCTTCCGGCACGCTTCCGCCTGGAATACACGGCAGAAGACAATACGAAGAAAACACCTGTCATGGTGCATCGTGCACCCTTCGGTTCGTTGGAGCGCTTCACAGCCGTGCTCATCGAACATACAGCAGGACATTTCCCCTTGTGGCTCACTCCCGACCAGGTGGCTATACTGCCCATTAGTGAAAAATTCAACGACTATGCCCAAAAGGTGGCCAAATATCTCGATGGTGCAGGTGTGCGTGCCATAGTCGATGATCGCAACGAGAAGATAGGACGCAAGATTCGCGACAACGAACTCAAGCGCGTACCCTACATGGTGATTGTGGGCGAAAAGGAAGCTGCCGAAGGCATGGTGAGCATGCGCAAGCAAGGTGGTGGCGAACAGGCCTCTATGAGCATGGAAGCCTTTGCCAAACGTATCAACGATGAAGTGGCTGAACAATTGGCCGCCACTTGCATCGAACCAAAGGATTGATAATAGATTTTTTTACATCAAAACAATGAAATAATCGGGGATTAATTTTGTTAATTCCCGATTATTTTGTACCTTTGCGCCGCAAAAATCTTAGTATAGTTTGGATGAAGAATGACAAAATGAAGAATCAGTACCGCGTGAACGAGCAAATTCACGTTAGGGAAGTTCGTGTTGTAGGTGAAGACGGGTCGGAAGTAATGCCCACCCGCAAGGCTTTGGATTTGGCACGCCAGCAAGGTGTCGACCTCGTGGAAATCTCCCCCAATGCACAACCGCCTGTATGTCGTCTCATCGACTATTCAAAGTTCCTCTACCAGCAGAAAAAGCGTCAGAAGGAAATGAAGCAAAAGCAGGTAAAGGTAGAAGTGAAAGAAATAAGGTTCGGTCCGCAAACTGATGAGCACGACTACCAGTTCAAACTGAAGCATGCTCAGGAGTTCCTCTTAGAAGGCAATAAAGTGAGAGCCTACGTCTTCTTCCGCGGTCGCTCCATTCTTTTCAAGGAACAAGGTGAGGTGCTGCTCCTGCGTTTTGCCAACGACTTGGAGGAATATGGCAAGGTGGAATCGATGCCTGCCCTTGAAGGTAAGAAGATGTTCCTCTATCTGGCACCCAAAAAAGCTGGCGTAGCTAAGAAAAGTCAGCAAAAGCGTGATCGTGAGGCTGAAGAGGCTGCTGCCAAAATGGCTGATGAGGAGCGAGCCACGCAGACTAAAGGTGAGGGCTTGTTCGGCAACGCCAAGAACGGTGCTGAAGCGCTCAAGAAACTGCAGTTGGATGATTAATCATAGTGTGCGTAACGTCCTGGTATATACGTTGCCACCTATCTATAGTAATAACAATTTTAAATAACAAAAAAAATGCCAAAAGTTAAGACAAACTCCGGTGCTAAGAAGAGATTCAGCTTTACCGGTACTGGTAAGATCAAGAGAAATCACGCTTACCACAGTCACATTCTGACTAAGAAGACAAAGAAACAAAAGAGAAATTTGGTTCACACAACGATGGTCGACCAAACCAACCTCAAACAGGTGCGCGACCTGCTCTGTCTCCGTTAATTATTAACTTTTTAGTCAAAACTTTTAAAAGAAAAAAATTATGCCAAGATCAGTAAATCACGTTGCATCAAGAGCCAAGAGAAAAAGAATTCTTAAGCTCACCAAAGGTTATTTCGGAGCCAGAAAGAACGTATGGACCGTAGCCAAAAACACTTGGGAAAAGGGTTTGACCTACGCTTATCGTGACCGTCGCAACAAGAAACGCACCTTCCGCGCATTGTGGATTCAGCGTATTAATGCAGCTGCACGTCTGCACGAAATGAGCTACAGCCAGTTGATGGGTGCACTTCACAAAGCAGGTATTGAAATCAACCGTAAGGTTCTTGCTGACCTCGCTGTCAACAACCCTGAAGCCTTCAAGGCCATCGTCGACAAGGTAAAGTAAAGCTATTTTTATAGTACACATTAACAACAAGAAGCCGCCTCCCACAAGGGATGAGCGGCTTTTTATTTAGTGTGTCGGCATGACACAAACCTAATCGGTTCAATCTCGGTTGCAGAATTGCACTAAATGCCCAGATCTTTTGCTTTTGCGGTATGTGTCGATTGATTCAGAGTGCACTTTGCAAAGTTGTCTACTGTTTCAGCTCATGAAAGAAAAAAGTGTATAATGAAATTAGGCAAATACTGGAAAAGAAAAAGCTCTCAAAAAGGTCTCAAATCCTCTGATTTTTGCATTCGAAAAGGTCTCAAAAAAGTATCTAAACATAAATGGCAAAGTATCTAAAGATAAATGGCCAAGTATGTTTAGATACTTTGCCAAGTATGTCAAGACC
>CAMAMZ010000116.1 GCA_945837185.1 uncultured Bacteroidales bacterium | reverse complement strand
AGCGCATTCGAACGGTCTATCAAGTAGAAGGAAGGAATGCCCTGCACATTATAAGAACGGAGTGAACTGCCCGCCTCATCACGCACACAAATCCATGGCAATGCCGCTGTCTGTGTTTTCCAGAAATGCTCGTTGGAATCGACAGAAATCTGATAAATCTCCAATCCCTGCGCATGATACTTGTTATACAAGTCGCGCAGCATCATAATACGCTTCATACTTTCGTCAGAGGCGAAAAGATGAAAATCAAGGAATACCACCTTTCCTTTCAAGTCAGAGAGTTTACGAACCACACCTTTGTTGTCCTGCAATGCCACATCAATGATGCCCGTCACACTCACCTTATTAGGATCTATTTGAGCTGCTGCCATCTGATTGCGTACGATGCGCATATCTTTCATACCCTCCAAGGCAATATTGTGCAGATTCACACAACGTTCCGCCTTGGGCCAGTTGGCATCCCAACTGGTGGCCACAGCGGCATAAACCTTGATGTCATCGGCATTGGAGCGGGGATTGAATATAAGGTTTTGGTTATAGCCTAACACAAACGTCTGGAAGAGGGCAAAATAGGCATAGGCCTTCATAGGTTCCTTGAAGATGTAATTGCGCTTCACATTGTCCTTATAGTCAGCCAACAGGCGAAGGATTATCGTCTGCACGCTATCCATACGAATATCGGGATTCATCGTAACGCCATTGATGTTGCGTTGCAAGCCCATCTGCATCAAGGTCAGTTCCTTTATCTTGGCACAATTCTCCGAACCTTCCACCTCATACTGCGATGCCATGGTGGGATAAGCCGCCTTGACCGTTACCGTTTCCGTAGAATCGATGGAAACATTGACAATCTGTCCCGCAATGCGAAGGCGATAGAACTCCGGTGCCTCCGATGGTTTGCCATCGAAGTCGAAAGTGCCATCTTCTGCCAGCTTGACGGAGTCGATTACCACCGGACCATTGAGACTCATATTCTCAAAATACAAGATAGAATCCTTGGCATCGCTGATGGTACCCTTTACATGAAACTTCTCACCGCTGCATGAACATACGCCCCATGCCGCGAGCACCAGCATTGCCTTCGATAGAATAGTAGCTATTTTTTTCATCTTCTGTTATTTACATTTTGGTTGCAAAATTAGGGAAAAAAAATGATAGCACGAAGAGAAATGCTTATTTTTTGGTTACTCCTGATGGAGGAGCTGACACAACTCCTCGAGATTGTGTGCCACAGCGATGCGTTCCAGATAGTTACCTCGTATGAAACCTTGTGTCTGCAGCTGATGCAACGTTTGTATGAGGGGCTGCCAGAATCCTTTCATATCGTAAAGGATAACCAACTTCCTGTAATAACCAATGGTACTTGCCGCAGCCACCGTGAAGATTTCATCGAGTGTGCCGATACCTCCCGGCAAAGCTACCAGCACATCGCTCTCCGCTGCCAGCAAGTCTTTGCGCTCGCTGAGGTTCCGGCAATAGATTTTCTTATCGGTATAGGCCGATACAAATCCCCCTCGCTCCACGAGCGAGGGGATAATTCCTACAGTATGTCCTCCGTGTTCCTTTACAGCCTGGGCCACACACTCCATGAGTCCTTTGTTGCATCCTCCAAACACCAGGGTATGTCCCTGGGTAGCTATCCATGCCCCAAACTCACGGGTGTAAGTAAAGTAATCACGGTCTATCTGCGTATTGGCAGAACAAAAAACGCCTATTCGCATTCCGGCACCTTAAAACGTGAACTTATAGCGCTTGCCTTTCTCTGTTGAGAAGGTTTGCACCTTATCTTTATAGCGCAGCTTACAAGTACCGTTGGCATGGGCATATACCGTTACGGAAACCTGTGGCTGACTCTGCATGTTCCAATTGATGTCGAGGGTGTAGTTGCCACGTGCCCTTACGCCTTTGATGGTTCCCTGTTTCCAAGTGTCGGGAATAGCAGGCAGCAATAGAATTTCCTGTTCGGTGCTTTGAATCATCATCTCTGTGATACCGGCCAAGCCACCCAGGTTGCCATCTATCTGGAAGGGGGGATGCGTATCCCAAAGATTATAGTTGGTGCCCGATGAGAGCAGGTCTCTCAGCAGCTTATAGGAACGGTTACCGTCGTGAAGATGCGCCCAGAGGTTGAGTTTCCAGCCCATACTCCATCCGGTAGACAGGTCGCCACGGTGTTCCAGAACCACCTTAGCAGCTTCGGCCAGTTTCGGTGTCTCGGCTAAGGAGATGGTGTGGCCGGGATAGAGCCCAAAGAGATGGTTGGTATGCCGGTGGTTGTCGTTAGGATTGTCGATGTCCTTTGACCATTCCATGAGCTGACCATAGCGTCCGATGCGATAGGGCTCAATGTGGTTGATGATCTCAGTCCAGCGCACCACCTCCTGCGCATCCCTGTTCAGCACCTTGGCAGCCGCCACTGTATTCATCAGCAACTCCTTGGCCACAGCATTGGCAAAGGTGACACCCTTGTCCACAGGACCATGCTCCGGTGAAGTGGAGGGCGCGGAGGTATAGAGGCCATTGTCCTGCTTCCACAGATAGTTGCAAACAAAGTCGGCACTACCTTTCAGCAGGGGGTAACCTATATCACGCAGCCATTCCTTGTCGAGCGTAAAGGTATAATATTCCCAGAGATGGGTGGCGAGCCAGGGTCCGTTGATGGCAGCAAGATTCCAAGTCATATCCGGACTCTTGGTGGGTGCTGTAAATCCATAAGGGTTGGTAGAAATGTTGAGTGTCCATCCCTCACCACCATACATCGCTTTGGCTGTGAGCCTACCGGGTTCATATACCATCTGCAGATATTCCACCAGAGGCTGGAAACATTCCATCAGATTGGCGGTACATGTTGGCCAGTAGTTCATCTGCAGGTTGATATTGTTATGATAATCGCTGTTCCAAGCAGATTTCACACCCCTGCTCCAGATGCCTTGCAAGTTCATAGGCAGGGTGGCTCCCCGTGAGGCAGCAATCGTCATATAGCGGGCAAACTGATAATAGAGTGCCTCCAGATAGGGGTCATCGGCTCCCTCCTTATAGACATCAAGGCGGGTATCGGTAGGCATGTCTTGGAAAGGCTTGTCGGGATTGATGGCAAGCGACATACGATCGAAGTACTTCCTGTAGTCGGCCACATGGTTCTGATAAAGCGTTTTATAGCTTTTGGCTGCCGCAGCCTGCATACGGTCGGCTGTTATACGAATAGGATCCTGTCCATAATAGGTGTTAGGATCGGTAAAATCGGGCTGTTTGTTGATGACATAGGCTGTGGCGGCCGTGAGGATGAAATCTACACTCGTAGCCCCTTTCACCACAATCTTACCTGCCTCATAAGCCACCGTGCCCCCATTGGCACGCGCCTTGATACGGAAGGCGTATGGCAGTTGGTTGTTGTTGAGTTTGGCAGCATACAGGAGTTCATCTTTCCCCACTGTCCACTGTCCGACAGCGTCGGGGTTGGGCAGATAGGTCCATGTAAGGTTCTGCTTTCCCTTTTTATCGGCCTCATAGCGCATCACAAGCGCTTGGTCGGGATACGATACAAAGTAGCTGCGACGGTAGGTGACACCTTGATTCTTGACGGTGACATGACTGGTGGCATCTTGCAGGTTCAAGTCACGATAAAACGACTCGCTTTTTGCATCGTCCAGTCCCGTACGTACATACCACTCACCCATCGTTGTAAAGGTACCGAAGCGGAGCGTATCCTTATTACTGCTGTCTACGAAGGTGCCGCTAAAGTGTACCTTTGTTAGCGAGTCTGCCACATGGTCTTTACCCTCTGCAAAGGCTTGGCGGATAATCGGCAGATACTTTCTTGAATCCGGGTTCATGGTCCAGTAGGTCTTGGCACCACTTCCTGAGGCGGGACCACCTTTCCACAGACTTTTCTCATTGAGTATAATGCAGTCGATGGCTGCCGATTGCAGCAACGAGGCACCGAGACTACTGTTACCAAGGGGCAGACAATAGTTCTCCCATACAGTACCTATCATCTTGCGTTCTTTGGTTACCTTCTTAGCCTTGCCCTGTTTGTAGTCTATTTTAGGCGGAGCCTGCCCAATGGCGGCCGGAATAGTGAGCTCCACAGGGCTATTATACCAAATCTTCAAATCTTGGGCCTGCACTGACATACATCCCAAAGCGACAGCGGTCAATAAAGTTTTAATTTTCCTCATTGTTTAATAGGTTTTAAGTTTGCGTATCAAAGTTTGCCATGCACTTTGTCAAGCACCTTTTCTTCCGATAAGGTTAAAGACAATTGCTGACGGACATCACGACTGTTCGCCGCTACTTCCAACCGATACTCCCCCTTGGCAACAACCCACGCCTGTTGTGCCTCATCGAAATATGAGAGGTCGCGTGGCGTGATGACCATGGAGAGGATTTGCGACTGTCCCGGCTTCAGGAGATTCGTCTTGGCAAAGCCTACCAACTGGTGCTTGATGTCGCGCACAGGCGCATAGAGTTGCACCACCTCCTTGCCGGCACAGGTTCCTTTGTTGGTCACGGTAACCGTCACCTCGTAAGTACCATCATCCTTCGCCTTCACCTTGCTGTCGGAATAAGCAAAATGCGTATAGCTCAAGCCATAGCCAAAAGGATAGCTCACCTTACGGCCAAAGGTGTCGAAATAACGATACCCTACATGCACTCCTTCCTTATAGTCGACAAAGTGTACATTCTTGAGGGCAGGATTGCGCGGAATCTTCTTATAGTTGCCAATGGCCTTAGGACCATGAAAATCGTAGGGGAAATTATCGTGTGTATTACAATCCTCATAAGCTACAGGGAAGGTCATGGTGAGTCGCCCTGACGGACACACCTCTCCTTTCAGGATACGGCATACGGCATCACCACCTTCTTGTCCCAACAACCAGGAAAGTACCACAGCGTCAGGCTGCTCCTTCCACGAGGCCACCTCTACCACACCCGACACATTCAGCACAACCACCACTTTTTTGCCCTGGGCATGGAATGCCTTGCACACCTTATTTATAATAGTATGCTCCAACGTTGACAACTGATAGTCGGTAAAGGCATTACGGTCGGCTCCCTCACCACAACTGCGTCCGATGGTGATGATGGCAGCATCATCGCTGTCGGCACTGGCAAGAATCGCCTCCTCCGGTATATCCATCTCAGGAATGGCCGAATAGCCCAACGGATCGTTGGCCCGTTTGCTCAGCGTGTCGCGAAGCACTTTCTTGTAGCGTGCTGCCAATTTCTGGTTTGTGGCAATTCCCACATGGGCAAACCCTTCCTCAAGATTCGTGGTATGCGGTGTCTTGACATTGCCCGACCCTGTTCCCACAGCCAGGAAATTATAAGAAGCCATGCCAAACATTCCTACCCGTTTGATGGTAGGTTCAAAGGGTAACGTCTGGTTCTTGTTTTCCAGTAATACCACAGCCTCCTCGGCAGCCTGCAATGACTGTTGCGCATGCGCCTTCAGGTCGGGATTATTGGAGAAAGCATAATGATTGAAGCGAGGCGTACGGGTGATGAAGTGGAGCATACGACGGGCGCAACTGTCGAGGTCTGCCTCGTTGAGTTTACCATCCCGTAAGGCCTGTCGTATTTCCTCCCGTTGTTCCGGTGTTCCCGGTGCCAACAAATCATTGCCTGCCCACATCTCCTTGCCGGAATCGCGCCAACCCGGTGCAGCCCAGTCGCTCACTACCATGCCATCAAATCCCCAATCGCGGCGCAGAATGGTGGTGAGCAGATTTCTGCTTTCCATACATTGCTGTCCATTGATACTATTGTAGGCACTCATCACCGACCAGGGTTTGGCCTCCTTGACCGCAATTTCAAAAGGACGCAGATACAACTCCCGCAATGCCCGTTGGCCAATACGCACATCGACATCCTTGCGGTTGGTTTCCTGATTGTTGACAGCATAATGTTTCAAGGTGGCTCCCACCCCATTGGCCTGTATGCCCTTGACAAAGGCGGCTGCCATCTTACCCGTTACGTAAGGGTCTTCTGAATAATACTCAAAGTTACGGCCTCCCAACGGGTCACGATGCAGGTTCATTCCGGGTGCGAAAATCAAGTCAAGGCCATACTCATGGGCTTCGTTACCTATGGCATCTCCCACTTGATACATCAAAGGGAGATTCCATGTACAAGCCAAGGCCGTCCCTATGGGGAAACCGGTATGGTAGTAACGTTTGTCGTCGCCTTCGCGCAAAGTGTCAATGCGCAATCCGGCTGGTCCATCGGTGAGCACAGAGGGCGTGATGCCCAAACGCTCTATGGGTGAAGTGGTGCCGGCAGCTCCTGGCACAATTTTCTTAGTATTACCATAACCCGTGAAGGTTTCATTTCCCGCACCAACCACCAAGGTAATCTTTTCATCGGTGGTCATATCGGCCAACACCGCGTCGATGTTGTCGGGAGACAGTTTTACAGAGGGTTGGCATGAAACCAACACAAGTGCCAAGCCTGCTACCAGGCTTTGACACTGACGGGTAATAGTTTGTTTACGTTTCATCATGGAGATAAAGAATTACTCTTTTTACTTCTTTCGACAAGACATCAGGTCTCGTCATTTGCTACATTTCTGACAGCTTGCCTTGTCACCTTCCTTCTTGCAACAAGCTGATTTGGCCTGTCCTTCCTTGGCGCAACAATTGGCAGTTTTGCCTTGCT
>CAMAMZ010000115.1 GCA_945837185.1 uncultured Bacteroidales bacterium | reverse complement strand
TTGAACGGATTATTATCTAACGTATAAACATACCTAAAACCTATATGAAGATGAAACATTACAGATTACTATGGCTCTCCTGCATGGCAGCACTGCTTCCCAGTACCATGCAAGCACAGGATGAGAGCTTTGACCTGTCTTCACAGCGTGGAGAGAAACAAGAAGTGAACATGATTCCCGGTAAGAAGATTGATCACAAAGGTTTGGTCATTAACCCTACGCCACACGAAATCAACATTGATGAAGCGCAGGGACTTGACATTGCCCAGGGCGTTGTGGTTAAAGACAAGCAGGGGAAATTTGCCAACGACCTTAAATTCTTGAACGTTGCCACCAAAGCCAGCGTGAAAATGGACATCGTTTTTGGCAGCAAGCAAGCAGCCAAAGCCGGTGTGAAAGCGGTATCGGGCGCTTACAAACTCACGGTCGACAAGAAAGGTATTCATGTTGTGGGTTATGATGAGCGCGGTGCTTTCTATGCCCTGCAAACACTTCGCGACATTACCTGTTCCGAAAGATTCAAGGGGAAGCCTCTGCCTTATCTCACCGTGAACGACTGGCCCGACCTGCCTCTTCGTGGTGTGGTAGAAGGATTTTACGGCAACCCATGGTCGCACGAGGTGCGCTTGTCGCTCATCGACTTCTATGGCAAGCATAAAATGAACGTGTATGTGTATGGTCCGAAGGACGACCCCTACCACAGCAGTCCCCACTGGCGCAAGCCCTATCCCGACAAGGAAGCGCAAAATATCCGTGAGTTGGTAACGGCTTGCCAAAAGAACCGTGTGGACTTCGTTTGGGCTATTCATCCGGGTAAAGATATCAAATGGAATGAAGAAGACTATGGCAACCTGGTTCATAAGTTCAACCTCATGTATGATTTGGGAGTCCGCTCCTTCGCTATCCATTTCGATGATATCGACGGTGAGGGTACCAATCCTGTCAAGCAGGTTGAATTGCTCAACCGTCTGACCAAAGAGTTTGTCAAGGCCAAAGGCGATGTTGCACCGTTAGTGGTTTGTCCTACCGACTACTCTCAGCTGTGGGCAAACCCGAAGCCTACGGGCAGTCTGGCCATCTATGGCAACACCCTCGACCCCGATATCAACGTGTTCTGGACGGGTGCTGTGGTATGTAGTGACCTGACCAAGGAAACCCTCGACTGGGTGAATTCCCGCATCAAACGTCCGGCATACTACTGGTGGAACTTCCCCGTAACAGACTATGCTCGCCATATCATCATGCAAGGTCCATCTTACGGACTGGAGACTACGCTTACCGACAAAGATACGCGTGGTGTGCTCAGCAACCCGATGGAGCATGGTGAGGCATCGAAACTCGCCCTTTATGGCGTGGCCGACTACAACTGGAACATTGCTGCTTATAACCCCATCGACAACTGGGAGCGTGGCCTTGTTGAACTGACTCCGGAGGCTGCCGATGCTTACCGCACCTTTGCCATCCACTCTTGTGATACGGAAACAGGTTATCGCCGCATTGAGTCATGGGAAACCACACCTTTCCGCATTAGCAAATATACGCCCGCCCAGTACGAAGCGTTGAAAAAAGAATTTGCCAAGGTAGAGAAAGCGCCTGAGATTATGGAACGCCAATGTAGGAACCAGTTGCTGTTGAACGAACTGCGGCCATGGCTCAAGGAATTTGGCAAACTCGGCAAGCGTGGCAGCAAGGCCATGGAGCTCATCAAACTCTATGAACAGGGCAACCTGTCTGCTTTCTGGAAAGGATATGTGAACAACACCATGACCGCAGAAGACCTTGCAGCCTACAATGCCCACAAGTCGGGAACGATGGTATTGCAGCCGTTCTATGAGAACACGATGGATGACATGGCAACAGGATTCTATGAGAAGCTGACAGGCGAGAAACCTGACTTCTATAAAGGTATAGGCACCTACGCCACCTTGCGCACTACCCAGAGCAAGCTCATGCTCGATGGCAACGCTGACAGCTATTATCATTCCGGTAACGGACAGGCCACAGGCCATTTCGTAGGTTTGGATTTAGGCAAAGTGAAACCCGTTTCGGAAGTTGTGATTCTGCAAGGCCGCAACTCTGTGGATGATGTGGATTACTACGACAACACCATCCTTGAATACTCTCTCGATGGCAAGTCGTGGAAGGCACTTACCGGTGAACTGGCCAACACCTATGAGGTGCGTTGGAAGGGAGAGCCCGTACAGGCACGCTATGTACGCATCCGCAAACTGGAGTCGAAGAAGGGCAACTGGATAGCCGTACGCGAGTTTACCGTGAATCCCACTACACCAGAGAATGTAGGATTCCCTGTTGAAGCCGCTAACGTAACCGCTGCCATGACAGCCTTCGACCATAACCCCTGCACACCCTACACCATGCAGGGCACCCTGACCTTTGGCATTCCAGAGGGTACGAAGCAGTACACCTTATTGCTGAAGCGTAAAGGGGCGGTTAGTGTCAAGCAGTTTGATGCCAAAGGCAACTGTCTCTCTACAGCCACTGCCGATAGTGACTTCTTTGCCTTCCAACCCGAGGCCAAGGCCGTAAAGGTGAGTGTTGAAGGCAGTGCCGACATCTATGAGGTGGTACGACAATAAAACAGGAAACTGATAACAGCGGGAGTGGGGCAGATTGCTTCACTCCCTATTTTAATTTCATCATTCATATTTGTATTAATTCCATTACACACATGAAACTATCGGAACAGAGGAGCAGCATGCTGCATGGCATCCTACTCATGGCGCTTTTCTCTTGCGCCGCTTTTTACATTGGCGACACCGACCTTGTGAAACGCTTGTCGCTCAGTCCTATGATTGTAGGTATCATTCTTGGCATGCTCTATGCCAACAGTTTGCGCAATAACCTGCCAGAGACCTGGACACCAGGCATCGCCTTCTGTTCAAAACGCATCTTGCGATTGGGTATCATCCTCTATGGTTTCCGACTCACATTCCAAGACATCTCTGCCGTCGGACTCCCTGCCATCTGCATCGATGCCATCATCGTGGGCTCAACCATTGCCATCGGCATCTTGATAGGACGACTGCTTAAGATGGATCGCGGCATTGCATTGCTCGCTTCTGTAGGAAGTGCCATCTGTGGCGCAGCTGCCGTCCTCGGTACAGAGTCGGCCATCAAGGTCAAACCTTACAAGACGGCTGTAGCGGTAGCCACCGTTGTCATCTTCGGTACCCTCGCAATGTTCCTCTACCCGATGCTCTATAAAGCCGGCATCTTCGACCTTTCGCCCGACCTGATGGGTATCTTTGCCGGCAGCACCATCCATGAGGTGGCTCATGTGGTTGGAGCTGGCAACGCTATGGGCAAAGAGGTATCTGATGCTGCTATCATCGTAAAGATGATTCGCGTGATGATGCTTGTTCCTGTATTGCTGATTATCAGTTGGGATGTAGCCCGTCAGGCGCGTCTGCATCCGGAAAATGATACCATGGAGCGCGGCAAGATTCAGATACCATGGTTTGCCATCCTCTTCCTCGCAGCCATCTGTTTCAACAGTCTTGACCTTCTTCCCGAAGGAGTAGTAAATGCCATCAACACCTTGTGTACCTTCCTCCTTACCATGGCCATGACTGCCTTAGGCGCAGAAACAAGCATTGAAAAGTTCAAGAAGGCCGGAGCCAAACCTTTTGCCTTGGCTGCCATTCTCTTCGTTTGGCTCATCGGGGCTGGTTACTGCCTTGCTAAATTTGTTGTGCCGGTTCTGCTGTAAGCACATGTACCTTGTGCAGCCAGCCCATTCTGTATCATCTTGATTTCGCACAACACGGGTAACAAGTGGATAATGGGCTGAAAAAGAGAAAATTCTCTGAAAGCTACGCCTATCTCAAAAAAAATAGCTACATTTGCAATATGAACGAGCAAATGTATCCAGACACGCATTGGAGCGAGAACATCATCATCGCTGATGCTGACTACATAGATAAAGTGGCTTTCGACCTGACGGTCAACTTTGAGCGTATGATTAATCGACACATTCCGCCCGCTGACTTTGCTCATTGGGCGGAATGTGTTGTGCTTGACGGTGGCCTGAAACCCGGGCCCAACGAAACAACCGTTGTTCTTTTGCACCGAAAGGAGACGACAGCACTACAGAATTTCCTGCCCGCCCGTTTTCGTCCCGACTTACATGGACAGGCATTCCAAGGTCCATTAGGCGAATTTACCATTCAAGCGCATCCTGCCGAAGACTTGGTGGGGCACGACGATTTCTTTCTTGACACGGTGCAGTTTGTCTGTGCGCAGAAAGCCGTGAAACGCATTATGATTGTACCGGAAGCCGATAATATGGCGCTGATGGCCCAATTGCGCAATATCCTTGCCCGTGTGGATGAGGATAAGCGGATAACCGTTTTTTCCATGGAACCCATTCCGGGTGGCAACTTCCGACAGGAACTGCTGGGCTATTCGCTGATGAGTGCCTTGGGCATCAAGGCCGATGAAATTAAGGCCGATTATTGATTGAGAACCAAAAACATAACACAAGAAACAAATATGAGCAGAGTTTTGATGATTGGCGCAGGTGGCGTGGCCACCGTTGCTGCCTTTAAGATTGCCCAAAACGAGGGAATATTCACGGAGTTCATGATTGCCAGCCGTCGTAAGGAGAAATGTGACCAGTTGGTCAAGGCCATCCACGACAAAGGATACACCATGGACATCAAGACGGCACAAGTCGACGCGGATGATGTGGAGCAGCTGAAGGCGCTCTTTAGCGATTATCAGCCCGAATTGGTCATCAATCTGGCATTGCCCTATCAGGACCTCACCATCATGGAAGCCTGTCTGGCCTGTGGCTGTAACTACCTTGACACAGCCAACTATGAGCCGAAAGACGAGGCACACTTTGAGTACAGCTGGCAGTGGGCCTACAAAGAGCGTTTTGAGCAGGCTGGTCTCACCGCCATTCTCGGTTGTGGTTTCGACCCGGGTGTGAGTGGCATCTATACCGCTTATGCTGCCAAGCACCACTTCGACGAGATTCATTATCTCGACATTGTAGACTGCAACGCAGGCAACCACCACAAGGCTTTCGCCACCAATTTCAATCCGGAAATCAACATCCGCGAGATTACCCAAAAGGGATTGTACTACAAAGATGGAGAATGGATAGAAACCGACCCCTTGGCCGTACATAAGGCACTGACCTATCCGAACATCGGTCCACGCGAGAGCTATCTCATGCACCACGAGGAACTGGAGAGTCTGGTAAAGAACTACCCGACCATCAAGCAGGCACGTTTCTGGATGACCTTCGGGCAGCAATATCTCACCTATCTGGATGTGATTCAGAATCTGGGCATGTCGCGCATTGATGAAATCACCTATGAAGCACCGCTGGCCGATAATCCACAGCAAACAGTCAAGGTGAAGATTGTGCCCTTACAGTTCTTGAAGGCCGTGCTGCCCAACCCACAGGATCTCGGTGAGAACTACGATGGTGAAACGTCTATTGGTTGCCGCATACGGGGTATCAAGGATGGCAAGGAACGCACCTATTATGTATATAACAACTGCAAGCACCAAGAGGCCTATACCGAAACAGGCATGCAAGGTGTGAGCTACACAACGGGTGTTCCTGCCATGATTGGTGCCATGATGTTCTTTAAAGGTCTGTGGCGCAAACCGGGTGTATGGAATGTTGAAGACTTCGACCCGGATCCCTTCATGGAGCAACTGAACATACAGGGACTGCCCTGGCACGAGGTCTTTGACGGTGATTTGGAACTGTAATAAGGAATAGGAGATATACGATATGGCAAAGAAAGAAACAAACACCGACGAACTGCTGTTGGCACAGGAAGGAAAACTCAAGGCCTTGCAGGCCGCCATGGCAAAGATAGAGAAAGACTTCGGTAAAGGGTCGATCATGAAGTTGGGCGACCAGCATGTGGAGGATGTGGAAGTGATTCCCACCGGTTCCATCTCGCTCGACATCGCCTTGGGAGTGGGCGGCTATCCGAAAGGAAGGATTATTGAAATCTATGGTCCGGAATCATCGGGTAAGACCACTTTGGCCATCCATGCCATTGCCGAGGCGCAACGCCAAGGAGGAATTGCTGCCTTTATCGATGCCGAACATGCTTTCGACCGCTTCTATGCCGCAAAATTAGGAGTGGATGTAGATAACCTATGGATAGCACAGCCCGACAATGGTGAACAGGCTTTGCAAATAGCCGACCAACTCATCAGCTCCGCTGCCGTAGACATCGTTGTCATCGACTCGGTGGCAGCCTTGACACCGAAGGCAGAGATTGAAGGTGATATGGGTGACAATAAGGTAGGTTTGCAGGCTCGTTTGATGAGTCAGGCGCTTCGCAAACTGACAGCAACCATATCGAAAACCAACACTACCTGTATCTTCATCAACCAGTTGCGCGAGAAGATTGGCATCATGTTTGGCAATCCCGAAACAACCACGGGTGGTAATGCCTTGAAGTTCTACGCTTCTGTACGTCTTGACATTCGTAAGGGCTCTCCCATCAAGGATGGCGAGAATATCATTGGCAACGAAGTACGGGTGAAAGTGGTAAAGAACAAGGTGGCTCCTCCTTTCCGCAAGGCTGAGTTTGAAATAACCTTTGGTGAGGGTATTTCAAAGATAGGTGAGATTCTCGACTTGGGCGTGAAATACGAGATTATCCAAAAGAGTGGCAGCTGGTTCTCTTACAACGGTTCTAAACTGGCGCAAGGAAGAGATGCTACCAAACTTTTGCTCAAAGACAATCCTGAACTCTGCGA
>CAMAMZ010000114.1 GCA_945837185.1 uncultured Bacteroidales bacterium | reverse complement strand
TCAACCGCTCTTATCCTGAAGTGAAATACAAGAAGAGCGAGACAGCCAAGAAGGTGTCTTTTCCTGATTTCAATAGACACTTTTTCCCTTCATGAACTGAAACCGTAGACAGCTTTGCAAAGTGCATGCTGAATCAATAGACACAGGCCTCAAATCTATGGAAAGTAGGTTAAAAATATCAATTTTGTTGCATTGTATCATTCGTTATATTCTACTTTTTCAGGAAGTATTATGTTTTAAAAACGCTGATATCCAACAACCTGTATTTTTTTGCGTTTACAAATTACTTCCTGCAACATTACATGCAATTGATAGAAAACAAACCATGTTATACTTTTGCGACATCAATCAAACAAATCGCAAAATTAACCATTATGAAAAAAATGATTTTCAATCTGCCGCATGCAAAAATGTTTTTTGCCGTTGCAATGTTCTGCGCACCTCTTTCTATGGGAGCGCAGGAAAGTGACAACAAGAGTAAGGAAGAAGGTAACCGCAATGTGATGCTCAATGCAGCCAGTGCCAATGGTCCCCGGGAAATTCAGATAGGTCTGCCTTCAGCCGATGTGAATGTGTTGGAAAACGGTCTCCCCGTTACATTCGCAACAAATCCCCATAGTGTCAATTCTAATTGGCGTTCGGATGCCAGTCATAGTCATGTGGGTTTGCTGAAAATTTCAGAAACAGCCATCACGACAGGCAATATTGGTTATGCTGTCAATTCCTGGACGAAACTGGGCGAAAAGGGCTTTCATGGCTCACTCAATTACAAAGCCAATCATTATGGCTTGCAGGAGTATTCGCTCAACCTGAATGGCTCTTTGTCGGAAAATTGGTTTTACAGTGCCAATATGTATCAAGACTTTGATCCCGGTACTTTCAAGATTCGTAGCGCGCAGTATCAAGACCGGACTCAGATTTATAAGATGGCTTTAACCCATCTTTACAACAAGGGAAAAGGCGAAGTGACAGCCATGTACCATTACTCAAACAGTCACCCTGTGTACACCTTTGCCACACAATCGGCCCCCTTTATCTATGTCGGCGATGGCAGTGTGAAGGAATACGGCCAGTTTAAATTGGGCACCACATCCTACCTGCCTGTAGATGCCAACATGACGTATATGAACATCCGTACCGGTGAAATCGAGGAAAAATCGTTATATGACGCAGCAGCTAACCGTTCCAGTCAGTTCTTCCTCTCCAACAAATACCGTTGGGACAATGGGTTGACCTGGAAACTTTCCGCCCGCTACGACCATGCCCATGGCGCACTTGTGTACCAGAGTCCGATGTCGCTCATCAATGTGAAAGGCAATTCCGACTACAATTATAAACTGATTACCCCGGAAGGAAAGCATGAGAACTATACGGGCGAGTATGTGCAGTCGAGAATGTCGTGTCTGAATGCCGGTGATATCGATGAGTTCTTGTTCACTACAGAGCTGGAGAAGAAGTTTACCAACAGCACGTTGCGTGTGGGTGTCAATGAGTGGTTCTATGATATTGACTATGCCTCCCATACCACGATGTACGACCAAAGTGTGCCTGTTGACGGCAGCTATGCCGTACGTTTGTACGATGCCAACAAACGCACCCACTATTTCTACGACTACAACAGAAATGCTTCAGAGTATTATAAGGGAAAGGAGAATAAACTGGCGCTTTATTTTACCCATGACTGGGACCTAACACAGAAACTCAACGTGTATTATGGCGCCCGTTTTGAAAGACAAACCATCAAAGGCGAAAATGTTGCCGTAAGGAATGCCAACGGTGAGTATGTAGGACGTTTCTCCAACTACCATCTCGGTGCAACAGCTGCCGATGGTACCCAAATAACGCCTGTGCAGCTCGATTACAACTGGTTCAATTACGACCTCACCATGGCTGTTACCTACAAGTTGACACCACAGTTCGGCTTTACCGGTGACTTCACCTATATCGTACAACATCCTAAGTTCGAGAACTTCGCCTCTGCCACTTTGCCCAACACCAACAAAATCAGTGTGCCTTTAGGACGTGCAGGTATTTACTATAACAACAAATGGCTGAGCCTCACCTCGTTGATTTCCTACATCTCTAAAAGCAACAACAATTCCACCCTCAACCTGCAACATGGACAAGAGATTATGGCTGCGCCGTTGACCTATGACATTCAGACCTGGGGATGGACCACCGATGCTGTGATGCGTCCGTTCAAGGGCTTTGAGCTTCATGCGCTCTTCACCTACCAGAAGCCCACCTACAAGAAATATGAAACGTCGGTTCGTTTCAACGATGGTTATGAAGGAAAAATCAATGCAACCGGTAATATTGTTGCCGAGGTGCCCCAGGTGCTTGTCGAGTTCGACCCCAGTTACATGATTACCCCTGCTTTGAAGTTGTGGACCAGTTTCCGTTATTACAGCAAGACCTATGCCAATATCAACGAGGCCTATTACTTCAATGGGCATTGGGAAACCTTCGGTGGTGTGAACTGGGATGTGAACAAACACTTGTCGCTGGGTTGCTCAGTGGTGAACTTCTTGAACCAAACAGGTGCCAAAGGCAGTATTGCCGGAGCCGAGCTCATTACCAAGGAGGAGGCTAAGAACATCAAGAACTGTTTGATGACAGGTAGCTATCTCCGTCCTTTCACCGTAGAGTTCTCTGCAAATATCAAATTCTAACAACCTTTTGTCAAACCATTCGTATGAAACGTAATTATTTCTTAGCAGCAGTAGCAGCTTTTGCTTGTTGCGCAGCAGTGCCTGTGAAGGCGCAAACGCTCCATGTTACATATCAGGGCGATACTACGGTAGTAGTCGTGGATAACCCCACAAAATATCTCATTCTCCCTATCGAGGAAGAACGGCAGGAAGCCCAGGTGAAACTGGATTGCGGCCGTGCCGACGATACTTGGATGGATGTACGTCTGGCTATCGACAAGGTTGATTATGAAGTGCCCTTCGAACTGTCGGGCGGTCAGCGTGCCGTTGTGAAGATGCTGCATATAGACAAGAACGCCTTGGCCTTGAAGAAAATGCGCCTGTCGGATACGTGGGAAGTGAAGAATACGGACTATTATCGCCCTATCTATCACCATACGCCAGCCTATGGATGGATGAATGACGCCAATGGCTTGGTGTATAAGGATGGCGAGTATCACCTTTATTTCCAGTATAATCCCTACGGTTCCAAATGGGGAAATATGCACTGGGGGCATTCGGTGAGCCGCGACCTCGTGCATTGGGAATATCTGAAACCTGCCATTGCACGCGACACGCTGGGACATATCTTCTCGGGAAGTACGGTGGTCGACAAGTATAACAGTGCGGGGTATGGTAAAGATGCCATCATAGCCTTCTATACCTCGGCCAGCGATCAAAACGGCCAGATTCAGTGTATGGCCTACAGCACAGACAATGGGCGTACCTATACCAAATACGAGGGCAACCCCATACTCAGACCTTTCGACGGCTTGAAGGATTTTCGCGACCCCAAAGTGTTCCGTTATGAACCGGCAAAAGCTTGGTATATGATCGTGTCGGCCGACAAGGAAATGCGGTTCTATAAGTCGCAAGACTTGAAACAATGGGAATATGTTAGTGCCTTCGGAAGAGGCTATGGCGCCCAGCCCAACCAATTTGAGTGTCCCGACTTCTTCCCGATGACGATAAAGGGCAAGCAGAAATGGGTGATGATAGTGAATATCAATCCGGGGTGTCTGTACGGTGGCTCCTGCACGGAGTATTTTGTAGGCGACTTCGACGGTACACATTTCACGTGCGACAATCAGCCACAGGTGGCTAAGTTCCTCGATTTCGGCAAGGACCATTATGCAACTGTCACCTTTTCCAATCTTGGCAATCGCATTGTTGCCATTCCTTGGATGAACAATTGGCAGTATGCCAACCTGACCCCGACACAGCAGTTCAGAAGTTGCAATGCCCTGCCGCGCGAACTCCGCCTGTATGAAAAGGATGGTGACTATTATCTTTCGGCCAATGCCGTAGAGGAATTGCAGGTGCTGCGCAAACAAAGCATCGCCTTGCCTTCAGCAAAGCTCCATGGCATGGGCGAGCCACAGATTGTGGGTGGACAAGGCGCCTTTGAAGTGGTGGCCGACCTGACAGCCGCTACGGCAAAAACGGTAGGCATTGAACTCTCTAACGACAAAGGGGAGCGTACCCTCATCTATTTCGACCTCAACAAACAACGGGTGGTGATGGACCGTACAGAAAGTGGATTGACAGGATTTGGCAAGCGTTCAGCACCCCATGACATTGAGAACAACTATGAGTTTACGGTTCGCAAGCACGAGGCCATGACCATGCGTCAAGCCAATGCCGTGAACTATCTCAATGACTTTGCTTTGGGCACATGGGCTCCGTTGAGTCTTTGCGAAGGACAAACCCGACATGTGGATATTTATGTCGACAAAAGTTCGGTAGAACTCTTTGTGGATGGAGGAAGGATTGCTATGACCAATCTTGTGTTCCCCACAAAACCCTATGACAGGATTCGTTTCTACGCGCTCGATGGAGAGGCTAAGATGGAAAATTCACAAGCATTTATTTTTTAGTTAGTAGTATGAAGTCAATGAAAGTCTTCTTTTTGACGGTAATCGCGGCGTTGGGTGCCGCGGTTACCTCTCCTGCACAAACGATACAGATTGCAACGGCTTCGACAGACTTGTTCTTGAAAGTAAACGAACAGGGGCGTCTCTATCAAGTGTATCTGGGTGAGAAATTGGCCAACCCTGCTGATGCCGATTTGCTCGACTGGGCTGTTTATGCCGGTTCTGATGGCAGCATCTGCAAGCGAGGTCATGAAGCGTATGCTGCATCGGGAGGTGAGGATTTCTTTGAGCCGGCTCTTGCGCTTACGCATGCCGATGGCAACCAAACTACCTATTTATATTATAAAACTCACACGGTGCTTCCTGTGAAAGGGGGCACAGAAACCGTAATAACCTTATATGACAAGTGTTATCCTGTTGAAGTGAAATTGCATTATGTGACTTATTATAATGAGGATGTCGTCAAGGTGTGGAGCGAATTCAGTCATCAGGAGCAAGGTGATGTATTTCTTTGGCGCTATGCCAGTACCATTCTTTATTTGCAAGCCAATAAGTATTTCCTGACCAACTATCATGGCGACTGGGCCAGGGAGGGTTATCCTGCCCCACAACAGTTGCAGTTCGGCAAGAAGATTGTCGACACCAAACTGGGGTCGAGAGCTGCTATGCAGAGCCATCCCTTCTTCACCTTATCCTTCGACAGGAAAGCCGATGTCCGTACAGGAAAGGTGATGCTCGGTTCCATTGGCTGGACAGGTAATTTCAGTTGCACTTTCGAAGTCGACAATGTGGGGGTGCTCCGCCTCATTCCTGCAATCAATCCTTACGCCTCCACCTATCAGCTGAAGCAGGGTGAGGTATTTAAGACACCTGAGTTTGTTTTCACGATCAGTTATGAGGGAACGGAAAAGGCTTCTCATAACCTGCATGACTGGGCTCGCCGTTACCAATTGAAGGATGGACAGGGCGATCGGCTTACACTGCTTAATAACTGGGAGAATACCGCCTTCGACTTTGATGAGAAAAAATTAGGGCTTTTGATGGATGAGGCCAAACAACTGGGCGTGGACATGTTTCTTTTGGATGACGGCTGGTTTGGCAATGCCCATCCTCGTAACAACGATACGGCCGGTTTGGGCGACTGGCAGCCTAACCGCAAGAAACTGCCCAATGGTATAGCCTCTCTTACCCGTATGGCGAGTGCCACTGGCGTGAAATTCGGTTTATGGGTAGAGCCAGAGATGGTGAATCCGAAGAGCGACCTGTTCAAAAAACATCCAGATTGGGCTATAACCCTTCCCAACCGCGACCTTTATTACTATCGCAATCAGTTGGTGCTTGATATGAGTAACCCTCAGGTGCAGGATTTCGTGTTTGGCGTGGTGGACCATATCATGACGGAAAATCCTGAGATTGCCTATCTCAAATGGGATTGCAACAGTCCTATCACCAATATTCATTCACCCTACCTGCAGTGCAAGCAAGGCAATCTTTATATCGACCATGTGCGAGGCGTGTATAACGTGATGCGTCGCGTGTCGGAAAAGTATCCATCTTTACCTATGATGCTTTGTGCCGGAGGCGGTGGACGCTGCGATTATGAAGCCTTGAAATATTTCACGGAATTCTGGTGCTCCGACAATACCGATCCCTATGAGCGATTGTACATGCAATGGACCATGTCGGACTTCTTCCCCGTGAAGGCTATGGCTTCGCATGTTACCAACTGGAATAAGCAAGCCAGTGTGAAGTTCCGCGTGGATGTGGCCAGTATGTGTAAATTAGGGTTTGATATCGACCTCAAATCCCTTTCCGATGAAGAACGCCAGTTCTGTCGCACGGCAGTGGCTCATTACCAGCGCCTCAAGAAAGTGATTCTCGATGGCGACCAGTACAAATTGGTATCACCTTATGAGGGTAACCATGCTGCCGTCAACTATGTGTCGGCCGACAAGCGACAGGCTGTGGTGTTCGCTTACAATCTTCATCCGCGTTTCAAGGAGTATGTGCCCCCTGTACGGTTGAGAGGGCTTCTCCCTGCCGCCTCTTATGTCGTGAAGGAGATCAACCAGATGCCGGGTGCTGAGGCTGTGTCAAAGGTATATTCCGGCGACTATCTGATGAAAGTAGGTTTACCTTTGTTGGGCGACAGCGAAGGAACCAGTTCTGTGTGGGAGATAACCGCACAATAGCAAAAGCAAGTATTAATGCTTCGTTTTCAAT
>CAMAMZ010000113.1 GCA_945837185.1 uncultured Bacteroidales bacterium | reverse complement strand
GTGAAATAATAAGACCATAACAATGTGGTGAAATAATACAATTATAATATGGTGAAATTATGCTATTATAACAAGAATAAGACCTAATCAAAAAAGTAATTATGAAGAAACTTCTAACCTTATTGGTTTGCATGGTAGCCCTTCACTGCCATGCCGCAGAGGCCGACTATCATGTAGTGCCTCTCCCGCAAAGTATTGACAATGTGAAAGGTGATGCCTTTGTGCTCGATGAAACAAAGAAAATCGTGTACCAAGGCGATGATGCAATGGCACGTAATGCCCGTTTCCTGAGTGAATACATTGCCGAAATGACCCGCATGCAGCTTCAGGTGACGTTGGCCGACAAGAAGAATGTAAAAGGAAACATCGTGCTTGCCCTTGACAGTAAGATAACAGAAAAGGAAGGTTATTGCCTCGACATCACCGCAAAAGGATTGCGCATTACAGGCAGCACACCGGCAGGCATCTTCTATGGCATACAGACCTTGCGCAAGAGTCTGCCTATACTGAAAACCAAAGAGGCTGTCACACTGCCTGCCGCACGCATCACCGATGCTCCCCGCTTCTCTTATCGTGGCATGCATCTTGACTGTGCCCGACATATCTTCTCTGTCGATTTCGTGAAACGCTACCTCGACATGATGGCGCTACACAACATGAACCGTTTCCACTGGCATCTGACAGAAGACCAAGGCTGGCGCATTGAAATCAAGAAATATCCGAAACTGGCTGAAGTGGCAGCCTGGCGTTCCGGCACCACATTGGGACGCAACTCTGATGTTGACGATGGCATTCGTTATGGCGGTTACTATTCACAGGCCGACATTCGTGAAATCGTGAAATATGCTGCTGAACGCTATATAGAAATCATCCCTGAGATAGACATGCCCGGCCACATGCTGGCTGTGCTGGCTGCCTATCCGGAATTGGGTTGCACAGGAGGTCCTTACCAGGTGGGGCACTTCTGGGGTGTGTATAGAGACATTCTCTGCGCTGGCAATCCCAAGACCTATTCGTTCATCAAAGATGTACTGGATGAGGTGTGCGACCTCTTCCCGTCAAAATACATCCACATAGGAGGTGATGAAGCTCCCAAACACCGTTGGAGAGACTGTCCTAAGTGTCAGGCTATGATAGCCAAGCAAGGCATCAAGGCAGAGGGCAAACAGAACAAGGAAGACCGTCTGCAGGGTTACTTCACATCGGAAGTGCAGAAATATCTGGCATCGAAAGGTCGCAAGGTTATTGGTTGGGATGAACTCCTTGAATGTAATGTCGATGCATCGGCTGCCATCATGTCATGGCGTGGTGCCGAACCTGGTGCCGAGGCTGCCGCCAAGGGGCATGATGTAGTGATGAGTCCTACCTCACATTGCTATTTCGATTTCTATCAAACCAAACAGCAACACAATGAACCATTGCTCATAGGGGGTGAACTGCCCATTGAGAAGACCTATAGTTTTGAACCGGTTCCCGCAAATGCCACACCAGAAACGGTAGCGCATATCTTAGGAGTTCAGGCTAACTTGTGGACGGAATACATCATCTGTGATGACTTGGCAGAATATCAGGTATTGCCACGTATGGGTGCTCTTTGCGAGGTACAATGGATGCAAGCCGACAAGAAAGATTACAAGGACTTCCTGAAACGCCTTGAACCTCTTCGCAAACTCTACGAACTCAAGGGCTATGTGTATGCGCGCCATCTGTGGCCCGAACTCTATCGTTTAGAGTCACGCGACTTGTAGGCAACTGTCACATCACACATAACCACTCTATAACAACAAGGGGATGTACCTTGAAAGTACATCCCCACGCTGTGACACAGCAAATAACATAAAGTAGTGATCCCGCCGAGAATCGAACTCGGATCAAAGGTTTAGGAAACCTCCGTTCTATCCATTTAACTACGGGACCCTCCTCTTTTCGGCTGCAAAGATACGCATTTAATTCTATAAAAAGGAAAAGAAAGGCTTTTTTTTACGATATTAAAGCAAATTGGAAGAATAACTATCCAACAGATATGAATCGATTGATATTTTACACATTGCTGGTGTTATGCACCACAGCAAGCTATGCGCAAGGCATCGTGAAAGGCACGGTATTGGACAAAGCGAACAACACACCCTTAGAGTTTGTCAATGTTGTAGTCAGCTCCTTAAGCGACTCTACCAAAACCATCAAGGGAGCCATTACCGATATGGAAGGACACTTCAAACTGTCGCCACTTGCCAACGGCACCTATCGCATCACTTTTTCCTACATGGGTTACAAGACAGTTACACGCCAAGTAACAATCTCTGCCCAGAATAAATCTGTTTCCTTTACAGCCGTTTACATGAAAGAAGATGCCCGTATGCTCAAGGAAGTGAAGATTACGGGACAGAAGTCTGCCATGAAACTGGAAGTCGACCGCAAGTCGTTCGATGTAAGCCAGTTGGTAAGCAACGCCGGACAAGCTGCCAGCGATGTGCTCGACAATATCCCCTCGGTAGAGGTGGACAACGATGGCAACATCTCCCTGCGTGGCAATGAAAGTGTAGAAGTATGGATTAATGGTAAAGCCAGCGGACTGACCAGCGACAACCGTGCACAGATTCTTCAGCAATTGCCTGCCGAAAGCATTGAGCGCATAGAGGTCATCGACAATCCCTCGGCCAAATTCTCTGCCGAAGGCTCAGCCGGCATCATTAATATCGTATTGAAGAAAGACCGCAAACCGGGCTACTATGGTTCCGTGGAAGTGGGAGGCGACAGCCGTAAAGGGGCTTCCACCAGTGCCAATATCAATGTTAACAGCAGTGTCGTTGACGCTTATCTGAATATTGGCTACCGCCATCGCGCCAACAAAGGTCGTACGGAGAGCGAACAATTCTTCCCTCTATCCCAACAATACCAGCACTATCGCACCACCAACAGCAGAATGGGCAATGGCATCTTTTCACGTGCGGGAATCACTTGGCATGCCACAAAGAAAGACGATGTGAGTCTTAGCGGCATGACCATGAACGGCAAACACTATGACTGGTCGGCCACACCCTACCATTACGGTACGATGGGTGCCGACAAGGACAGCAAACTGATGATGCGCAAGACCAAGGGTGTGGGCGACATGAACATGGCACACATGGAATTCAACTATCGCCACAACTTTACTGACCGCCATTTCCTGGACTTTGTAGTGAGTTTCGGCCGATGGAAGGCTGACAACGGCAACATCTATCAAGATTCTACAGCCTTCTTTGACGATCCTACCCGTGAAACGATTTATAGTTATCAGTCGCGTCCCACCTTCATCAACAGCCGCAAATGGGAAGTAAAACTTGACTATGAGAATCCCATAACCGAACAATTCAAGATTCAAACAGGTTATCAGGGAAACTTCTCGCATGAGAATACGCCTCAGGAGTCATGGAGCGATGACACCTGGCAGGGCACACAGCTGACTGAAGAACGTGATTTCTTCAACCGCTTCATCTATGACATGGATATGCACGCCCTTTATCTCACAGCCCAGTATCAATGGGGCAAGCTCGGTATCATGGGAGGCTTGCGAGGGGAATATTGGAAGGTGAACACGGAAAGCTTCAGTTGGGAACAGGAACACGATGCCAGTTTGCGCGACCCGGCTTTCAAGAAAGACTATTTCCAACTCTTTCCCAGTGTTTTCATGAGCTATCAGCTTACCGAAAACGACCAACTGCAACTTAACTACACGCGACGCCTGCGCAGGCCAAGAGGTCACCAACTTAACTCCTTCCGCGACACACGCGATGCTACAACAGTAAGTTTCGGTAATCCTGAACTCACACCAGAGTTCTCCAACTCATTCTCGCTCAACTATCTGCATTCCTGGTCACAGCATTCATTGCTTGTGAGCACCTATTACCGTCCCACCACAGACGTGATGCAACGCATCAGCTGGCAAGATCCAAACTCAGGCATCATGTATGCCACACACAAGAACGTGGCAAAGAGCCAGAGCTCGGGTGTTGAGGCAACGCTGAAAAACAAACTATGGCGCATTCTTGATCTCACAACCAACGTGAATGCTTATTATTATAAGTTAGATGGGTTCCGTTACGAGATTGATGGTCAGGAAATAAACGGTGAAGGGAACTCCAACTTCACCTGGAATGCACGCATGCAGGCAAGCCTTATTCTGCCTTACGATATTTCTGTGCAGTTGGGCGGTCGCTACCGTTCACGACAGGTCATCACCCAGGGCTATCGCAAAAGCAATTACAATGTTGACCTAGGTGTGCGGAAAAACTTCCTCAACAAGAAAATAACCGTTTCGCTCAACTGTAGAGACTTGTTCAACACACGGCAGTTTGAATCCTTCACCAGCAGCGAGACCTTCACCCGTCACCAGCTCAACCGAAGAAGTAGTCGCAAAGTGAACCTCACCATCAGCTATAACTTCGGAACAGCCAAGAAGAAGAAACAACCCAACAAACAAAACGGCAATGAGATGGATCCTTCAGAGATGTATGGAGGTGGCGATGATATGTAAACCCTAAAAACAATAGCAACAATGAAGAAAAAACATGTATTGCTTACACTATGCATGGCGCTGAACCTCACCATGGTACACGCCACAACAAGAGATGACGAGGGCGGAGTTACCCGCTATGTAAATCCCTTCATTGGCACAGGTCAGGTTGATGCCAACAGTTTGAAAGGCGGCACGTTCCCTGGCGCTACCACTCCCTTCGGATTGGTTCAACTCAGTCCTGAGGAGTTTGTGTGTCCCAATGGCGATGGTGCTTCCGGCTACGACTATAGTCTCAACACCATCTACGGTTTCTCACATACCCACCTCAGCGGAACAGGCTGTGTTGACCTGCTGGATGTGATGTTCCAACCCACCGTAAAGCCCTTTGCGTCCATGCTTCGCAAAGAAACCTTTCCCGAGACGTTTGACCATGCCAACGAGCAAGCGTCAGTAGGCTACTATGCCGTGAAGTTCAGCGATTCGGATATCCTTACCGAGCTTACCGCTACCACACGCACAGGCATGACACGCATCACCTATCCGGAAGGCAAGGAAGCACGCCTCATCTTCGACATGGCACATGCCGGACAGAATCGTGGCGGTGACCGGCAAACCATTATCTTCAACTCACAGTTGCGTTTGCTCGATGCCAACACCATGGTGGGCTACAGACGGTTGAGCGGATGGCAGAAAGAACGTGCCGTGTATTTCTATGCAGAGTTCTCCCGTCCGGTCATGCAGTGTATCTTCCGCTCTGGAGATGACATCCTGACAAAGACAGATGTGGCCAATGGCCGTAACACCAAATGCTTCCTGTCCTTCTTCCCCGACACCAAACCCCTCCTCATCAAGGTGGGCATCTCACCGGTGAGCATTGAGAATGCCAAGGAAAACCTGAAGACAGAGAATCCGGGCTGGGATTTTGAACTGATACGCACAAAGGCTGTTGAGGCTTGGGAAAAAGAACTCTCCAATATCCGTATTGAGGGTACCGACGACCAGAAGGCCATCTTCTACACCGGCCTGTATCATGCCTATATCCAACCCAACATCGTATCGGATTGTAATGGCGACTATACACGGACTGACTACACCACAGCCCGCCTGCCGGAAGGCGACACCCAATACAGCACCTTCTCATTATGGGACACGTTCCGTGCCTGCAATCCCCTTTACACCCTGCTCAAACCCGAACGTGTGTCGCAATTCGTCAAGAGCATGCTACGGCAATACGACACCTATGGCTATCTGCCCATCTGGCAACTATGGGGCTCTGAAAACTATTGCATGATAGGCAATCATGCTATCCCAGTGGTGGTTGATGCTGCACTCAAGGGTATTCCCGGTGTAGACAGCAAGAAGGTATATGAAGCCGTGCGTGGCACCTCCATGCGCGACCACCGCAAATCGCCATGGTCGCTTTTGGAACGTTTTGGCTATCTACCCGAGAATCTGCAGAAAGAATCTGTCTCCATCACGTTGGAGAATGCTTATGATGATGCCTGCGTGGCACGCCTTGCCCAGGCCTTGGGCAAGAAAGAGGAATATAAGATTTTCGATGCCCGCTCACGCTATTACCGGAATCTATATGACGCCGGAACAGGCTTCTTCAGGGCCAAAGACGATAAAGGAAACTGGATGCATCCTTTCAACCCCTATTCCTATCGTCCTGTAGGCATGCACCCCTATTCCGAAGGCAATGCCTGGCAGTATCGTTTCTTCGTGCCGCAGGATGTGCCCGACATGATAGAACTCTTTGGCGGAAAGCAACGTTTTGAGGCAGCCCTCGACAGTCTGTTTTCCGACAATACCCGGGTCGACTTAGATGGTGGTGGCAACGCCAGTGGCTTTATCGGTCAGTATGCGCACGGCAACGAACCCAGTCATCATTGTGCCTATCTCTATAACTGGACCGATTCTCCCCGCAAGGCACAATATTATGCCAACAAGGTGATGACGGAACAATACTTCAACCGTATAGATGGCTATTCAGGCAATGAAGACTGCGGTCAGATGTCGGCTTGGTACATCTGGTCGTCCATGGGCTTCTACCCTGTCGACCCTGCATCGGGCGTGTATCTTTTCGGTTCTCCACAACTCAAGCGTGTTGACATACAACTTTCAAACGGCAAGACTTTTACAGTGAAAACAAACCGCCGGGGCAAAGACGACTGCTATATCAAGGCTGTAAAACTAAATGGCAAGAAATATACACAGAACTATATCACCCATCAAGACATCATGGAGGGAGGAACCCTCGAATTTGTCATGACAAAATAAGTTTCCACAAGTTTTCAGCAGCCGCACCAAAAGTGCGGCTGTTTTTTATATGA
>CAMAMZ010000112.1 GCA_945837185.1 uncultured Bacteroidales bacterium | reverse complement strand
ATGGGTGACTTTGGGTGACGCATTGATGAAGTCTGGAAACTATACGGGAGTTATCAAACTATACGGAAACTACCAAACTATTCGGAAAATGCCAAACACAACGAACTATTCGGAACTAACTAAAAAAAGAAATGAGGAGATTAAATCCTCATTTCTTTCAATATGTTTGCCATTTTTTCTTTTGTCGCTATTGTAGTAGGCACCAACGGCAGGCGCAACACATTCTCTATCAACCCCATGTCGTTGAGCAAAGCCTTCACACCGGCAGGATTGCCATCTACAAAGAGCAACTTATAGAGTTCTGTAAACCGATGGTGTATAACCCGCGCAGGCTCGTATTCGCCCTTGAACTCCAGCCGAATCATGCGCGAGAACTGTTTGGGCAGCGCATTTCCTATGACAGAGATAACTCCTGCAGCTCCACTTGCCACCATGGAGAAGGTGAGAGCATCGTCGCCACTAATCACTTCAAAGCCCTCGGGCTTGTTTTTGATAATCTCATCCACTTGTTCCAACGAACCGCTGGCCTCCTTTACGGCAACAATATTGTCGCATTCGCGTGCCAAACGAATCATCGTGTCGGGCTTCATGTTGATGCCTGTACGACCGGGCACATTATACAACACGATGGGCAGCGGACTTGCTGCGCTAATGGCCTTGAAATGGCGGTATAACCCTTCCTGCGAGGGTTTGTTATAATAAGGGCAGATGCTCAGAATACCGTCAATGCCCGACCAGTCGGTACGCTGAATCTCCTCAACCACGGCACGGGTGTTGTTGCCGCCACAATATTTCAAAATGGGCACACGACCATGGTTCAGTTGCTTTACGGTTTCCGTGATTTTCTCTTTTTCATCCTCCGAGAGACAAGGTGCCTCGCCTGTTGTGGCGAGAATACAAAGGAAATCGGCGCCATTATCCAATTGGTAATTGACTAATCGTTTTAAGGCTTGGTAGTCGACTTCTCCATCGGGTGTAAAGGGAGTGACGAGGGCAACGCCCAAACCTCTAAATTTATTTCTCATCATAAAAATCCTTAATTTCGTTACAAAGTTACAAGTATTTCTGCTAAAATCAAAGCAAATGTTTTGTTTTTTTTGTTTTTTAATGACCTCCTATCCACAAGCAGAGCATTCCGAGCAGCACCAGCAACAGGTCTAATGCTTTGGCTTTCAAGTTCTTTTCATGGAAAAAGAGGTATCCGCAGAAGAAACTCACAACCACAGAACTGCGCCTAACCATCGACACAACGGAAATCATGGCATCGGGCAAGCTCAACGCATAGAAATAAATAAAGTCGGCCGCACTAAGAAAAACCGATATGCAGATGATGCAGGGATCCCAGCGAAAGGGTGTGCTGTGCTTGCGTATGGGCCACCAAAGGGTTAGCATCACGATACCCATGAGTGCCATCTGATAGATATAATACCAGCTTTGCATGAGCATCTGGTCGATGCCTTTGCCACCCTCAGCCACCGGAGCAACAAGATATTTGTCGTATAAACCGCTCACGGCACCCAAAGCGGCAGCCAGCAACAACAGGTAAATCCAGCGGTCGTGCTTGAAATCAATACCTTCCTTCTTGCCACTCTTGCTGAGCAGGAAAAAGGAGATGATAGACAAAGTGACACCTGCCCATTGCCAGAGGTTGAGGTGCTCTCCGAACAACAGCAAGGCCCCAAGGAGGGTCATCACAGGACGAGTGGCATTGATGGGTCCGGCAATGGTAAGCGGCAGGTGCTTGATGGCAAAATAGCCGCATGTCCACGACGACAAAACAATACAACTCTTCAGAACAATGTATTTGTGCTCATACCAGCCCCCTGCGGGCACATGAAAAAGACTGCCATCAAGCCACGACGTATACTGCGAGCATAGTATGAACGGCAGGAAAAGGAGGGTGCTAAACACCGTGTTGAGAAACAATACGGGTATGACAGCGTTATCCTTCAACGATTTTTTCTTAAAGGCATCATAAAAGCCCAGCAACGCAGCTGAGCAGAATGCCAACGACAACCAAAGCATTGCAATAATCTAATTTGTATGTCCTAATATTCTATATCCCAAAGAAACAAGGCTTTTCCGGGCATGCTCTCGCCTGCGTTGGAACGGCTGCCCGACTGCACTACCTGGCAGAACTGTTCTATAGACATGCGTCCACGCCCCACTTCGATGAGTGTACCTACAATGGCACGCACCATGTTGCGCAAGAACCTGTTGGCCGAAATGACGAAACACCATCTGCCTTCTTCCATTTCAAACCATCGGGCTTCGCTCACCTCGCAGAGGGTGGTCTTCACATCGGCTCCTGTCTTACAGAAAGCGCCAAAATCCTGCACTTGGGTGAGATAGCTGGCAGCCTGGTTCATGGCGTTGAAGTTGAGGGCATAACCCATTTCGAGCGAATAGTGCCGCAGAAAGGGGTCACGCTGTGTGTGCAGAAAGTAACGGTAGGTGCGCTTGCGGGCAGAAAAGCGGGCATGAAGTGTGGCATCCACCTCCTCTACCCTACTTACAGCCATATCCCGCGGCAGCATGCGGTTGAGTTTATAAGCCAGGTTGGTTGCGTCGATGGCTGAAGGCATATCGAAATGTGCCACCATGGTTCGAGCGTGCACCCCCGCGTCTGTACGTCCGGCTCCCGTAACTTCAATATTCGCACGAAGGAGCGTAGACAGGCAGCGTTGCAAGACGGCCTGCACGGATTCGCCATTGGGTTGCACTTGCCATCCGTGGTATCGTGTGCCATCGAAACTCAAATATATAAAATAACGATGCGTCATCTTCTCTGCAAAATTAGCCAAATAATCTGAATCGAGCAAACGATTAGCACATAAATTGCCACAACTTGCAGAGGAGAGAGGGAAATGCCTTCAAGAGTGGCGCCTGGCAGCGACGCGATGCCGCTTACCGAGGCCAGGAGGAAATGGGCTATGAAGGCAAGGAACCGACCTACCCACTCTTGCAGAAACGGTATCAAACTGAGTGCCCACCATGCGATGGAGGTGTAGAGCAGAAGGAGGGTGCAGGGTATCACAATCAGGTTGGTGAGCAGAAAATAGCAGGGGAAAGTGCCGAAATGATAGAGCACCAAGGGGGCTGTGCCCAATTGGGCGGCTACCGATACGGAGAGCAACTGCCAATTGCGGTCTATGCGAAAGAGGCGATGAAAGCCTACGATGGCCACTACCGCTGCAAAGGAGAGCTGATAGGCCACATCCCACAGGGCAAAAGGCTGAATCAGCAACAGCACACAGGCCGTTACGGCTACAACATTCATGGTGAAATGATACCGCTGCATGACATATACGGTTCCGCCTATGGTGAGCATGATGGCTGCCCTTACGGCACTCGAGGGCATGCCTACCAACAGGACATAGAGCCACACAATGCCCAACGCCACGAGTTGGGTGCACACATAATAGGCACTCATGCAACGTATGTCGTGGCGCAGCTGTATATAATAAAGGAGGTAATGGAAGGAGAGAGCGATAATCATGTAGAAAAGACCGATATGCAAACCGCTCAAAGCAAGGACATGACTGGCTCCCGACTGCGAAAACCAATCGCGGGTGGTGGCAGAAAGCTGGGTGCGTTGTCCTAAGGTCATGGCTGTAACAACGGCTGCCGCCTGCTCCTCGATACCAATATGCCGATAGCGTTCGCCCCATTGCGCCTGCCATTGGCGTAGCGTGAGTTGGGTGCGTTGCCATCTTGATAGTTTGTGTGGCTTACTTGCGCTGGATTGCCATGCGTTTGGCATGATATAGGTGGTGGCCTGAAAACCTTGCGTTTGCAACCATCGGCGGTAGTTGAAGGAACCTTTCTGCTCGATGGTGGCTACAGGACGCAGACGACCTGTAAAGCTGAGAAACTGTCCCAGCATGGGTTGTTGTGCCGTAGGACTAAAGGTGGCCATGACCTTGACGGGAGCCTCAGTCGACAACAGCCATAGCTCACATTGCAGGGTTTTGGCATTCTGTCGGGGAACGGTAGCCACCACAGCTTCATATACCGAAGGTTGCTTTGTTGGGACAATCGTATCAGAAAGATGCGCCACACCCACGCGCCACATTCCCGTAACACATACCGCTACAAGCAAGAGAATGGATTGCAGGAGCGGTTTGCGGGCTGAAAGGGCTGCCGCCAACAACATGCCCACTCCGCATAGGGCCACTACCCAAAGTGGAACCATCAACATGAGGGCATCTCCAAGCAAGATGCCTATGGCCAATACGATGGTGATACCTATCATCGGGGTGTTTTGCATGGAAAGGGAGCGTTGGAAAGGTTAGCCGTTGATACGTTGCAGGTAGGCCGCGCACATTTCCGCACATCGTTCGCCATCAACACCTGCCGACACGATTCCTCCGGCATAGCCCGCCCCTTCACCACAGGGGAAAAGGCCTTCCATACGCACATGTTGCAAGGTGTCGGCTTGTCGCACGATGCGCACAGGCGAACTGGTTCTCGTTTCTGTGGCTATCAGCACGGCTTCGTTGGTAAGGAATCCGTGTGCCTGTTTGCCAAACACCTTGAAGCCTTCACGCAGGCGCGATGAAATGGCTTGCGGCATCCAGAAGTGCAACGGACTGGAGATGAGGCCTGGTGCATAGCTCGACGCAGGCAGATCGTAGCTCAGCCTGCCATTCACAAAGTCGGCCATTCGCTGTGCAGGGGCTGTCTGCCGCATGTTGCCCTGTTGCCAGCAAGCTTGCTCCAACTGTTCCTGATAGCGCATGACGCGCAGACTGTCGTTGCCCTCCACATCCTCAGGGCGGAGTTCAACAACCATACCGGAATTGCTCCATTTCGTGCCACGGTTGGAAGGACTCATGCCATTCACCACTAATTGGCGGGCATCGGTGGCTGCCGGTATCACGAAGCCACCCGGGCACATGCAAAAGCTGTATACACCCCTTCCTGCCACTTGTGTCACAAAACTGTATTCGGCAGCAGGCAGATACTTGCCGCGCCCTTCTTTGTTATGATATTGTATTTGGTCAATAAGTTTCGACGGATGTTCCAAACGCACGCCCACGGCTATTCCTTTCGCTTCAAGTTCTATACCTTTGTCATAGAGATAGGTATATACATCTCTCGCGCTATGCCCTGTGGCCAACACAACGGGACCCTGCCATTCACATTCCTGCGCCGTATCGAGCCTTACGGCCTTCACCCCTATCACACGGTCGCCCTGCAATAGCAAGGCTGTCATCTTGGTGCGGAAATGCACTTCTCCCCCACAATTCAAAATGGTGTTGCGCATCTGCTCAATCACCTTGGGAAGCTTGTCGGTTCCGATATGCGGATGGGCATCAGCCAAGATGGCCGTCGATGCCCCATGCTGGCAAAACACATGGAGTATTTTCTCTACACTTCCCCTTTTTTTGCTTCGCGTATACAACTTGCCATCGGAGTATGCGCCTGCTCCACCTTCACCAAAGCAATAGTTCGATTCGCTATCCACCTTTTGCGTTTTGGTGATAAGGGCCAAGTCGCGTTTGCGCGCATGCACATCCTTTCCACGTTCAAGCACAATGGGTTTGATGCCAAGTTCTATCAATCGCAAGGCAGCAAACAAACCGCCTGGTCCGGCACCTATCACCAAAGCCTGAGGCTTGTTGCCCACATAAGGATAGTCGGTATGGTTGTAAGCGTCGTTGGCCGGCAATTCGTTGATATAAACGTTCACCTTGAGATTAACGTAGATGGTGCGTTGGCGCGCGTCGATAGAACGCTTGCAAATACGAACATGGTTGATGGTACGCGCATCTACGGCCAGTTCCTTGGCAAGGTAGGAAATGAGATGTTGTTCGGAACTTGCCTGTTGCGGCAACACCCTAATTTGCAGTTCCTTTATCATAGGTAGTATATTTTGCCGCCTATAGAGGCCTCAAAATAGGGTGCCTGTTCGCGCAAGGCTATGTCATCGTAAATGAAATCGGCTACAATGGTGTCCTTCCCATCAGGAAGTATCAATCCCATCTTACCGTTTTTCTGGGCAATGACAGGCATGAGTTTCAAATCGTCGACATACACATAGGGCGTGCGCAGGAAATCATATTCAGCATGCACCAACACATTACCCTCATGGTCGAGAATGCCATATTTGCCGTTTTCTTCAAACAATTGATGGTAGCGTATGTATTTGGCACGAATGCGCTCCAAATAGTATGCCATGCGCTGCTCATCGTGCAGAAACTCCATCAGGTAGCTGTATGTGTCGCAATAATTAGCAACAGAACGTGCCAACACCACCTTTAAATCCAAGCCATCAAGCACCTTACGGTTGCGGTCGATGTAATGGGCTATGGCATCCTCACGTTGGGGAATGGAAAAATGAGCCAGAGCTTCTTCGAAGCGTTCCATCAACTTTTTCGTACCCGACATTGCCTTGATGTAGCGATGAATCTGTCGCCCCATTTCCCAGCAAATGAACTTGTCTATCTCTTGTTGCTCAATCGCATCCACATATTCTCTTTCAAAGTTTTCTGCAGTAATCATGACGTGTAAGCCTTTGTTTGTCCAAAGGTAGTACTATTTTTTTATCCGTGCAAATTATTTTCTCTTAATTTTGAGTTTGGGAATTTTTACCTCTTGGCCAACCTTCACCTCCTTGCTGCCGTTGAGGGCTTCCACATAACATTCCATGCCCGGCCCCAACCAAGTGCGACTGATGGAACTCAATGTTTGTCCGGCCTGCACTTTCACCACACGGTCAACGCCCACAATACGGTAAGCGCCTGTTCTCACCCGAGGGTCGGCATCATACTTGGCTTCGTCAATAACATTCGAAGCGCTTTCCGGCTTCGGCTGCTTGGCGGCCTGGTTCTGCGAAGTTGACGCTTGCTGTTGCTTGGCTGCCTGGTTCTGAGATGTGGAAGCTTGCTGTTGCTTAGCGGCCTGATTCTGCGAAG
>CAMAMZ010000111.1 GCA_945837185.1 uncultured Bacteroidales bacterium | reverse complement strand
TTGATGGATAGACATAAAAAAATCCCAACCGAATGGGCTGGGATTTAGGCGCTTCAAGATGGGCTTGAACCAACGACCCCCTGATTAACAGTCAGGTGCTCTAACCAACTGAGCTATTGAAGCAGTATGCTTGTCATTTCTGATTTGCGATTGCAAAGTTACGCACTTTCTTTGAATCCTCCAAACTTTTCTCCCTTTTTTTTCGCAAATTATAGAAAAAAGGCTAAAAAACCTACTTTTATGATGGATTTGTGCGCTTATATTCGTACTTTTGCAGCATGAAGAAAGCATTGATAACCTTCGCATGCCTGTGGAGTATTCTCCCTTTGGCAGCTCAAACCAAAGACCGCCAGTTTGAGATAGCAAAAAATCTGGATGTGTTCAACACCATCTACAAACAACTGGACATGATGTATGTTGACACGCTTGATGCGCAAGAAGTAATAGGTAATGGTATCAGGGCCATGCTCCGCAGCCTTGACCCCTATACTGAATACTATCCGGAGGAGAAAGTCAACGAACTGAAAACCATCTATACCGGCAAATATGCCGGTATCGGTTCTGTTATCCGTTGGAATATGCAGTTGGGTAACGCTGTCATCGAGGAACCTTATGAAGGAATGCCTGCGGCAGAAGTGGGTTTGCGCAAGGGTGATGTGATTCTGAGCATTGACGGGGAGTCGATGGTTGGCAAAGACAATGCCTATGTGAGTGAACGTTTGCGAGGCGACATAGGCTCTACCTTTGAGCTCCGCGTGCGTCGCCCGTCGACAGGCAAGATACTGAAACTGAAGATTACACGACGTGCCATTCAAATGCCTGCCGTTCCCTATTACGGCATTCGCCCTGAGGGTGTGGGCTACATCAATCTGTCGCAATTTACAGAAGGGTGTGCCAAGCAAGTGCGTCGCGCCTATCTGGAGATGAAGCAAAAAGGCATAAAGGGTCTTGTGCTTGACCTGCGTGGCAACGGAGGGGGCTCGGAACAGGAGGCTGTAAGTATTGTGAACATGTTCGTAGGACCTGGCATTACCATTGCTTCTAATCGCGGAAAAACGGAACGTGTGAACCATGATTTCAAGACTACGGTAGAACCTATCGACACGGTGATGCCCATCGTGGTATTGGTGAACGGCAATACCGCCAGCTCGAGCGAGATTACCAGTGGCGCACTGCAAGACCTTGACAGGGCTGTGATTCTTGGTACCCGGACCTATGGAAAGGGCTTGGCACAGATGAGTCTTGACGTTCCTTATAACGGGCAACTGAAACTCACCACCAACAAATACTATATTCCCAGCGGACGATGCATACAGGCCATCAACTACAAGCATGCCCGCGGCGGGTATACCGAACATGTGCCCGACTCCCTCACCAAGGTGTTCCACACACGAAATGGAAGAATTGTAAGAGATGGCGGTGGCATTCTGCCGGATGTGGTGATGGCTGCCGACTCGCTGCCCAATATCGCCTTCTATCTGGCGGCATCGAAAGACTCTAACGAGGTGTTGTTGAACTACGAGATTGACTATATAGCCAAACATCCTACCGTGGATGCGGCTGAGGTGTTCAGCTTGTCGGATGCCGATTACGAGGATTTCAAGCAACGTGTGCTTAAAAGTGGCTTTACCTACGACCGTGACAGCGAGAAATACTTGAAAGAGTTGGAGAAGTTGGCTCTTTTTGAAGGCTACTACAAAGATGCCAAGCCTGAGTTTGAGGCGTTGAAACGAAAACTGAAGCATAATGTGGCCAAAGACCTTGACTATAACAAGGAGACAATCCGCCAGATTATTGAGAATGACTTGATGACAGCCTACTATTATCAAAAAGGAGGTATCTTGAATTCATTGCGTTACGACAAGCAGATGAAGGAAGCGGTGAACATTCTGCTCGACACGGAACGCTACCACAAACTCCTACGCCCCTAAGCGGCTTCTGTTTGATAACAGAACACGCCTCTTAGCGGCTCCCCAGTCGGTAACCGCAGGCAAAGGCCAGCATGCCCAACAGGAAACTGGCTGCTGCATAGAGCAACAGCAGTAGCCACTGGCCTCCTCGCATCAGCAGAAAATTCTCATTGACAAAGGTGGAGAAGGTGGTAAAGCCTCCACAAAAACCCGTCATCAGCAGCATACGCGACGATGGAGGGAGAGAGGCGGAAGGCAGCCATGTCCACAAGAAACCCATCAGGAAACAGCCCACCACATTCACCACCATGGTGGCCAAAGGAAAGGTAACAGCACCTAACCATAACGATATGCCTTTGCCTACGAGGTAACGCAGGCCGCCACCCATAAAACTTCCTATTCCTACCATCAAAAACTCTTTCATACGTGCAAAAGTATAGAATTTCTATGATATATGTAAACATACGACTTCTATTTTTTACAAATTCAAACATTCTATACGACAATACACCTTATTATATTATATATTCTCGTGAAAAGGAGGTGTAAAAATGGAATTTATTATCTTCAGAGAACTCTTTGCGCAATTTTAAGCGTTTTTTGCGCAAGAAATTTAAGCTATCTACAAAAAAAACCATGTTTTATTTTGCACGATTACTACAAAAAACTAATTTTGCAGGTGTAAATCATATATACCATAAAAAAGATGAGGTTCATTATTCTAATCATACTACAGGCAGTTGCTATCACAGCGACCTTCGCACAGGCTTCGTTGCCCATTTATCTGGACGACAGCAAACCTATGGAGCAACGCATTGAGGATGCTCTGTCAAGGATGACCCTTGATGAGAAGATTCGGGTGATTCATGCACAGAGCAAGTTCTCTGCCGCAGGAGTTCCTCGTTTGGGTCTTCCCGATCTGTGGTGCGATGATGGTCCTCATGGCATTCGCCCGGAAGTGTTGTGGGATAGCTGGCGTGTAGCCGGACAAACTAACGACTCCTGTGTGGCTTTCCCTGCCCTCACCTGTTTGGCAGCCACATGGAACCCTGCCCTTTCAGCGGTATATGGAAAGAGCATCGGTGAGGAAGCGCGTTATCGTGAAAAAGATGTTATTCTGGGTCCTGGTATGAACATCTACCGTACGCCCCTCTGTGGAAGAAACTTTGAATATCTGGGCGAAGACCCGTATCTTGCATCAAAGATGGTGGTACCCTACATACAGGGCTTGCAAAGTTGTGGTGTGGCAGCCTGCGCCAAGCATTTTGCTCTCAACAACGATGAAGCTAACCGTAAGGTCGTGAACGTCATTGTGAACGACCGTGCACTCCACGAAATCTACTTGCCTGCCTTCAAGGCTGCTGTGCAAGAGGGAAAGGTATGGACGGTGATGTGTGCCTACAACTGGTACAACAACCAACCGCTGTGCGTGAACCAACGCTTGGTGCATGATATATTGAAAGGGGAATGGGGCTTTGATGGTGTGGCTATTACCGACTGGGGAGTGACAACCACTACAGAGGCTATGGTGAAGCGTGGGCCGGATATGGAGTTTGGTACGCATACCAATGGACTTGACAAGAGTAAGGCCAACGCTTACAACCTATACTATTTGGCAGACCCCTACAAGAAGGGTATCTTGGATGGCACCTATACCACCAAGGAACTGGATGCCAAGGTACGCAACGTGCTACGCCTCTATTTCCGCACAACGATGAACAAGCATCGCGGACAAGGTTTTATGTGCAACGAGGCACACTATGCCACAGCACAGAAGATTGGTGAGGAAGGCATTGTATTGTTGCAAAACAAGAATAATGTATTGCCACTCGACTTGAACCACACAAAGCGTATTCTCGTGGTTGGAGAGAACGCTATTAAGATGATGACAGTAGGAGGAGGCTCCTCCTCGCTGAAGGTTCAAAAAGAAGTGATTCCCTTCGATGGCCTGAAAGCACGCATTGGCGATCGCATAGCCCTCGACTATGCCCGCGGCTATGTGGGAGACACCACTGGCTATTATATAGGTGTGCGCACCGGACAGGACTTGCGAGATTACCGTACGCAGGAAGAACTGACTGCCGATGCTGTGGCAAAGGCCAAGGATGCTGATTATGTCATCTTCATTGGAGGACTGAACAAAGACAAGCATCAGGACAACGAAGGATATGACCGCAAGAGCCTGTCGCTTTCCTACAACCAGGACGAGGTGATAGAAGCGCTGACAAAGGTTAACAAGAAGGTTATCTATGTCAACATCTCCGGCAATGCCGTCGCTATGCCTTGGAAAGACAAGGTGGCAGCTATCGTGCAGGCTTGGTTCCTTGGCTCCAAGGCCGGTGATGCCCTTGCAGCCGTACTCGTAGGCGATGTGAATCCCTCTGGAAAGATGCCTTTCACCATGCCGGAAAAACTGGAAGATGTGGGTGCACACGCACTCAACACCTACCCGGGTACATGGCGACAGAATGAGAAGGTGATTGACGAAGAATACAAGGAAGGAATCTATGTAGGCTATCGTTGGGTTGACCATGTGAAGAACAAACCGCTCTTTGCCTTCGGACATGGTTTGAGCTATACGACCTTTGAGATAAGCAATCTCCGTGCTGACAAGACGGTGATGACACGAGACGGCAAGATTACATTAACGGTAACCGTCAAGAACAAGGGCGAGCGTGCAGGAGCTGAAGTGGTACAACTCTATATCCACGACGAGAAGAGCACCTTGGAGCGCCCCTACAAGGAACTGAAAGGATTCCAAAAGGTATATCTCCAGCCCGGTGAATCGAAAGACGTCACACTGACCATCGACAACAATGCCTTGAGCTATTATGACGACCAACAACATAAGTGGGTGTCGGAAGCAGGAGCATTTACGGCCTTGGTTGGCAATTCCTCTGATAATCTCAGAAACTCGATAAAGTTTAATCTTCAATAGACATTTTTTTAATAGGTTTTATTTTTTGGGAGCATCTCGTCGTGATGACTTGGGATGCTTTTTTTATGTCTAAACTGAAAGGGTATGGTGTGTCGGGATTGCTACTTACCATCACAAATATAGAATAAGGCGTGAAGACAAACAAGTTTATTGTGTACTGTCTTCGGTTTGCATTATCTTTAAATAAGATAAGAGGCACCTCAACAATAAAAATAAACAAGTTTATTTTGTATTGTCTTCGGTTTGCATTATCTTTGTAAAAGAAAAGAGGCAACTTGCGCTATAGGTGCAGTTTGTACGCATTAAACACATTATCATTTAAATCTATTTATCAAGAAAATGAATAAACTGTTTTTTATCACACTATTTCTATGCTCAGCTTCCATGGGCTTAGCGCAAGAAACAAAATCTGGGAACCCAATCTTTGAAGGATGGTATGCCGATCCCGAAGGTGTTATATGGGGCAAAGAGTACTGGATTTATCCTACCTATTCCGCAAAGTTTGAGGAGCAAACTTATATGGATGCTTTCTCGTCGAAGGATTTGGTTACATGGAAAAAACATTCCCATATTCTTGATACCAGCAACGTGAAATGGGCCAAGAAAGCTTTGTGGGCACCCTCCATCATCAAGAAAAAAAATAAATACTATCTGTTCTTCTCCGCCAATGACGTACACGAAGGAGAGGTTGGCGGTATTGGTGTGGCTGTGTCAAAGAAACCGGATGGTCCCTTTGTGGATGCCATTGGCAAACCGCTTATCAATGAAATCGTGAATGGGGCACAACCCATAGACCAATATGTGTTTAAAGATGACGACGGGCAATATTACATGTATTATGGTGGATGGAAACATTGCAACGTGGTGAAACTATCCAACGATTTGCTGCATTTGGTTCCCTTCCCGGATGGTATGTTATATAAAGAAGTAACGCCAAAGAACTATGTAGAAGGCTCTTTTATGCTGAAACGCAACGGCAAATATTACTTCATGTGGTCGGAGGGAGCATGGACTGGTCCTAACTATTGCGTGGCATACGCTATCAGCGACTCTCCTTTAGGACCGTTCGAGCGCATTGGCAAGATTCTACAACAGGATAAAAGTGTGGCTACAGGTGCCGGGCACCATTCAGTCATTCAAATTCCGGGTACAGAAGATTATTACATTGTGTACCACCGCCGTCCCCTTACAGAGCGTAATGGCAACGCACGTGTAGTATGTATTGAACGGTTGGAATTTGACCACGAAGGGTTCATCAAACCTGTAAAACTGACCTTCGAGGGTGTTCCTGCAAGAAAAATCAAATAACCCTAAATATTATATCACAATGAAAAGAATTACATTCGTATTAGCGTGCTTACTACTTTCATTAAGCACATTCGCACAACGTACCGCCATTGTATTAGCACATCGTGGAGGTGGCACAGCTGAGCAACAAGACGAGAATGTGTTAGCTGCCTTCCAACATTCCTATGAAGCCGGTTATCATAGTTTTGAAACTGATGTACGCATGACGGCAGACGGTGTTTTCGTTATCGCTCACGACTCTTCGTTGGTGCGCACTTGCGGTATTAAAAAAACTGTTGAACGCTGCACGGCAGAGGAATTGCGTAGCATTAAGACAAAAAAGGGAAACCCTCTGCTTTTTCTCGACGACCTGTTGGAGTTCTTTAAGGACAAGCCTGGTCTCTATGTAGAGTTTGAGATGAAGACGGATGACAAAATCAAGTCGACTGGTGAGATTCTCTATGAAGGCGACAGACTGAAAATGTATTGCGAGAAACTCTACCAACAATGCAAGGCCAAGATGCCGGCTGATGCCGATTGGTCGCTTACTTCATTCGATGCACGCGCACTCAAAATTCTTCATGAGATGTATCCCGAAGCGGTATTGGGACTTATCACTTCTGAGGGATGTACAGAAGAGACCGTAAAATATTGCAAGGAACTGGGCGTGAAACGTGTGGCAGCCTTCTTGGACAAGACATCTCGCAAAGGTGTGAAGACAGCCCATTTCAACCACATCAATGTCAATCTCTGGCCGGGTTCTAAATATTCCGATGCCTTGCTCGCACTTTATTTAGGGGCCGATTATATTTGCACCGACCTCCCCATAGG
>CAMAMZ010000110.1 GCA_945837185.1 uncultured Bacteroidales bacterium | reverse complement strand
CCCTACGAAATAAGCAACCCTACGAAATATAACAACCCTTCAAAATACTACAACAATGAAAATAGGCGATAAAGTGAATTTTCTGAGTTCTACAGGTGGTGGCACTATTGCAGGATTCAAAGGCAAAGATATCGTGTTGGTAGAAGATGCTGACGGTTTCCAGATTCCCACTTCAATTCATGATGTGGTATTGGTAGGCAGCAGTAACGACTACAGTACAACGAAGGTGGTTTCTGCGAAGATGAAACAAGGTGGTGAGTCTGTTGCGGAAAGCAAAAGTATCAAGGCGATGATGGCCGAAGGACTGGATGAAGAGGAGACGGTATCACCTGCCGATGAGTTGGTGGATATTAACCGTGAAGTGACCTTCAAGGCCCCGGTTGAAGAGCGCAAAGGAGGCAACCAGCTTTCCTGCTATTTGGCTTTCGTGCCCCTTACACCCAAAGAGATGACCACAACGCGCTTCGAGGTTTATGTGGTGAACGACAGCAACTATTACATCCATTTCCTGTATACGACAGCAGAGAATACAGCCTGGACCTTGCATGCCGATGGCGAGGTGGAGCCCAATACCCAACTCTTCCTTGAAGAAATAGGTAGAGAGGATTTGAACAACATGCTGAAGATTGGTTTCCAGTTGACAGCCTACAAACGCGACAAATCGTTCTTGATGAAGCCTGTTGTCGATGTGCAGTTCCGTTTAGACCCTGTGAAGTTCTACAAGTTGCACACCTTCCGTGACACGCCTTTCTTCCATCATCCGGCTTTGCTCTACACCTTGGTAGAGAACGATGTTGTGGCAAGGTCAATTAGTCAGGATGTGCAGACCTTGAAGCAGCAGTTTGCCAAGCGTGCTGATCATGCCGAGCCACAAGCTCCTGCACAAGCTGATGGCAACGACTACCAGCGTCGATACGACAATGGGAAGAAAGGTAATCCGTTTGCTGCCAAGCATGCCGGTCAGGAAGTGGTTGTTGACTTGCATGCCAACGCCCTGCTCGACACCACAGCCGGCATGTCGCATGCCGATATCCTGCACTATCAGCTCGACAAGTTTAAGGAAACGATGGAAGCCTATAAGAGCAAAAAAGGGCAGAAGATAGTATTCATTCACGGCAAGGGCGATGGCATCTTGCGCCAGGCTCTTATAAAAGCCCTTAACTATCAATATAAGCGTTGCACCTATCAGGATGCTTCTTTCCAAGAGTATGGCTATGGAGCAACACAAGTAACCATCAAATAAATCGTTTACTGTTATGGAACATGGATTCATCAAGGTTGCGGCAGCTGTGCCTGCTGTGAAGGTTGCCGACTGCAAATATAATGTTGAGCAGATAGAGGAACAGATTGTCCTTGCCGAGGGCAAGGGCGTTGAAATCATCGTTTTCCCGGAGTTGTGCATAACAGGCTACAGCTGTCAGGACCTCTTCCGGCAGCAATTGCTCTTGGAGGCCTCGGAAAGTGCTGTGCTCTTACTGCTCGACTTCACCCGTCAGCTCGACATCATTTCCATTGTGGGGCTGCCCGTGGCTGTTGGCGACTTACTGCTGAACTGTGCTGTGGTGATACAGAAAGGACAAATATTAGGTATTGTGCCCAAGGAATATCTGCCCAACTACAGCGAGTTTTATGAGAAACGATGGTTTGCCTCATCGCAAGAGCTGCGCGATACGGAGATTCGGTTTGCCGGTAATACCATCAAGGTGTCTTCAAACCCACAAGTGTTCATGACAAGCGATGGCGTGAAATTCGGCATAGAAATCTGTGAAGACCTGTGGGCTCCCACACCTCCCAGCAACCATCTCGTACTGGCAGGTGCCGACCTTATCTTCAACCTTTCGGCCAGCGATGAGCTCATTGGCAAGCATGCCTATCTCTGCCAGCTCCTCTCACAACAGAGCGCGCGCACCCTATCGGGCTATATTTATGCCAGCGCAGGGTTTGGAGAGAGCACGCAGGATGTGGTATATGGTGGAAATGCCATGATTTATGAAAACGGACATCTGCTTTGCGAAGGCGACCGTTTCTCGCTCACCAAACAGATGATGGTGGCGCAGATTGATGTGGAGAAGCTTCGTTCGGAGAGACGTTCCAACACTACCTTTGTCAACGCCCAGAAGCGAATGATTAACGAGCCGGTGAACCTCATACAGGCTCATTCGGTAACACCCCGCGACTTTGTGCTGGAACGCACCATAAACGCCACTCCTTTTATTCCTGCTTCAGAGGATATGGAAGCCAGTTGTGAGGAAATCTTCCACATCCAAACGATGGGATTGGCCAAGCGTTTGGTGCACACACATTGCAATAAAGTGGTGGTGGGTGTGAGTGGAGGACTCGATTCCACCTTGGCGCTCCTGGTGTGTGTGAAGACCTATGACCGTTTGGGCTACGATCGTAAAGGTATCATTGGTGTCACGATGCCTGGATTTGGAACAACCGACCGTACGTATCACAATGCGGTTGACTTGATGAACAGTTTGGGTATTACGCTACGGGAAGTGAATATAGCCAAGAGTGTGCGCCAGCATTTTGAAGATATAGGGCATGACATTACCGTGCACGATGTGACGTACGAAAATGCGCAGGCCAGAGAACGCACACAGTTGCTGATGGATATTGCCAACCAAGTGGGTGGACTCGTGATAGGCACGGGCGACCTCTCGGAACTGGCCTTGGGATGGTGCACGTATAATGGCGACCACATGAGTATGTATGCCGTCAACTGTAGCATTCCCAAAACCTTGATAACCTATCTGGTAGGCTATGTGGCTACTACGGTCGATGAGACGTCTGCCGCCACCTTGCGCGATATTATCGATACGCCTATCAGTCCGGAACTGATTCCTGCTGATGAAGAGGGCAACATCAAACAGAAGACGGAAGACTTGGTGGGGCCGTATATCCTGCACGATTTCTTCCTTTATTATTTCCTCCGTTATGGTTTCCGTCCTTCGAAAATCTTCCTTTTGGCTTGCAAGGCTTTTGAGGGTACCTATGCCGAAGGAGTTATCAAGCATTGGTTGCGCATATTCTGCCGACGTTTCTTCCAGCAACAATTCAAACGTTCTTGTCTGCCCGATGGGCCGAAGGTGGGAAGTGTTAGTTTGAGTCCACGTGGCGATTGGCGCATGCCGAGCGATGCAGCTGCCGATTTGTGGTTGCAAGACATAAAACCTGAATAGGGTGGAGCCTACGTTCAGCACTCGTTCAGCACTTGTTCAGCACTCGATGTGCGCTCGTAAATTTGTGGAGAACAACGAGTGCTGAACGTGCGCAGCGTGTAGGTACTTTAAAAAACAGCTTTGCTTCTGCAGAAACATGTAGAATGATTTGGTGATGTGCCTGAAAAATGATAATTTTGTGGCGCATGACAAAAAATACGGATATTGTAAAGTAAATAACCATCCCCTGTGGGTCAGTTTTTCAGACCATGCCGAGGCATTACCGGGGGATTGATGGTTATCCCTTATGAAAGGAAGTCTTCAAGGAGCAAAATTCTTGAAGCAGGTTTTTTATGATGTTAAACCCAACACAATAAGTACTTTACAATGATGAATTCTATAGAACAAAACAATCACAACAATTCAAACCACGAACACGCAAACAGTTCGATTCACGATTTTGATTTTTCGCTGATATGCGAATATTTTGCCAGCATCTCACGCCAAGGACCGGGGAGCGATGAAATGACACGTAAGGCCATGGCGATGATTCCCACGCTTGGAGAAGCACAAACCCTTGCCGATTTGGGTTGCGGTTGTGGCAGTCAGACGTTGCAACTTGCTTTAGGCACCACAGCACAGGTGAAAGCTTTGGATTTGTTTCCGCTGTTTATTGAAAAAACGAATGAGCGGTGTGCCAAGGCAGGTGTTGGAGCGCGTGTAGAAGGAATTGTAGGTGATATGGGTCAACTGCCTTTTCAACCCGCGTCGATTGATGTGATTTGGAGCGAAGGTGCCATTTACAATATAGGTTTTGCCCATGGCATGCAACTATGGCATGCCTATCTTCGTGCAGGAGGTTATGTGGCTGTGAGCGAAGCGGTATGGCTAACCGAGCATCGTCCGGAGGAGATAGAAAGGTTTTGGTTGGAAGCCTATCCTGAAATAGATACCATTGCTGCGAAATGTGCCCAGATGAAGGCGCTCGGTTACGAGGATATCCAGACCTTCGTGCTGCCCGATAGTTGTTGGACAACAAATTTCTATGAGCCGCAAAGAGCCGCGCAACAGTTGTTTTTAGAGCGTTATGCCAACAATCCCACGGCTGTAGCGTTGGTCGACAATCAGCGGCATGAAGCCACCCTCTACCAACGCTATCACGCGTATTATGGATATGCCTTCTTTATCGGGCGCAAAGCTGTTCAATAACACATGCGTCATGACAACTTCATAACACATGTGTCATGATATACGTTATTCTGCAAGAAAACGGGCTGCACGTTCCAAGTCTTCCGGGGTGTCGATACCGATGGTTTCCTCGTCTGTCAATCCCACTTTGATCTTGTAGCCGTTTTGCAGCCATCTGAGTTGCTCCAGCCGTTCAGCCTGTTCCAAAGGAGACTGCGGGAGCAACGTAAGAGCTTTCAACACCTCCCTGCGGTAGGCGTAGATGCCAATGTGTTTCAAGAAAGGATAGTGGTTGAGCCATGAATCCTGTTCAGCCCCTCGCACAAAAGGAATGGTGCTACGCGAGAAATACATGGCATAGCCACGCAGGTCGGTAACGATTTTAGGGGAGTTGGGATTGTTTACGGCATCCATCGAGGTGAAGGGTTTGCCCAAGGTGGCAATCTGTGTGTCGGCATCCTCGAAGCAGCCGCATACGGTAGCAATCTGACTTTGCCGCACAAAAGGCTCATCACCTTGTATGTTTACCACCACGTCCCAATTCCCTCCAATCGTGTCGATGGCCTCCGCTATGCGGTCGGTACCACTCTGGTGGTCGGCACGTGTCATGACCGCTTTGCCTCCAAAGGCCACGACAGCGTTGAAGATACGCTCGTCGTCGGTAGCCACGTAGGCTTCATGAAGCGATGCTATAGCCTGTTCATACACTCTTTGTATAACGGTCTTGCCCCCAAGAATGGCCAGCGGTTTTCCTGGAAAACGAGTAGAGGCATACCGTGCCGGGATGATTCCAATAAAACTTGTCATAAGCGCTGTGAATAGATTTCTGGATTGCAAAAGTAAGGTTTTTCTCGCAATGGGAAAAGTAATTCTAAAAAATATTGGGAAAAATGTTGCTGGTTCTAATGATTTTCTTACCTTTGTGTGTAATTACAAGAATAGTAGAGTTATGGTTTTTACAGAAACAGCTATTAAAGGAGTGTGGACTATCGATCCAAAAGTCTTTGCTGATAGCCGAGGATATTTCTTTGAATCGTGGAAACGCGAGACTTTTGAAGCGCATATAGGCAAAGTGGAGTTTGTGCAAGAGAACGAATCGCAATCGAGCTATGGCGTTTTGAGAGGCTTGCATTACCAAAAAGGAAGCTATGCGCAGGCCAAGTTGGTGCGCGTGGTGAAAGGCAATGTGCTCGATGTGGCCGTTGACTTGCGTAAGAGTTCGCCTACTTTTGGCAAACATGTGATGGTGGAACTCAGTTCCGACAACAAGCGTCAGCTTTTTATCCCCCGTGGCTTTGCGCATGGCTTTCTCGTATTGAGTCAAGAGGCAATCTTCACCTATAAGGTCGATAATGTCTATGCACCCCAGCAAGAAGCCAGCATACGTTGGGACGACCCGTTCCTTTCCATTCCATGGCCCATCAACATGAGCGATGTCATATCGAGCGAGAAAGACAAAGCGGGGGTGTGTTGGAACGAGGCTGTTTTTTTTGAGTAAATCTTCCGAAACATGTGTATGAAAAAATATCGGAACAAGAATGTGACCTTTTCCTGCTTAGGAATGATGGCTGTGGTGCTGTGTTTGCTGATGGCATGTGGCCAGCAACACATTGCGTCTGTTAAACCTGCCGAAGATGCTACGGCCAAGAAGATGCTGCAAGGCATTTGGTTGAGCGAGGGTGAGGAAGATGTAGTTTTTCGTGCACAAGGCGATACGATTTATTATCCGGATTCAACCAGCGTGCCGGTTTATTTCCAGATCATAGAAGATAGTTTGATATTGCATGGGAGTAGGGAAACGGCCTATCGCATCTTGAAGCAGACTCCACATCTCTTTGTGTTTGAAACCCAGACGGGCGATTCGATGCGGGTTGTGAAAAGCGAAGATGCTACCGATGCCCAGTTCTTCTTTCATCGCAAGCAGGCTGTGGTCATCAATCAAGGTCGTGTCATACGACGTGATACGGTGGTTGTAACCGGCAAACGTCATTACCATTGTTACATGCAGGTAAATCCAACCACCTACAAAGTGCAAAACACGGCCTGCAATCCTGATGGCGTGGCAGTAGACAATGTGTATTTTGACAATATTGTGCATTTAACCGTTTATGATGGCGGGCAACGCCTGTTTTCGCGCAATTTCGCAAAAGCAGACTTCACGAAGTATGTGCCGCAAGAAATCCTTTCCCGCAGTTTGCTGAGCGATATTGTTTTTGTGAAGGCCGATGATGCTTCGGTTACTTTCTCTGCGGCCTTGGCCATTCCCAACTCGTCCAGCAGTTATCAAGTGGCAATCATCATATCGGCCGATGGGAAGTTCACCCTGCAACGGCCCCAATAAACCTTGTTAAACGTACTGGCAAGTATTGATGTCATGTGCCCTGTAATGCAACAACAGAAATGATGAAAAAAAGGTCTTGACATACTTCACAAAGTATCTAAACATACTTTGCCATTTATCTTTAGATACTTTGCCATTTATCTTTAGATACTTTTTGAGAGTTTATTTTCAAAAAGACAGGATGTCTTTTGAGAGACGAGTGATTTCCCAGAAAGTTTGCACAAAGGCGTGTCGATTCAAGCAGAGAAAGCCATGAGTCAGAAGCAGCAGGCGAGAAGGAAGTTATAGAAAAGAGTATGTCGTT
>CAMAMZ010000109.1 GCA_945837185.1 uncultured Bacteroidales bacterium | reverse complement strand
ACCCTTCCTACGTTCAGCGCACGTTCAGCACTCGATGTGCGCTCGTAAATCCGTGTTTATGACTTTAGGTATGTATTTTTGGTGGCATGATATAGAAAAAGCTGCGCTATGGGTTTTGCTTTAAATTGTAAGAATCGGATGACATAGCATAAAAAGTAACACTTTTCGTCTTGATAATCAAAAAATATGGTTATCTTTGCGCTCAAAAGTAAAAGAATAGTATTTTGTAGCGTGTCAGACAAATAGTGTGGTGACTGATTTTGAACAATTTTTCAAAGATAATTACCAACGTATGTACTTTTTGGCATACGGTCTGTTGCATGACGGTGAATTGAGTAAGGATGTGGTCAGTTCCGCTTTTGAGGAACTGGTTGCCCGCTTTGATGAACTGGATGCAACACGACGCGCCGGCTATCTCTACAGTGTGGTGCGCAATAAATGTGCCGCTTATTACCGTAAGCAGGCAGCGCACGACAACTATGCCCAACACTATCTTGCCCATGCCGAACGTTCCCAAAGCATTGACTTGTTGGAACACCAGGAACGCATGGAAGCCATTCAACACGCTATCGACCAACTGCCCGCCCGCAACCGCCAAATACTCATGGCTTGTTTCTATTCCGGCAAACACTATGCGGAGATAGGTGATGAGTATGGCATTACGGAAGACTGTGTGAAGAAACATGTGGCGAAAGCTATTAGGGCTCTACGCACAAAAATTGTTAAGACAATCGATTCCTAAGTACCCTTTTCAATTTTCAAAGCTACTAATAAATAATGACACCAAAGAAAAAAGCCATACACGACAATATCCTACAACTCTTGGACAACGAGGAGTTGAAGGAGGTGATGACCACAGATGAGCAATGGGATATGCTGCTCGGCTGTACGGAGGCACTAAAGGCCCAACAAGATGCGGCTCCTGACACGGATGAGGCTTGGAACTCCTTTGCTGCTACCCGCTTGCCCAAGAAACAGCATAGGCTTTGGCCACGTGTGGCAACACTGATGGCGGCAGCAGCTGCTGTTGCTGTATTGGTAGTGATGGCCTTGCCTTGGTTGCAACGCGATGAAACACTTTATACCGCTATGCCTCAAAAAGCGCAGGTGGAAGTGCGGGCGGCAGCCCTCGATGAGGTGGAGGTGATAGGTAGGCATCGTGTCAAAGCAGCTCAAAGTACGTCGGTTGGGTATAAGACCATTGAAGTGCCCGAAAGGAAAGATTACCAACTCACCTTGGCCGATGGTACGAAGGTATGGCTCAATGCCGGTACGCGACTCACTTATCCTGAACAATTTACGGAGCGTGAGCGTGTGGTGGCATTAAGCGGTGAGGCCTATTTTGAAGTGCAAAGCGATGCCGCACACCCCTTTGTGGTAGAGGCAGGAAACTTGCGCACCTATGTTACAGGCACCAAATTCAATGTGCGTAACTATGTCGGTGAGGAACCGAAAGTAACCTTGGTAGAGGGTGTGGTAACGGTTGAAGGAGGAGGACAGCGTGTGCAGGTGGCACCCGGCGAGCATGCTGTGCTTGAGGAGACACGCCTTTATAAAGAAACAGCAGATTTAGAGGCTTCCTTGGCTTGGCACGAGGGTATGCTCTTTTTCATGGACGCTTCTTTGCGAGATATCCTGTTGGCCATGGGGCAATGGTACAACCTCAATGTTGTGTGTCGTGACAAGGCAGAGACCATGGGACACTATCATTTTGCCTGCGACCGTAAGGGTAAGGTAGAGGATGCCGTAGCTTTGCTGCGCGAACTGACAGGAGAGAATATCTATATCAAAGGAAATACAATTTATATCCAAAAATAATACTTTTCTTACTTTTTTTAAAAAAACACGTTTTTCTATTCCTCTTTTTCTTTTTGAATGCAACATTATATTAAGAAATGCTAAATCAGCTGATTTGGCTTTTGCTAAAAATGTAATGTCAAATTAAAAATTAAAGGAAAAAGCATGGAACTGACAAACAAGAAGATTCTATTTTTGCTTCTTGCCTTTTTTCTCTTGGCGCCTCTGAGCTCAAGCACTGCCTATGCGCAGCGCCAGGGCTGGGTGTTTGATAAAGAGATTAAAGAGCAACCGCTTCCCGTCGTGTTGAAGCAGTTGGGCAAGACTTCGGGGTATGTGTTTTCATATTCCGTAGACCTGCTGAACCGTTACAAGGTGAATAAGCGCATCAATGCGCGTAACATTGATGAGGCTATGACCCAATTGTTGGAAGGATTGCCGCTGACCTACAGTGTGAGCGGACGGTTTGTAAATATTATGAAGTCGCCTGCGCGTGTGGTGCAGAACGTAGCTACCGACGATGGCTTTGTAAGTCTGGGTGGTTCAGTGGTCGACACTGAGGGCTTGCCTCTGCCGGGTGTTTCAGTTAATGTGGGCGGCAAGCCAGCCGGTGTAACCGATGCCAAAGGTGCTTTCAAGGTAAGAGTAAAGAAAGGCAATTGGGCGCAAGTAGTGTTTTCTTTCATCGGTATGGAAGACGTGAAATACCGTTTTGGAGGACAGCACAGTGAGCAAGGCCTGATTATCAAGATGGAGTCGGATGCCACGAATTTGAAAGAGGTAGTGGTGAACGGTTACTTTACCCGTAAGCGAGAGAGCTTCACGGGTTCGGAGGTGACGGTGAGTGGTGAGCAGCTTAAAGATATTGGTGCCACCAACCTTATGAACTCCCTTTCTGTTTTCAACCCCTCTTTGCGTGTCACAGAACAGTTGGAATATGGTTCCGACCCCAACCGTTTGCCAGAAGTGACCTTGCGCGGACAGAGTACTTTCGACTTGCGCGGCTCGGCAGAAGGTTCACGTAGCAACCCTAACGCACCTCTTTATATTATGGATGGTGTGGAAGTGTCGGCACAAACGGTGTACGACTATGACATCAACCGTATCGAAAATGTCATTATCCTTAAGGATGCTTCCGCTACAGCAATCTATGGTTCGCGTGGTGCCAATGGTGTCATCGTTATCACAACCAAGCGTCCTACTCCCGGACGTATCCAGGTGGATTTCAGTGCTAACTACACCATCTCTGCACCCGACTTGCGCGATTATAACCTGATGAATGCTGCCGAGAAACTGGAGTATGAGCGACTGGCAGGCGTTTACATCTACGGTGCCGGCGGTATGGAAGGCCAGATGATTCAAGATAAACTCTACAACGAGCGTTTGCAAGAGGTGGCACGTGGCGTGAACACCTATTGGCTCTCACAACCTCTGCAAACCTCTTTGACCCAGCGTTATTCTGCCACATTGGAAGGTGGTGACAACAACCTGCGCTATCAGCTTAACCTCAACTACGACAACAATGAGGGTGTGATGAAAGGTTCTGGTCGTGACAACTATGGCATTAGTGCTGTGCTCGACTATAACATGGGTGAGAATTTCCGCGTGCGCAATGAACTGAATATCTCTGAACTCACAGAGCGCAACTCTCCCTATGGCTCTTTCTCTACCTATGCTAATCAGAACCCCTATGAGCGTATCTACGACGAGAACGGTGACATGGTGGGGCGTTTCACTTCTACCAATGCTGTGAACCCCATGATCAATGCCACACTGCCAAACAGAGACCGTACCAAGTCTACCATCTGGCGCGACAACCTCTCTTTGGAATGGCGCTTCCTCAATGCCTTCCGTCTCACCTCGCGTATCAGTATCACCAAGACCATTGCCGAGGCTGAAACCTTCCTCTCGCCAAACTCTCCAGTCTTTGAGAATGAGGAAGAGGTGGCACGTAAAGGTAAGGCCACATTCTTCGATTCGCGCGACAAGCAGATTGATGGTAACATCATGCTCTCTTACTATAAGACATTCAAGGATGTACACACGCTGAACATAACAGCCGGTACCAACTTCACTGATGGCAAGTATAAAGGGCAGGGCTTTACGGCAACAGGTTTCTTGAACGACAACCTCACCAATATCTATTATGCACAGCAGTATGCGGAGAACAGCAAACCTACAGCAAGCTCCGACGTGTCGCGTCTGTTTGGTGTGCTGCTCAATGCCAACTACGGTTACAATGAGAAATACTATGTTGACTTCTCTTTCCGTACCGATGGATCTTCTAAGTTTGGTAAGGATTCGCGCTTCGCACCTTTCTGGTCACTCGGTTTGGCTTGGAACGTGCACAAAGAGAAATTTGTCAACGAAGACTTCATGACATTGAAGTTGCGTGGTTCGGTGGGTAGCACCGGTAGTATCAACTTTGCCTCTTCGCAGGCCATCACCAAATACTACTACGATGCAGCTGACATCTACCTCGATAACTGGGGCGCAACCTTGCAAGGTTATGGTAACAGCAACCTGAAATGGCAGCAAACCATGGCCTACAATGCCGGTTTCGACCTCACACTCTTCAAGAACCGCTTGGCCTTCTATGGCGATGTGTACCGCAAACTTACCGACAACCTGCTGTTGCCTATGAACGTGGCACCCTCTACAGGTTTCATCTCCTACACGGAAAACGTAGGTAAGGTGGAGAACATAGGTTTGGAAGGTAGATTGCAGGCATGGTGGATTCGCAACAAGAACGTCACATGGTCAACAACCTTTTCCGCTTTCCATAACCGCAACCGTATCAAGGAAATTTCCAATGAGTTGGCCGAGATGAACGAGCGCAACAATGCCAATGCCGACAGCAATGTGGGTGGCACCGTGGTGAACCAATATGAGAATGGCAATTCTACCACCGCCATTTATGTAGTGCGTTCAGCAGGTATCGACCCCGCAACAGGTAACGAGGTATACATCAAGCGCGACGGTTCACGTACCTTCGTTTACGACTATCGCGATAAGGTAGTGGTGGGCGACACCGAACCGAAGGTGAACGGTAATATCGTGAACAGTGTATCATGGAAAGGACTCACCCTCTATGCCGTGCTCACCTACCGTTGGGGCGGACAGGCCTACAACGCTACCTTGGCTACTAAGGTGGAAGGTGTCAACCCCATTTACAATGCCGATAAACGTGTGCTCTATGATCGTTGGAAGCAACCTGGCGATATCGCTACCTTCCGTCGCATCACCGATACCTCTCCCGTCTATCAGACGAGTCGTTTCGTACAAGACAATAACAGTCTCACCATGTCAAACCTCTCACTCACCTATACTGTGCCTGCAGAGTGGATTCGCAAGTGGGGTATTGACTATCTCAAGTTCTATGCCTCTACCACCGACCTCTTCCGTATCGCAAGCATCAAGCAGGAACGTGGTACCAGCTATCCCTATGCACACACCTTCTCTTTGGGTGTTAACGTAAGATTCTAACACATTATATATAATATATATAGAAAGTAATATGAACAAATATATCAAAACCTTTGCCGTGCTGCTCTGCACTGCGCTGCTCTCTTCGTGCAGCGATTGGCTCGATGTAGAGCCGGAGACTTCGGTCGATGAGAGCAAGCTCTTTTCTACCGAGCAGGGCTTCCGTGACGCGATGGCTGGTGTGTATGCCGATATGGCTTCGTCATCGCTCTATGGTAAAAACATGACCTTCGGTTTCCTCGACGTGCTCGCCCAGCAATATGACTATGAAACGGTTAACAACGCCTACAGCGCCTACTACCGTATTGCGGATTATGAGTATGACCGTTCCAATATCAAGAGTCAAATCTCATCTATCTGGAACAATATGTATGCCACCATTGCCGAGGTGAACAACATTCTGCGCTGGATTGACAAGAATGGGGGAGTGTTGACAGAGCATAACCGCAAGCAGATAAAGGGTCAGTGCCTCATTGTACGTGCCTACCTCCACTTCGATCTGCTCCGCCTCTTTGCCCCCGATGTAAAGGTAGGTCCCAATGAAAAGGCTATCCCTTATGTCACAACCTTTGGTGTGACACCTACAGAGCGTAAGACTGTGGCACAGATAATTGAACTGGTGAAACAGGATATTGAGCAGGCCAAGGTGGAACTGAAGGACGAAGATGCCATCTTCGATGTCGTGCCCTATGAAATTACCGACAAGTTGCTGGAAACCGACCGCTATATTGCCGTTGCCAACTATTATGCTGCCGATGCCTTGCTGGCACGTGTGCTCCTCGATGAAGGCAAGTACGATGAAGCTGCTCAGGCTGCAGGACGTGTCATTGCTTCGGGCAAGTTCCGCCTCGTTGACACAGAAGCCAGTTTCAATGTACCGGCAGAGCAGATAGACCTGTTGTTCAACGACGAGCAGGTGTTTGCACTGCGTAACAAAGCCATCTTCGACTATTCTGAAGATATTCACCTCGGTAAGCGTACGGAAACAACCTCACAGGGTGCTGCCCTGCCCCTCACCACCGACATTACGGGTATCTACGATGGTATCAACGACGATGTGCGCTTGGCCAACTGGGTACAGAACAGTACGGGCTACATGGTGAAGTATTGCAAGGAAATCACACGTTTTTATCCCAAGCAGGTGTTGCTGACACTGGGTGAGATGTATCTCATCCAAGCCGAAGCGCAGATGCGTAGCGGGTCGGGCGATGCTTTGGAAACCCTCAACACCCTGCGTCGCAGTCGTATCCTCAATACCTCTTTGGCAGATAAGGGTGAAATCAACGAGGATGTGCTGATTGGTGAGATGCGTCGCGAGTATCTCGGAGCAGGACAGATGTTCTTCCAATACAAGCGTCTGAACACCGCTGTGCGCAACGTCCTTCATGAAGTGCCGGCCAGCAATGCCATCTTCGTGTTCCCCATCCCGGATGCTGAAGAAGAATATGGCAAGCAATAAGGGCAGGCAATTTTCTGCATAGCATTAACGATTAACAATACAATCATAAGTAGCAATAAGTATGAAATTAGTACGAAATATCCTCATTGGAGCGCTGGCTCTCTCGGCCTTCACCGCATGCGACGATGATGTTGACATGCCTTACAAGGAGGCGCCAAGCGTTTATTTTGAGTATGAATATCAAGACCCGGCATGGAGTTCGGTGCATCTCGTGGCACGCGACTCTGTGGTAGCGGCCATGGGTCGCCTGGCGGCTGA
>CAMAMZ010000108.1 GCA_945837185.1 uncultured Bacteroidales bacterium | reverse complement strand
TAAAAAAAGAGGTTGGTGCAGGATGCTACCAACCTCGTCAGAATAGATTTCGAAAATTTGAAATCAAAAATATGGAGCAAATATAAAGCATAATTTTGATAAAAGCAAGTAATTTGCAAAAAAATTATCGAAAAGATTGTTTCTTCTTCTTATACTGCGTATTATAAGGACCCTTCATACAAAAAAAGTGCCTTTTCCTCGGTGAAGAGGAGAAGGCACCCTTTATACTTAGATATTATACATATCGTTATTCGGCAGCGTCAGCAGCTTTCTTAGCTCTTGGTTTGCGGGTGGCAGTTTTTTTTGCAGGCACACCGTCAACCTTTTCTCTCAGTTTGTCGCTCGCAGCCTCAATCTTTTCCAATTTAGCTTGCAGACGTGAAATCTCTTTGTCTTTGATGATAATCTCGTCGCCTTGGTTGCGAATGGTAGTCAACAGACTCTCCAACTCATCATTGTCGATAGACTCGGGATAGAGGTTTTGTACGCGGCTGATAAAGTCGCCCAAGATGTTCATATAGTTTGTGAACGCATCGAAAGCACTGCTATAGATACCTCTGTCTACTCCTACACCTGAAGGTTTGGTGGTCATGAAATAGAAGTTGTTGGTAGCCTGCAGATAATCCCAGTCTTGGTTGATGCGAGGATCGTTAGCGATACGAACACGATCAGCTACACTATACAATTTGTTGAAAGCCTCACGCTGCATGGGGTTACCCAACCAGCAGGAAACATCGCGCTCTTCATCCATCCATGACAATGTGTCGGGCACATCCAACTGGCTTACGCTCTTCAGCTTGGTGCAAACTTCTGTGGGGGTAGAGAAGGTGATGCCTTTTTGCTTAGCACAGAGTGGAAGAGCTTTGATGAACTCAAGAATATTGCTTGAGAGCGGTTGAGCCACACCAATGGCGGAGAGGTTCATGAAGATGCCATAGAACTGTTCCTCTTCCGGACAGTCGGCAATGCGCTGAATGAAACTGTCGGCAAAGAGCGGATAGCCTTCCCAGTCGCTATTGTTGAAACGCAGTGAGATGTCGTCGCTCATCTTCACGTCACGCAACATCAACTTCAAGTTGGGGTTGAGTGCGCAGTGATAGAGGTAGTGGGGAGACTTCCAACCCAATACATGCTTTGCACCTTCCGTGAGCATGCCTTTGAAACCCAATTGGGCTGCTTGCATACCAATATCGTCGCTATAAATGAGACCTGAGTTGCGGAGCACTTTAGGAACCTGATTGAAATACTCCTTGACCTTGGCCATCTGCTTCTTGATGTCGGCAGCAAAACACTCCTCATTGGCAAGAGAAGACAAACCGTGGGAATAGGGTTCAGCCAAGAACTCAACACAGCCTGTTTCTGCCATGTGCTGCAGTTTCTCGAGCACTTTCGGAGCGTGCATCTCCAATTGTTCGATACCTACACCAGAGAGTGAGAATGCTACCTTGAAGGCACCATTGTGGTCGCGCAACATCTGGTCGAGAGTTTCAAGCGCAGGCATGTAGCTTCGTTCAACGATGTCGTTGATGGTACGCTCATTCTCATAGTCGTCATAATAATAATGATCAGTACCTATATCGAAGAAGCGGTATCTCTTCAGATGGGTTATCTGATGTATTTCAAAATATAAACAAATTGTTTTCATAATAGTCTGTAATTAAAAAAATGTTTTTGTTATTTGCCTTCTAATGTGCGGAGATAGAGTTCGCGAATCCATGCACCCACCTTTTCCCAAGTAATTTGGTCAACCTCGTTCTTACCTTCTTCCTGCAGGTAACGGAAAAGGCTTTCATTGTGGCAGATAGAATAGATGGCATCAGCCATTGCATGAATATCCCAGTAGTCAACCTTGATACAGTTGGTGAGAATTTCAGCACATCCGCTCTGTTTAGAGATGATGGAAGGTGTGCCGCATTGCATAGCTTCCAAAGGTGAGATGCCGAAGGGCTCACTCACTGATGGCATTACATAAACGTCGGAATCTTTCAGACATTCATAAACCTGTTTGCCTCGCATGAAACCAGGGAAGTGGAAACGGTCGGCAATACCACGCTGGGCTGCAAGATAAATCATCTGGTCCATCATATCACCCGAACCGGCCATACAGAAACGAACGTTACGAGTACGGTGGAGTACCATGTTGGCAGCTTCAACGAAATATTCTGGGCCTTTCTGCATGGTGAGACGTCCGAGGAAGGTTACTACCTTTTCCTTGCCGGTGTGGTCAGGACGTGGAATGTCTTGCAACTCCTGGCGGAGTGGATAAACGGCATTGTGTACGGTGAAGCACTTGCGCGGATCCTGATGATACTGGTTGATGACTGTTTGACGTGTGAGCTCTGATACGCACATGATGCAGTCGGCATTGTCCATACCATTCTTCTCGATAGAGAATACTACCGGGTTCACTTTGCCACGGCTACGGTCGAAATCGGTAGCATGTACGTGGATGCACAATGGTTTTCCTGATACCTGTTTGGCATGAATGCCGGCAGGGTAGGTGAGCCAGTCGTGGGCATGGATAATATCAAAGTCAAGCGTGCGGGCTACAACTCCTGAAATGATGGAGTAGTTGTTGATTTCCTCATGGAGGTTAGAAGGATAACCACCGGCAAAATCGATACCACCCACATTGTTGAGCGACAGGTGATTGAAATCGGCATAGATATTGTCGCGGAAGCGGAAATAGAGATCCGGATCCATTACCTTGCCCACTGTATCTTTGATATATGTATAGTCTACATCACGCCATACAAGCGGCACGCAGTTCATTGCCACCAATTTAGCGGCTGTGGTATCTTCGTCGCCCCACGGTTTAGGCAAACACAATGTGATGTCTACATCTCCTTGGGCATACAAACCTTGCGAGATACCGTAGTTGGCTGTTGCCAAACCACCGAATACATGAGGAGGATATTCCCATCCAAACATTAATACTTTCATCTGTTTTCCTCCACTTATTATTTATATGAATACTTTTCCAATAATTCCATGGCTCTCAGAATCTCGGCTACATTCATAGCAAACGAGATGGCACCTCGGCCGCGGAATGGCGGGTTGCCGTCATAAAGCTCTGGAATGGTACCAAGACAGTGGTTCATCATTTCATCTTCGTAACCCACCATCTGGCGTTCGATAAAGCTTAAACGTGTGCGTTTGTAAAGACGCAGGCATGCTTCCATATAGAAACCGCTCAGCCAAGGCCATGCTGTTCCTTGATGATAAGCATAATCACGCTGTGCCTGTGGACCTACATACATAGGATTATAGCCGCCACTCTTTGGCGAGAGTGTACGCAATCCCTTAGGAGTAAGCAACTCGCGTGTGCAGAAGTCGAGTACGCTCTTCTTTTGCTCTTGATTCAGCGGAGAATAATCAAATGCTACAGGGAAAATCATGTTCGGACGAACACTCCAATCCACCATGTTGCCATCTACATAGTCGTACAGGTAGCCATGCTCATTGAGGAATGTGTTGAGGAAGGATTCCTTGCAGCGTGCGGCCAACTCTTTAAGGTGGGTGCCTTCTGTTTCGGCGTCTCCAGCCAAAGCGTCTGCAAAGAGCAGGGCGTTATACCACAGCGCGTTAAACTCTACGATGTAACCCGTACGCGGAACTACCGCACGACCGTTGGCTGTGGAGTTCATCCAGGTGATGGCCTCGCCATGATTAGAAATGGCATATACCAAACCGTTGTCGTGCAGTTGGAGTTTAGGATGGCCACCTTGCTCAATGTAGGTAATAATGTCGGCAACCAATTGGCCATATTTCTTGGCGCAACGGTCTACGCCACATTCTTTTGCATATTGTTGAATTGCCCATATAGCCCATAACAATACATCGGGCTGCTCAATCTCATAGAGATGTTTGGAGAGAGTCTTACCCTCCATAAACTCTCGAAGGGCTATTTCGGCAGTTTCCATAACCAATTCGAAATAGTCGTCTTCTTCAATAGAGAGGGTGAGACCGGGCAAAGCGATAAATGTGTCGCGGGCACGTGTCTTGAACCAAGGATAGGCTGCAAGGATATAACGATCGTCGTTCTTCTCGTGGATATGGAATTGGTGTGCAGCGTTCACAAGGCAATGGAAGAAATTGTCGCGTGGGGTGCGTTCTTCAACCTCTTCCTCAAACAAAGACTTCAAGACTGAAGGCTTGATGGCTGAGGTAGATGCAGAGAAGACGATACTCTCACCTTTCTTGATTTCCATTTCAAAGTAACCGGGTACATACAAATCTTCATTTGAATCGTAGCCGCGTTCTTGCTCCTTCGTGTATTCTACGTTGCGATACCAATCGGGTTGGTATACAAACTCGTTTTTCTTGGAGAATTGCATATACAGGTCGGGATAACCAGCATACATGCATGTCTTGATACCATTCGTTACGTTACTGTACTCTCGTGAGGCAGCAGAATTTTCGTGGGTGAACTGGCGTACGCTGCGGAACGCGAGGAAAGGACGGAAACGTAATGTTGTAGCCGAATGGGCATCTTCCAACGTGTAGCGGATCAAAATCCGGTCTTCGTAATGCTGAAATACAACTTCACGCTTCAGGATAACACCTCCTACTCGATAAAGGGTGGTGGGAACCTTGTCGCATGAAAACTCTCGGATGTACTTGTGACCCTTAGGACTAAAGAAACCGCCCTTGAATTGGTGCAGGCCAAGGTTGAACTCGGCTCCGTGCTGGATTACCGTTACGTCGAGCGATGAGAGGAGTACATGGTTCTCATCGTCAAGTTCCGGGATGGGTACAACGAGAAGGCCATGATACTTTCTCGTGTTGCATTCCACAATCGATGAGCAGGAATAAGCACCAGACCTGTTGGTGCGGAGCAATTCCTTCGGCAATGACTCTTCGAGGTTAGTCATAAGAGTTTTCTCAAATTTAAGATAACTCATAAGATTATATCAAGTTTAAAAGTTATTAGTTGTTCTCTTGTGAGGTGGGAGGCGCCAAGGTGCTTCCTCATCTACGCTTCAAAAATACGAAAAAATGAGCATACTGACAAATAATCTTTTAACTAATTTGCGTTTTTTTTCGCAAATAGCCCTAGAAACTGTCTTTTGGTGCTATAGGATGGGTAAAAAAAAGGGGAGAAAAGAACCAAATAAGTTTTTTTCTCCCTTTGTTTTTTGTCTTTTTGCTTAGAAAAATGTCATGCCGGAATCAAAAAGTTGATAACTTCTTGCTCTACCTTTATGGTAAAAGGTCCTACCGGTGTGTTCATCAAACGCCCGTCAACACTTACCATTGCTCTGGATGTTTCCTCAAAACGCACTTCGTTTGTACGATAAGGATGCACGCTGCGGTGGTTGAGAAACTTGCCTTTCAAAAGCAGGTACCATCCTTCAAAAAGTTGCATCATTTCCGGATGATAAACGACAGAAACATCCAGCAATCCGTTGTAGGGTACACCATTGGGTGTTTGGCCGTAACCGGTGGCATTACCCACACAAACAGTCATCACCTTACGCTTGATTTGATCGTTGTTGATTTTGATGTGCATTTTATAATCCAGACGCTGGAAAATCATCAGTATGAAGGTGGTGAGGAAAGAGAGTGTGCGTGACATCAAGATGTGTCGTGTTTGTCGGCGCAGATTCATGAGTGCCGCTATCAGTCCTACATTGACACAGTTTACAAAATAGCGGTGACACGCCTCATGTTTCTTGTTGGTATAGTTGATTCGTCCAACATCGATGCGGCGTACACGCTGTTGGGCCAACCAGTTGACGGTTTGCTCTACATCTCCTTCGCGGAAGCCCCAAAAGTGGGCAAAGTCGTTCATCATGCCATTGGGTATGATGCCAAGGTTGATGCGGTCTCTTACCGAACTTTCTTCCTGCATGAGACAGTTGATAGCATCGTTGAGTGCTGAATCACCTCCCATGATGATAATGGTACGATAGCCGTTATTGATGAACAACTTGACCAGGCGATTAACGCTGTTGGGATTTTCGCTTTGCACAAAATCGTAATCTATGCGTTTGGCCTTGAGAGCTTTTTCTACACGCTCCCAACGCTTAGATGTACGAATGCCGTGTTTAGGGCAATAGATGATGCCCCATTTATTGTTGTTGTCTGCCATATCTGTTGATAGGATATTGTAGTTGTTGACTATTGTTTGCTCATGAGATGGTGGATTATATGAATCTTGGTGTCAATGGGGAGGGATGCGTCTATCCAATGAATGTGCAATCCTCTGCGTTCCATTCCTCGGAACCATGTCATCTGTCGTTTGGCAAATTGGTGAATGGCAATTTCTAATCTTCGAAACATGTCTTCGTAGCTGCTTTGACCAATTACGTATTCTGTGACATACTTATATTCCAACCCATAGTAAATGAGATCTTCAGGAGCGATGCCTTTTTGCAAAAGGCCTTGAATTTCCTCAATCATGCCGGTGTCCAGTCGCTGTTTGAGGCGTTCTGTAATTTTCCGTCGTCGTTCTTCCCTGTCAATGTCTATACCTATTATAGTAGTACAGATGGCAGGCATGGTTCTATCAGCCACAGGGTGTTCCAGGTTGTAGGTTTCTATTTCTATGGCGCGAATGGCACGTTGGGCTGTGTCAACATCCGTGGTGTTGTGCATTTTTGTGTGGCTACGCTCTTTGAGAGAACTCAGCAACCGGGTTAATTCCTGAAGAGTTTTCCCTTCCAGTTCCTTACGTAACATGGGATTTTGTGGTACAGGCGAAAGGTCGTAGCCCTTGATAACCGATTCAACGTAAAGGCCTGTCCCTCCGCAAAGAATAGGAAATTTTCCCCTGTTGCGAATGTCGTGATAGGCTTTCATGAAATCTTCCTGATAGCGGAAAAGGTTATATTTCGTACCGGGCTCGCAGATGTCTATGAGGTGATAGGGAATGGTTTTGTTGTTTACTTGATAGTCTTGCAAGTCCTTTCCAGTACCTATGGTCATACCACGATATACCTGTCTTGAGTCGGCGCTGATGATTTCCGCATTCATCGTAGCAGCCACTGCCGTAGCTAATGCTGTTTTTCCAGAAGCAGTGGGCCCTATTATTGTGAGCATCTCGTTGTGAATCATCATGCGTCGTATATCTT
>CAMAMZ010000107.1 GCA_945837185.1 uncultured Bacteroidales bacterium | reverse complement strand
ACTCAAGAAGAGAACTGAAGGCTTTTATTATACAATATTCCTACAGATTTGTAGCATGCACCTTTCTATGATGTTGTTACAACATTTGAAGGCTGCAATTATTGGATTGCACCTTTTTTCACGATGTTTATCAACTCCTCTGGAGACACCAACTGCTGGGTACCGCTCTCCATGTGTTTCAACATCACTTTGCCTTCCTGCATCTCGTTTTCACCCACTAAGGCCACAAACGGTATATGCTTGGCATTGGCATAGCTCATCTGCTTCTTCATCTTCACAGCATCGGGGAAAATCTCTGTACGAATGCCTTGTGCGCGAGCTTCGGCCAATATAGGAAGACAATAGTTCGTTTCCTGTTGCCCAAAATTGATGAACAGCAGTTGGGTGGCATTCAGTGTTTCCTGCGGATAGAGGTTGAGCGTATTAAGTACATCGTAGATGCGGTCGGCACCAAAGGAGATTCCTACACCACTCAATCCCGGCATACCGAAGATGCCCGTAAGATTATCGTAGCGTCCTCCTCCCGTGATGCTTCCCATAGGCGTGTCGAGCGCCTTCACTTCGAAGATAGCACCTGTATAATAGTTCAATCCTCGTGCCAATGTGAGGTCGAGTTCTATATCGTTTCGCAACCCTGCCGTTTGGAGTGTCTGCAAGATGAAACGCGTTTCCTCCACACCCTTCACACCGATTGCCGACTGTGCCAGCACTTGCTCTATGGTGTGCAGTTTCTGCTCGTTGCTGCCCTGCATGCTGATGATGGGTTGCAATTTCTCTATGGCCTCGCTGCTGATGCCACAGGCACGGAGTTCCTCGTTCACGGCATCAAGCCCTATCTTGTCGAGTTTGTCGATGGCCACGGTGATATCAACTATCTTGTCGGCTTCACCTATCACCTCTGCAATACCCGTGAGAATCTTGCGGTTATTGATTTTTATCAGTACACGTATACCGAAACGTGTGAACACCGTGTCGACAATCTGCATAAGTTCCACCTCGTTGAGGAGCGAATCAGAACCCACCACATCGGCATCGCACTGGAAGAATTCACGATAGCGCCCCTTCTGTGGCCTGTCGGCACGCCAAACAGGTTGAATCTGATAGCGTTTGAAAGGAAGTTGTAGTTCTTCACGATGCATCACCACATAGCGTGCAAAGGGCACCGTGAGGTCATAACGCAATCCTTTTTCGCACAACCGTGCAGCCAGTTTCAAACTGTTGCGCCCGAGCAGTTCCTCATCTGTCACCTTACCGAGATAGTCGCCCGAATTGAGTACTTTAAAGAGGAGCTTATCGCCTTCCTCCCCATATTTTCCCATGAGCGTCTGAAGCGTTTCCATGGCTGGCGTTTCTATCTGCTGGAAGCCATAGAGCGCATACACCTGCCTGATGGTATCGAAGATATAATTGCGCTTGGCCATTTCAACCGGCCCGAAGTCGCGCGTTCCTTTTGGAATTGAAGGTCGTTGTGCCATGTCTTACTTTTCTCTGATGATGGTTTGGGCACGGTCGGGGCCAATAGAAATGATGGTGATAGGCGTTTCCAAGAACTCTTCGAGGAATTTCACATAATCCTTGAAAGCCTGTGGGAATTCCTCTTCCTTGGTAAAGCGTGTCATATCGGTATTCCATCCCGGGAGTTCCTTATAGATCGGTTCCACATCGTCTATTTCATAGGGGAAACGATCGGTTACGGAACCATCCTTCAGACGATAGGCCACACAAGCCTTGATGGTGGGGAAGGCATCGAGCACATCGCTCTTCATCATGATGAGTTCAGTTACGCCGTTCACCATGACCGAATAGCGCAACTGCACGAGGTCGATCCATCCACAACGGCGCTCGCGTCCTGTTACGGCACCATATTCATGTCCTATGGCTCTGATGGTATTGCCCGTTTCGTCGAACAACTCTGTTGGGAAAGGACCTGCACCCACACGTGTACAATAGGCTTTCATGATACCGAAGACGCGTCCGATACGGTTCGGCCCGATACCCAATCCGGTGCATGCACCTGCACAAACAGTATTGGAGGAAGTTACGAAAGGATAGCTACCAAAGTCTACATCGAGCATGGTGCCCTGTGCACCTTCGCAGAGAATGCTCTTACCGCTACGGAGGATATCGTTGATTTCGTTTTCGCTATCTACGATGGGGAACTGCCGGAGATATTCCACTCCTTTGAGCCATGTAGCCTCCACTTCCTCAAAGCCTTCGAAGTCAGTCCAGTTCATAGCTTGCAGCATCTGCATGTGACGCTCCTTGTGGGCAGCATACTTGGCTTCAAAGTTCTCGAGGATATCTCCCACGCGCAAGCCATTGCGCGAAATCTTATCGGTATAGGTAGGTCCGATACCCTTGCCTGTGGTTCCCACCTTATTCTTGCCTTTGGCCGCCTCATAGGCACGGTCAAGGATACGGTGCGTAGGCATAATGAGGTGTGCCTTCTTGGAGATATGAAGATGTGCATGCAGGTCGTGTCCAGAAGCTTCCAACCCCATAGCTTCGTCCATAAAGAGGTCGGGTGCCAACACGACACCGTTGCCGATGATATTCACCTTTCCACCTTGGAAGATACCCGATGGTATGGAACGCAGTACATATTTCTGTCCTTCGAACTCGAGCGTGTGTCCAGCATTGGGACCTCCCTGGAAACGAGCTATAACATCGTAATTGGGAGTGAGCACGTCAACTACTTTTCCCTTTCCTTCATCGCCCCATTGCAAACCCAACAGGACATCAACTTTAGCTGTATTCATAAACTATTGTTCTTTTTGGTTTTTTCTTTTTCTGTCTGTCCCTTCCTACGTGTAAAGAGTGCTGCGCAATGGCTGCACACACCGTAGATATAAAGTGTGAAACTATCTTTTCGAAAACGGCGCAGTTTGAGGTTTTCCATTGCTGCGGTGAGCTCAGGAGCCTCTATCTCCCACATCTTGCCACACATGGTGCACACCTGATGCACATGTTCATTGTGGTTATAGCAACCTTCATAGTATGTGCCATCAGCCAATCGATGACGCACCACCAAACGGAGTTGGAGGAAAAGGCGTACGGTGTTGTAGAGGGTAGCCCTGCTGACACGGAAGTTACGCTTTTCGAGCAGTTCTCCCAATTCGACCAAGGTAAAATGGCCTGGCATGCTGTACACAGCATCGAGGATGGCGTAGCGTTCAGGTGTCTTACGATGATTGCACACCGCAAGATAGCTGTCCAGTTTGGCCTTTACCATCTCTTTTATGCTGTCCGACATGGGCTTTTTTTCTTTTTAACCCTACAAAATTAGCATTTTTTGCGGATAACGCTTCACAATCGTAAAGAAAAAAACCTTAAAAGGAAGCAAGTCCGTGCATTTTTAGTGCTTTTTCCATGATTTGCGCATAGATTTGTCCCAATTCGGCAAATCTGCACAAGCAATTGGAGGCAGCATGCTGCACCCCGGCATGGCTGCTTTGCAATGCCGTGATGGCCTGATCCAAAAATTCGTTGATGCCCCTTTCATTGGGTTCCATTCCTTTCATGAAGAGTCTTCCCAGCAAGGTGTAGGCGGTTATCTGCGGCAGGGCATCTGCCGAAGCCATCCATTTGAATGCTAACAGTGGTGCATACGACAGATGTTGGTAGAGTTGCACAGCTGCCACTTCTGCCAATTCCTGGGTGTGGGTTTGTTCCATCCAAATGTCCACCACCTCCATGGGCATATCCTCTGGAGGCATCAACATCAAGGCCATGAGTTTGCATTCTCTGATAGGTTCCTTCCACAGTTCGATGGCCAGTTCGTAGGAGGGCGTATACTGCTGCGCCATTTCCCGCAGTTTGGGCAGTGCCACGCCCCAATTGAGTTTATAAAGGGTTCCCTTGTCGCGCATGGACTGCGACACAGGGCCGTTCATCGCTGATCGGAACGACCGTTTGATTTGCTTGATTTGCTCGTGTATTTCTTCTTTCATTCTCAAAATTCATATTAGAGGAATAATCATGGGGCTGCCTGTGCGCTGTTTAGCAGCCCAACCAACATGAGGCAAAGGACTCACCAATGCACTTTTACAAGAAGCCAAACTCATGCGAATAGCGTAGCATCTGCTCCGTATAGCCCTCTGTGTAGTCGACCGTCACATCTACCAATCTGCCACCAGCATCATATATGGGTGTTAATACTGGGTTTACAAAGCCTTTGAACGGAGCGATGTCAAGTTGTGCATAGCGCGTACGCACCTCTTGATGCAGTTGGGCATCGATTTGCACGGCATATTGTTCCACCAACTGTCGGGCAGCCTCAAAATCGCCTTCACTCTTGATGCGCTGCACCTCGGCTAAGAGTTCACCGAAACACCTTCGCAAACGGTTGTAGTCATGAATGGCGATATAGGTTTTACCTTGACGCACAAGCAATTCCACAGCGCCTTCGGCATGTGCATACACCCATCGGGCAATGAGAGCTCTGTTGCGCATGTGTGCTTCTTCGAGCTGTTGACCGGGAGCTATGCGCACCAACTGTGTGAGGAGTCCGTTGAGCATATAGGTGTAATATTGTGCATGGAAGGCAGTAGCACTCTCCAACAATCCTAATTGCAAGAGTTTTTCATCAGCCAGATAATACAGTCCAAACAAATCAGCACGCGCTTCCTCGATGGTGCTCCCATAGGCTTTCAGGGCATCGGCACTCACCCCTGGCAGCAACTGTCCGCTTCCATGCCCCAAACACTCGTGCAAATCGGTGTGCAGCGCATCGCAAATGTTGCCATAGCGACGGATATGGGCGCGCATAGCCTCATCGTCTACAAACTCTTCGAGGAATCCATTGCAAGTAGACACCTCGTTATAGGCTTCTATCAGATTGCCGATAGTGACACTCTTTGAGCCATATTGCTCACGAATCCACTCAGCATTAGGCAGGTTGATACCGATGGCCGTAGAGGGATAGAGGTCGCCTCCTAACATAGCTGCGCACACCACATGTGCCGAAACACCCTTGACGACAGGCTTTCGGAACCGTGCATCAACAGGCGAATGGTCCTCAAACCATTGTGCATTGTTGCTAATGGCTTGCGTGCGTTGTGTGGCTTCTTCATCACGATACTCCACAATGCCTTCCCAGGAAGCCTTGATGCCAAGCGGGTCGCCATACACTTCAATGAATCCGTTTATAAAATCTATCTGTCCTTGCAAAGCTTTAACCCATGCTATAGAATAGCGGTCGAACGTGGCTGGATTGCCATCGCGGTAGAAGTTTACGAGGTGGTCAATGAGCTGCTGCTGGGTAGCATTCTCCGCCACCTCTCGGGCTTGCATGAGCCAATATATGATTTGCTCGATGGCCTTTCCATATAGTCCATCAACCTTATACACTTCCTCTTCTATCACTTCATGATTTTTCACCAAACGACTGTTCAGACCAAAGGAGGGTATATCCGTGCCTTTATAGTTGTCGCGTTGCTGCGCATAGAAGGATTCTGCCTCGTGCTGCGTAACCCCATCATAGTAATTGCAAGCCGAGGAACATACCAAATCCTGCCCATCTGCTTTGTTGACACGCTTGGCCATAACCTCTTCTTGAAATAGAATAGGGTAAACTCTTTGATATAAGTCGTTTATCGTTTCTTGTTCGCGCAAAGGAAGATGTTGCGCACCCACGGCATGGAGCACTTCATGAAAATATGCCGGTGAAAAGTTGGGCTGAAACTTGTCCATGCCATAATGGTGATGAATACCATTGGAGAACCACAGTCGTTTGAGATAAACAACGAGCGCCTCGAAGGCCTCACACTTGCGATCACCTTCATAGTATTCGTATATTGTTTCAAAGATTTTCCTTATTTCAAGGTTGCATTGGCAAAACTGATCGAAGGTGATGTCACGCCCTGCCAGCGTTGCCTGCGACAAATAATAAACATAGGCTTTCTGTTGTGGTGAAAGCGCTTCAAAGCCCTTCAAGCGATAATGCAGCATTTGTATGTCTGCAAAGCGCTCATCTAAATACTTAAAACTATCTGTCATGTTGTTTATGCCAGAAATACAGCCTTACATATTGACCTGCACGGTGCACATCATCGTGCGCGACATTGTTTATTGCGCACAGCACCTTTTGCACACCGTGTCATTTCAAAGAGCAGAGCGTAGATACCTACCCTCTCCTCCAAACAGCCAACATCTCCTGAGCCGTTAATTTCTATTCCTGAACCTCTTTATTTCCTTCTGTGGCAGACTTGCGCGTCTGCTTTCTTTGCTTTTCGCGCAACACATTGTATTGCGAGGAATGACGTAAACGATAGTCGCGAGGAGTACAGCCGCAAATCTTATAGAAAGAGGCATAGAATGACTGACGGTTGGCAAAGCCCACCATATCCGAAATCTCCTCCATGTTGAGATTCACATACCGTTTGTCGACCAACAACGCCATAGCCTCTTCAATACGGTATTTGTTGACAAATGAGGTATAATTCATGTGAAACCTCACGTTCACGACCGCAGAGATATAGCGTGTGTTCGTTCCCAAGTCTACTGCCAAATCCTTTGCAGAATAATTCTTGTCCTTGTATTTTTTCTGCAACAGAATTATTTCCAATATCTTTTCTTTCAGCTCGTCCATAAGTTGCGGGCTTACCAGATTTCGATAGGCTGCATCTTTCTCTTTCTTTTCGGTTATATTATATTTCGCCATACATTAATTAAGGTAACTTGTCTTGTTCTTCTACTTTGTTTTTGCAAATCTATAAAAAAAATCCGAGATATTAGACTGTCTGGCGCATATTTTTAGTATAATTTGTATATTTGTTTAAATTTTCCTTATTTTTTAAGTACAAAACACCACAAAACAAGCATCTAAAAGTTATTGAAAGCCCTTTTTCCAACGGTGTTTCTCATACATCATACACACTATTCATTTTTTCCTCGTTCATACATTATCATACTTCAGCACAACAACACTCATTTACCCTTTCAAAGTTGCATGCCACCTTACGTTTATATTCCTTTACCCTCCCGCTTCCCCGCAGCTTATTCGTTACAGTCCACCCTTCCTTTTGGTTTGCTTAAGCTATGCCGTAAACTAAAAATCAGGCGAAGCCAACGCTTTTACACTTCCAGCGCATATTCCGATTTCACCCTATTATGGACTCACCCGACAAAATACACTACTATCATAAAGCTTGCAAGGAATTGA